>ADZZ01000628.1 GCA_000179315.1 delta proteobacterium NaphS2
GGCCTTCTGTCTCAGCGATGTTCTCACATTATGCTTTCTCAGACAGGCGATAATAAGCTGGTAATCATCCAGAAGCAAATCTTTGCCCACGTCTCGCAAAAAGTGAAAATGGCAAATATAGTCGGGAAGACCTGGAAAGACTTCCTCAACCGCACGCAGTATTCCGATACCCATATCATGTACCAATGCAACAGGATCGCCGTAATGATTCCTGATGCGGCGGAAAAATGGAATGAGCAGCTCCTTTTTCTCAGAAGGAATTTTGATGTTATCCAGGATCCATTCCGATACTCCGTCCATGCCGCAGAACAGGTGGGGGCTGTCACCCTCGCATGTTCCGTCGACATGAAGAATATAGCCACCCCGTTTAGCCATTGACTGGACCAGTTTTTCTCTACTTTCCCCATGTGCCAAAGCTAGATAAACAACAAATTTTCTACCCAAATACCCGATTTCCCGTTCCGAAATGAAAATATTTCTGGTATTCAGCGCTTCCCGGATTTCTCGCTCATTACGGCAGTGGACAAAAAGTTCATTGCCAATGTATTCGATGATGTCAAAGCCGTAAGGCAGCAAGTTAAAATAACATGTACAAATCTGTTGACTTTTACTCTAATTCCATACTACAGTCAACTGCATGGAAACTCAACAGAAGGAAGCCCTGATTAATCAGGTTAAACAAAGGTTCCAGTTGATGGTTGCCCACTTGTCTGAGAAGGACAAAAGAATATGGGCTGCATCAGAAGCTAATACAATTGGCAGAGGAGGCGATACCATTGTTTGCCAGGCAACTGGTATATCACGCGTGACCATCGGAAGAGGAAAAAAGGAACTAACGGGTAAGGCAGATGGGGTAAAGCGACGTATTCGGAAACCTGGTGGTGGTCGTAAACGCTTGTCGGACAAAAACCCGGCATTGATTAAAGACCTTGATATGCTGATAGATCCGCTTACCAGAGGTGATCCGGAGTCACCTCTCAGATGGACCTGCAAAAGCACTTATAAGCTATCAGAAGCCCTTCGAAAAAAAGGGCATAATGTATCCCAAAAGACTGTATACTTGATGCTCCAGAAAATGGGTTACAGCATGCAGGCCAATAGAAAAGTTAAAGAGGGGAAACAAAATCCGGATCGAGATGCGCAGTTCAATTTTATATACAAGCAGGTTAAAGATTTTCAAAACGATGGTCAGCCCGTTATTTCAGTCGATGCCAAAAAAAAGGAAAACATTGGCCAATATAAAAACAACGGTATGGAGTGGGAACCCGCTGGCCAGCCAACCAATGTGAACACATATGACTTTCCGGACAAAGAAAAAGGAAAAGCTTGTCCTTACGGTATCTATGATTTGACACGTAATGAGGGATGGGTAAGCCTCGGTATCAGTCGAGATACAGCACAATTTGCAGTTGAAAGCATTCGGCGGTGGTGGAGTGAAATGGGTTGTTTCAGATATCCCGTTGCTACCCGGTTGCTTATTACAGCAGACGGCGGCGGTAGCAACGGATGGCGAGTTCGTTTGTGGAAGAAAGAGATTCAGTCTCTGGCAAATGAATTGGGAATCTCGATCAGCATCTGTCATTTTCCGCCCGGGACAAGCAAATGGAACAAAATCGAGCATCAAATGTTTTCTTTCATAAGCAAAAACTGGCGCGGGCGGCCATTGGACAGTCTGGGAACAATAATTAACCTGATTTCAAACACTACGACCAAAAAAGGCTTGAAAATAGAAGCTAATATTGATGATGCGCAATATGAAAAGGGTCTTAAAGTAGGAGATGATGAAATGGCCCAGCTGAACATTGAGCGAGCAAGTTTTCATGGCGAATGGAATTACAAAATAATGCCTCAGGAAGTTATGTATGAGGCATAGCGTTTGTCCATGTTATTGTGACTTGGACGCTAAGTGCATTTATCGGGGGCGAGAGACCGTAACTGACGTGAACTGAAGATCTTTTGATCCTTCGGACACTCCAATATGGTTTCCCGGGCTTCAAATGCTCCGATATCCATGGTCACAACCGTTTTTCTCCAGCTTTTCAAAACTTGTAATCGGGTACCACATTCATTGCACCGTTCCGCTTCAGGATAAAAGTGAATCGTCGGTGGGGAACAGGGTTCCCGAACGAACCCCCGAAACCAACCCTTTTATGCAGCTGCTAAGGAGCTTTACCGCTTTGTAGCCGGAGTTTTTTTTATAAGACCGTGATGCTCCAGAAAATTATGAACGGCCTTCGGGGAAATCTGATGCATTCGAATCTCAGGTAACGCTATGATGGCCTCAAAACCGATCCCATGATGCTTGATCAGTGCACACAGAATAACCACCGCCTTGGTATCGGAAACAAATTCGTCGGATGGATGTTCCAGCATTTCGCGACGTTTCTTTTGCTGTTCATACGTAACGGCATTACTGGCGTAGTACACATAGACACCGTCTCTTTTCTCCCTTTGAATGCCTTTCGTGTTTCGGAAATGGTGCAAAAACGACCGAGGATCAAGACGTACAATGGCTCCAATCTCTTTTCCCGTTAAACCGAAGGAAGAATCCGATACCAGTTGAATGATTGTATTTTTCAGATTGCCGTATTGAGAGAAATAAATTTCCCTGTAATGCCACAATCCGTTATCGTCAAATCGAGGGACCGAAGGCATCGTATAATAACGTCCATTCTGATTATAGCTTGTATAGGTCCCCCATTGCTTCAGTTTCAACCGAGCTGTCGGAACGGAACAACTTAGAAATGATACCAGGGTGTCCAGGGTGAAAATTTTCTTTTCTTCCAGTGAGTTCAGAATCCTGGCGAGCTCTCCTTCTGTAATTTTGCCCATGTTGCCTCCAGATATTAAGTATATGTTTTGTGGGTCATTATAACATATACTTAATAACACTGGAAGCGGAAAATACCCCCTTTTACTTGAAAATCAAGGGCTTTTATTGCAACATCAACTGTTTTCAATAACATATACTTGATAAATACAAAACATTGTGACATTATTTGCAAATGATATCAGGCTGTTGGCTACATCCAACCGTCATTTGCGCTCAATGATTGGGATGGCGATAAATCCAAGGGCATGGCGCAAAAAATTCGCACCTACTCCCACTCAATGGTGCCCGGGGGTTTTGAAGAGATATCATAGACCACTCGATTGACACCTTTAACGCTGTTGATGATGCGGTTGGAAATTCTGCCCATGACCTCGTAGGGAATTTTTGACCAGTCGGCGGTCATGGCATCGAGGCTGTCCACAACACGGACGGCAATCACATTTTCATAGGTCCGTTCATCCCCCATTACACCCACGGTGCGGACCGGCAGAAGCACGGCGAACGACTGCCATACCTTTTCGTACAGTCCGGCCATTTTGATTTCGTCCAGCACAATGACATCGGCCAGCCGCAAAATCTCAAGGCGTTCGGCGGTGATCTCCCCAAGGATTCGGATGGCAAGGCCGGGACCCGGAAACGGCTGGCGCATGACCAGTTCCCGTGGCAGCCCCAATTCAATCCCCACCTCACGTACCTCATCCTTAAAAAGCTCTCTTAACGGTTCCACCAATTTCAGATTCATCACCTCGGGCAACCCGCCCACGTTGTGGTGGCTTTTGATGGTGGCGGAAGGACCTTTGAAAGAAACGCTTTCGATCACGTCCGGGTACAGCGTGCCCTGAGCCAGATACTGGGCAGAACCCAGTTCGGCCGCTTTCTTTTCAAAAATATTGATGAATTCCCGGCCAATGATTTTCCGTTTCTCTTCCGGATCTGTCACCCCGCTTAGGCAGTCCAGAAAATGTTTCGAAGCATCCACCAGGTGTAAATCAATCCCGTAATATTCTTGAAAAACCGCCACCACTTTCCGGGCCTCATCTTTCCTTAAAAGACCATTGTCCACCAGAATGCAGGACAGATTGTCCCCCACGGCCTCATGAAGCAGCACCGCCGTCACCGAAGAGTCCACCCCACCTGACAATCCGCAGATAACCCGTTTGCCCCCCAACTTCTCACGAAGGGTCTCCACGGTTCTGCTGACAAAGGACGCCATGGTCCAGGAGGGTTCGCAGCCACAGACACGAAAGAGAAAATTGGATAGAATTTTAGGACCTTCGGGCGTATGAGCCACTTCCGGATGAAACTGCACACCGAAAAGTTGCCGGGAGGCATCCACCATGGCCGCCACGGGACTGTTTTTGCTGCTGGCAAGGACTTCAAATCCATCAGGCATCTGTTCGATACGGTCCCCGTGACTCATCCATACGGTCCATTCATCCGCTTTTTCAAATCCGTAAAACAGATCCTTGTCATCCCGAATGGTCATGGTGGCGCTTCCGTATTCACGATCACCCGACCGGGCCACCTGACCGCCTTGCAAATGCGTCATGAACTGCATGCCGTAGCAAATGCCCAACATGGGGATATCCAGTTCAAGAAGCCCTTCATGGGCCATGGGTGCGTTTTCATCGTAAATACTGGCGGGCCCCCCGGACAGAATAATTCCTTTGGGAGAAAAGGCCTTGATGGCATCCAATTCCATATTAAAAGGATGAATTTCGCAGTAGACCTTTGCCTCCCGCACCCGCCTGGCGATGAGCTGGGTGTATTGTGAGCCAAAGTCCAGAATCAGAATTTTTTCTGAAAAAAGATCCACATCCATATTTCAATACCTTTCGGACTATTCGATGCGATAATTAGGCGCCTCTTTCGTGATGATGACATCGTGCACGTGGCTTTCCTGAAGGCCGGCGGGGGTGATCTGAATGAATTTCGGTTTGGTCTGCAACTCCGCCACGTCGGCGCATCCCAAGTATCCCATGCCGGACCGCAATCCGCCCACCAATTGATAAACCGTATCCGCCAGGGTCCCCCGGTAGGGCACACGACCGACGATCCCTTCCGGCACCAGTTTCTTGTCCTGCTTCGTTCTTTCCTGAAAATAGCGGTCCCGGCTCCCTTCTTTCATGGCTTCAAGAGACCCCATGCCCCGGTAGACCTTGTAGGTTCGGCCCTGGAACAGGATGGTCTCACCGGGGCTTTCCTCGGTGCCGGCAAAGAGACTGCCGATCATGACCGAATCGGCGCCCCCTGCAAGGGCTTTGGTAATGTCGCCGGAGAACTTGACACCCCCGTCCGCAATCACGGGAATACCGTGTTTGCGCGCTTCTTCCGAACAGTCCATGATGGCCGTCATCTGCGGCACACCGATCCCTGCCACCACCCGTGTGGTACAGATGGAACCCGGTCCCACGCCCACTTTCACCGCATCAACGCCGGTATCGATCAGGGCCTTTGTAGCAGCGGCGGTGGCCACATTCCCGGCAATGAGTTCCAACTCCGGAAAAGTCCTCCTGACAAGCGCCACTGACTCAATCACACTCTCGGAATGGCCATGTGCGGTATCCACCACCACCACATCCACCGACGCGTCCATGAGACTCCTGATTCTCTCCAGGGTATCTTCGCCCACTCCCACTGCAGCGCCCACCCGCAAACGGCCCAAGTCGTCCTTACAGGCGTTGGGATATTTCTTTATCTTTTCGATATCCTTGATGGTAATGAGGCCCACCAGTTTGCCGTTATCATCCACCACAAGCAGTTTTTCAATGCGTCTTTTATGCAGAATCGCTTTAGAATCCTCCAGCGTGATCCCCGCCTTGGCCGTGGCCAGGTTCTCCTTGGTCATCACCGACCCCACCGTATGGTCCAGGTTGGTTTCAAACCTCAGGTCCCGGTTGGTGATGATGCCCACGAGACTCTCCCCCTCGACCACCGGTACACCGGAAATTTTGTACTGTTCCATAATCTCCAGCACTTCATGAATTTTCCGATCGGGCTCGATGGTAATGGGATCGACGATCATGCCGCTTTCGGACTTTTTGACTTTCTGCACCTCCAGGGCCTGCCGTTCGATGCTCATGTTCTTGTGAATAAATCCGATCCCCCCGTGCCGGGCCATGGTAATGGCCGTTTCGGCCTCCGTTACCGTGTCCATGGCCGCTGAAACCACAGGAATGCTGAGCTTGATATGACGGGATAAACGGGTCTGCACGTCGACCTCGGTGGGCAACACGGCCGACCGGTCCGGAATGAGGATGAGATCATCAAATGTATAACCAAATTGAATGTTCCTTTTATCCATATTGTTCTCCTTCGAGTAACGCCAGCAAAGCCCCCTCCAGAAGATCGTTCATACTGACCAGCAGCGCCCCGGCGTTCAAATATTGCAAGAGCCTCGAAACCACTGCGGTACCGGCCAACAAAATCTGAGCACGGCCCTGATCCAGTCCAAGGCGTTCTATCCTTTGGGCTGTCGTCAATGGACGCATCTTTTCAAGGCAGGCCTCAATCTCAAAAAGCGACAGGGAAAAACCATTGATCTTTTCAGGGGCGAGGGCAGAAAGTGAAGTGCCCTTTTGCAGTGCATAAAGCGCTGCAACGGTGCCGCCGGTCCCTATCACCGGTCCCCGGGCCTCAAAAGCGGGGCATTTTTCATGTATCAACTGGTCAATGTGCTTCAAGAGACCTGTCATCTCTTTATGACCGGGGGGATCTGATGACAAAAATGCCCTGGTTAAAACCATGGCCCCCAACGGCAGGGAGTCCACCATCAGGCCCTCCTTCCCGTGGCATACAACCTCAGTGGTTCCCCCACCGAGATCAAAAACAAAAAAGGGGGGCGTTTTGATATTAAGCGCTTGAAGGGCGCCCCTGCCGGTCAACAGCGCTTCCTTTTCACCTGAAATGGCTGTTACCGCAAGACCAGTCTTCTTCAGTATTTCCGCCAGAAAATCATCCCTGTTGGCGGCTTCCCTCACAACACCCGTGGCAATGGCTACGATGCGGGTTACCTGCCAGTGTTCCATGGCTTCGGAAAAATCCCTGAGAACCGCTGAGGTACGCGACGATCCTACCGTCGAAAGCCGTTTCAAGACGGGGTCAAAGTCCTTTGCCAGGTAAATATAGGACCTTTTCCGCAATAAAGGCTCAAATGTCCTGCCGTCCTCGTTAACCCGCGCGATAAGCATTCGCGCCGTGTGGCTGCCCATGTCTATGGAAGCGATATGATTCATATGGGATGCATTGTAACAACGAAGCGCTCATTTTCAAGCCTTCGAGCACCTGGAAAGTGCCCACCGAAACCGGATCACTGCGTCCCGACATAAACCGGTCTATAAAAACGCTCGTCCTGCATGAGGCCCTTCTCGATGGTATGGAGCATTCGGTCCCTGTCAGACGGCATATCCCCTGAAACGTCCAGATAGTTGGTGTAATGGTCGCTTCTTATCTTGGAAGTAACATCAAGCCTTTTAATGATACCGGATAATTCCGCCAGCACCTCATGGGGGGAAAGAACCTGGAATTCCCCTTTCCGAATCTGATGGAGCATCAGGGTGTTTTGTTTTGGAAGGAAAGTACGGACACGAATAAAATCCGGGTTCAGGGCATTCAGGACCGACGCGGTATTCTGAGCGTGTTGCAGCGTCCTTTCGCGACCACCGATTCCCAGCAATAAGTAGACGCTCAATTCAATTCCAGCCTCCCTGGCCCACAATCCCGCTTCTATCTGTTCTTCAGCATGGGTTCCTTTCTTGATCTTTCTTAGAACCACATCATCCCCGCTTTCAAGGCCCACATGTATTCTGGACAAACCCGCTTTCTTCAGTCTGGCCAGGTTTTTCAAACCTTTTCTGTGAATGTACTGGGAAGAACCGTATACCGTAATCCGTTTGAGTTCGGGAAAAAGGGATCGCGCACAGGAGCAGATACGAATCAGATCTTCGACAGGCATTGCAATGGTGTTTCCCGCCGGGAAAAACAACGTTTGAACCCTGCTGCCATAGCTCCTCCGGGCTTCCCGCAAATCCGCCTCAATTCCTTTAACGGAACGCACCCTGAAACGGGGGCCCTTCTTGTAAACCATACAAAAAGTGCATTTGTTGTGAGGGCAGCCCACGGTTGCCTGTACGAGCAGGCTGTCCGCTTCGCTGGGAGGACGGTAAATGGGCCCTTCATAGTGCATAGGAAACAACTGTTTGAAGCATGACGGGAAAGGATCTGTATGAACAAGTTCATCAGCGCTTACGGACTCTGAAAGCTTCTAACAAAACCATCCTGTGCTGTCAAGTAGTTAGCCTTTCACTTTTCCTCACAAAAACGATAAAACACTCTTGACAAAAGGAACTCCTTTTCAGTAAAAGGTGGCTGAATTTCTTGGGGGGATTTCATAAACGTATCCCTATTCGTCACCATAATTAGTCGACAATATTGGGAATTTAAGGAAAATCATCATGGATAAAAAAGCGCTTCAAACCCTCGCCTATTGTATGGCAGCGGTTTTTCTGCTGGTCGGGGTTGTCTGTTATGCGGCCTTTGCACAAAAAGCCCCCGAAAGTCCCATCCGAATCATGTTCAAAAATACGGGTGGCAACGTGCTCTTTGACCATAAGACACACCTTTCAGAAGATGGCTACGGCATCAGTTGCTCTGACTGTCATCATGACATCGAGGAGGAAGGAGATACCCCCGCCGCATGCAGTGAGTGTCACACCCCGGACGGTGAAGAAGCGCCGAAACGGGTGGACGTATTGCACGAACAATGCAAAGGCTGCCACGATGAAGGTGGCAGCGGGCCGGTGGAATGCGGACAGTGTCATACGATGTAGATTTCTCTTATGAAGCATCTGTTACCCATGAACGGATTAAACAATTTTTCATGGGCGGGAGGAAATTATGATAAAAAGACCGTTTTTCGGTTGCGGAAAACCCAAACTCGCTTATGCCGGCATTGACGGGCCGGAACAGGGGGATATAAAGGACATTCCCGTTTCGGAACGGGCTGTTTTGTTTGTGGAAGCCCCCCCTTCCGCCATTAATGATTTGTCGTTTCAAGCGGGCGATAAAATAAAGACCGGCCAAAATTTGCGGGTTTCACCATTTTCAAAGGCCGCATTCACCTCGACGGTGACGGGCGCCATTTCAAATGTTGCGAAAAAGAAGGGGTATCTGGGAAAACCGCTTCTCTCCGTCAGCATTGACGTCACGGAGACCGATGAGTTTGATGAAGATTTTGCCAGGGCCGTTCAGACAGAAGAACCTGAAGAAACCGGCCGGTATCTCAGTGAACTTCCGGGAGCCGCCGATCTAAACGCGTTAATTCATCCGAAAACGCCTTTAGAGACCATTGTGGTCAACGGCATGGACAAGGATCTTCTGGTAACGACCCAACAGATGATCGTAAAATCCAAAGCCGACGATCTCAAGGAAGGCATCGAATATCTAAAAAAGATAACCGGGAATCCGAAAGTTGTTCTGGTGGTGCCGAACTACCTGAGTACCGAAGCTTCAAAGTCAGGTGTCGAGGTCTTGACCGTCGCTCCCTCTTACCCCAACAGCCTGCCCGAAATGATCATGAAAGATGTGTTGAAAAAGGTAGTGCCCGCCGGCATGGACAGCATGTCCCTGGGCGTCGGGTTTATCAGTGCGGAAGGCGTGGCGTCACTGAAATCCGCCGTAACGGAAGGAAAACCGCCGGTTGCCAAGATGGTGACCGTTATCGGAAAAGACGAAAAAACCCAAGTTGTCAGGGTTCGCGTGGGAACGCCGATCCATTCGGTTCTTGAAGCACTCCAAATCCCAATGGAACAGGGGGACAGACTGGTCATGGGCGGCCCCATGACGGGGAGGAGTATTTATACGGAAGAAATGCCCATTTTGCCGGATACCGACGCCATAATGGTACAGGGTAGAGACCGGATTGTTTTAAACGGCAATGACCCCTGCATCAATTGCGGTGAATGCATCAGGGCATGCCCGGTCCGCATCCCCGTGAATATGCTGGTGCGACTCCTTGAAAACAGCCAGTACGAAAACGCCGCCCGTGAATACGACCTTCTCTCCTGTATTGAATGCGGACTCTGCAGTTATGTATGCGAAGCGAAAATTCCTGTTTTCCACTATATCATGCTGGGGAAATATGAATTGTCGCTGATGGAAAGAGCGGAGGAAAGCGCTAATGGATAATCGCAAGCTGTTTGTCAGCTCACATGCCCCTTACTGGCATAACGGTAGCAGCATCGCCAGCAAAAGCTATAATATCATGCTGGCCGCCATACCTGCCGTTCTCATGGGTATTTATCAGTACGGGGCGCCGGCGCTGGGTGTGATCACATTTTCCATATCCTGTGCCATGATCTGGGAACTGGTCATGAATCTGATCATGAAGCGCCCCATCAGCATCGGCGACGGTAATGCCGCCGTCATCGGCCTGATGATCGGCATGCTTCTTCCCGCCGCCACGCCTTGGTGGGTGGTGCTCATCGGCACCTTCCTGGCCATCGTGGTGGGAAAACAGATTTTCGGCGGCATCGGATGCAACCCGCTCAACCCCGCATTGGTGGCCATTGCCATGCTCTTTCTTTCCTGGAAAGGGATCATGGACTTTAACGAAGCCCTGCTCAATTACGAACTGGGATTTCCCATGGTCTATCCCCTGTCCACGCTTAAATATTTCGGTGTGGAAGCGATTTCGGAGTTCAGTGCGGGGGCGTTGCTGATGGGCGCTCAAATCGGCGGGATCGGAAGTACTTTCGGTCTCGGCCTGATCATCGGAGGGATCTACCTGATTCTTAGAGGGTTTATCCGCTGGGAAATCGCCCTCTCTTTTCTGGCGGGTGTTTTCATCACCGCGCTTATTTTTAACGCGGCGAACCCGGATGTTTATGCGGGACCGTTCTTTCATCTCTTAACAGGATACACATTGATCGGGGCATTTTTCCTGTCCACCGAAGACTCTTCTTCCCCGGTTAACTTTATTCCAATGCTCATATACGGCGCGCTGGCGGGATTTCTCACGGTACTCATTCGAAACATCGGCGCCATGGTGGACGGTGTGGTATTTGCCATTCTGATGCTGAATCTCGCAAATCCGTTACTGGATAAGATCAGGCCCAAGGCCCTTGGAAAGGAGATGGAAAATGCGTGATATGTTTAAACTCTTCATTGTGATCGTGATCTTCAGCGTCATCTCCGGAGGTGTTCTTGCCGCCGTTCGAGACGCCACAAAGGACCGCATTGAGTATCAGCAACTGGTTTTCGTTAAAGGCCCTGCCATCAACCTCATCATGGAAGGATGCACCAACAATCCCGTTCAGGACCGATTCAAACTTGAAGACCAGGGCAAGGAAAGGGATTTCTTTGTAGGGGAATTTAACGGCAAGAAGGATGTGGTAGCCTTTGAAACCTACGGTAAGGGCTTCGGAGGCGACATTGGCGTTATCACGGCTATTAACACGGAAACGGATAAAATTGTCGGCGTGGCCGTAACCACTCACAGCGAAACGCCGGGAGTCGGGGCAAGAGCAAAAACAGACCCTGATTTTCGCAAACAATTCAATGATCAACCCATCACCGACGTATTCAAAGTCAAGGCGGACGGTGGGCAGATCGACGCTCTCAGCGGCGCCACCATTTCTTCACGGGGCGTCTCCGCAGCTGTCGTTCAAGCGGGAGAAATTTACAAGCGTCTGAAGGACGAACTCAAAAAGAAAATGCAAGCCTCTCAAGGATAGGGGGATCATCGGCTATGGCAAAAACGGTTGTTCAGGAATTTACCAAAGGACTCTGGGCGGAGATCCCACCCTTTCGGCTGGTGTTGGGTCTTTGCCCCACATTGGCTGTGACCAAGGGGGTGGAAAACGGGATCGGCATGGGCGTAGCCACCACATTTGTCCTCATATGTTCCAATGTCCTTATTTCATTGCTTCGAAACGTCATCCCCAAAAAGGTGAGAATCGCATGCTTCATCGCGGTGATCGCCACGTTCGTGACGGTTGTGGAGTTGCTCATGCAGGCATTTGCATATCCACTTTTCCTCAGTCTGGGGATTTTCATTCCTCTGATTGTGGTAAACTGCATCGTGCTGGGACGCGCGGAAGCATTCGCCGCTAAAAACAAGGTCATCCCCTCCCTTGCCGACGGGCTCGGCATCGGCCTTGGGTTCACCCTGTCCCTGGGTGCCCTTGGCGCCATTCGAGAGATCCTGGGGTCCGGCACATTTTATGGCATGCCCGTTTTTGGAGAGTCCTTTCAGCCCTTCGGTTTCATGGTTCAGGCGCCTGGCGCATTTGTTTGTCTCGGGCTCATGCTGTGCATCATGAATATACTGGGCAAGAAATAATCGATCAAGGAGTGAACCGATGACCGACTACCTCATACTCATTGTCAGTTGTATCTTCGTCAACAACATCCTGTTGATGCAATATCTGGGGAACTGCCCGTTTTTAGGCGTATCCAAAAAGATGGAAACGGCCACGGGCATGGCCATGGCCGTTATTTTTGTATTGGTCATGGCGGGTTCCATCACCTGGGTTGTGGACAATTTCCTTTTAAAGCCGTTTGGTCTGGAATACCTGCGAACCCTGACCTTTATTCTGGTGATTGCATGCCTGGTGCAGTTCGTGGAGATGTTCCTGCGTAAATCCATTCCCACCCTCTATGCGGGCCTCGGCATATTTCTGCCCCTCATTACCACCAACTGTGCCGTAATGGGCGTATGCCTCATTAATATCATGGAGGAATACAGTTTCATGCAGGCATTGGTGTCGTCCTTCGCCTATGCCATTGGATTTGGCCTGGCCCTGGTTCTTTTCGCGGGCCTTCGCGAGCGAATCGTTCTGGCGCGGGTGCCCAAACCTTTGCAGGATACCTCCATCGGTCTGGTAACCGCCGGCATGCTCTCACTGGCATTTTTCGCCTTTAAAGGGATGGTTTAGAAAGTCTTTTCTGGAAGATAAACGCGCAAAACGGGATTTCCGAAGGTACGGAAAATCCCGTTTTTTATTGTCGGATGTTGATTTACCCTGAAACCCGTTTTACAATGCGCGTCATTTTGGGGCGGTATTTCCGGTTGGCCCCCGGTGTCTTGTCAAAATATCGCAGGATCAGGAAGGCGGCAGCCATGGTCAGAAACCCCAGAACAACGGAACAGCCCGTGGCATTCAACCCCAGACGCGGCGCCAGAAAAGTTCCGCCTACATAGGCGCCGCTGATGAGCGCCACAACGGGAATAAAATAGACATAAAGTGAGAGGACCAGAAAAGTCCCCGAGGGCATGCTGATCTCGACCAGGTCCTTCTCTTGTGCTTTCAGGCGATTGTCCACTTCAATTGCCATGGGTTTTCCTTTGTGAACCTCGCATGAATCGCGGGATTCACATGAGGCGCATGAGGAACTCCGCTGGATTTTCACCGTGGCTTTACGCCCTTTGATTTTATCAATAATACCCCGTTCGGTAATCATATGTGGTCACACTCCTTATTTTCCACTATGATAACCACGAAAGGTATAAAAATCAAACACGAACAAAACATTCATCATGACAACATCCTTTAGAATTCCCAAAATTGAAATCGACAGCCGTATCCGGCATATTCAGGAAAGTCTCAGGAAAATAAACGTTGACGCACTTTTTGTGGTTCAGCGGGTGGACCTGCTTTATTTCGCA
The DNA here is from genome assembly GCA_000179315.1 of delta proteobacterium NaphS2. Taxonomy (GTDB): domain Bacteria; phylum Desulfobacterota; class DSM-4660; order Desulfatiglandales; family Desulfatiglandaceae; genus NaphS2. Next base: position 13,500 of record ADZZ01000628.1, read on the forward strand.
GGAACGGCACAGAACGGATTTCTTCATATTCCCGCCCAGGGAGATCCACTCCTTCTGATCAAACGGTTCGCTCCTCGCGCCAGAGAAGAATCAGCCATTCCCCATATCATCGAAATTTCATCTTCCAAAGAAGTACCGGGACGAATTATCGATTTTTTCGGCCGGCTGCCCGAATCTATGGCCTTTGAACTGGACGTCCTCCCCGTCACCCATTTTGATTTTTACAGACAGCTTTTTCCCGTAAAACAGTATTTGGACGGATCTCCGCTCATTCATGCGGTCAGAAGCCTAAAATCTCCCTGGGAAATCGATCAGTTGGAAAATACGGCAAAGCTTTCCGCCAGAACTTTTGAATACATGGAAAACCATCTGAAGGCAGGGTATACGGAGATGGAATTTGCAGGCCTCTATGAAGCCTTTGCCAGAAAAATCGGGCACGGCGGAAAACTGCGGGTGCGGGATTACCAGTCCGAGATCTATCCATGGCATGTATTGAGCGGACCCAACGGCGGTAAAATGGGTCTTCTGGACTCTCCATTCAGCGGGGAGGGAACCAGTGCGGCTTTTCCCATGGGTGCCGGGTTCCGGAAGATGGCCGCCCATGAACCGATCCTGATCGATCTGGGCTTTATATTTAACGGCTACCACATGGACGAAACCCGCATGTTCGCCATCGATTCCATGCCCCCGAAAGCCCTCAAAGCCTGTATGGCAACCATTGAAATCCATGACGCCATTCTGGAAGCAGCCAAACCCGGACTCCCCATCAATAAGCTCTTTAAAATCTCCGTTCAAAAGGCCAACGACCTCGGCTACGGGGAAACCTATCTGGGCCCGCCCGGATACAAGGTATCTTTCGTGGGGCATGGCATTGGCCTTGATCTGGTTGAAAAACCCATCATCAGCGCGCGGAACGAAGACCTTCTTCAATCGGGCATGACACTGTGCATCGAGCCCAAAATCAACTTCATCAATGAATTCGGTGCAGGCATCGAAAGTGTTTTTACCATCACTGAAACCGGTTCACGAATGATCAGCCGGGTTCCCAAAAAAGTTTTTATTGTGTAACATCATCCCATGAATGAAAAACGCCATACATCCTCCCATGAAAAGGTGAAAGCACTGGAAAATCAGCTTGACCAGCACCGCATGGTCATGGATCTGGGCCGGGTGATCGTGTCCGAAATAGATATGGATGTCCTGTTCGACGTCATTATGGACCGAACCCGCCATTTCATGGGCACGGAAAAATGTTCGGTGTTTATCTTCGATTCAGAAGAAAATGAGCTGTGGTCAAGGGTTTCCACGGATCTTGAAACCAACGAGATTCGTTTTTCGGCCCATAAGGGGATTTGCGGCTGGGTCTTTCAAAATAGAGAACCCCAGATCATTAATGATGCCTACGGCGATTCCCGCTTCTATCCCGGCGTTGATCAAAAAACCCACTTTAAAACGCGGAACATGCTGTGCGTTCCCCTCATCAATCGAAGGGGCGATTGCATCGGCACCCTTCAGGTCATCAATAAATCAACGGGGCCTTTTACCCCCGATGATCAGGAATTGCTTCTGGCCGTCAGCCACTACATTACCATCGCCCTCGAAAACGCAAAGCTTTATGATGATCTCAAGGTCCTGGACAAAGCCAAAGAGCGGGTCATCAACCATTTAAGTCACGAGCTGAAAACGCCGCTTGCGGTGCTGGCCGCCACGTTCGGGCGGCTTTATCAACTGGTGAACCAAGATGAAAACCCCAGTGTATCAAAAACCTACCAACGTGGACGACGTCAAATCGAACGGCTGGTGGACCTGGAAGTCAAAATCGATGACATCCTGAATCAGCGCCCTGTGGCCGAGCAACTTCGCATTCTGAGCATCATTGAAAACGCTGCCGATCTGGTGGATGCCTTCAATGACCTCTCCGACCCTCAAAAAAAAGAAATCCTGGACCTTATCGCCCAACGCCTGGACGCTCTGTTTGCCATTTCCAAAACCAAACTGGAAAACATTCGACTAAAGCCTTTCCTGGAAAACCTTTTACAGGAGGCCCAAGTCGGCATGGGGAAAAGGGATCTTGAAATTACATTACGCGTGGATAGCGATTTTCAGCTGTTGATGGACCGTAGCGTCCTTGAAAAAGTGTTATCCGGCATTTTGAAAAACGCCATCGAAAACACACCTGATGAAGGGCTTGTCGAGATTCGTGCAGATTTGTCGGATACGGGCCTTGAAGTCGCTTTTCAAGATTACGGCGTGGGGATTACCAAGACCAACCGGGATCTCATCTTCGGGGGATTCTTTCACACGCAGGACACGGATATGTATTCCTCAAAAAGACCGTATCAGTTCAACGCGGGCGGCGCCGGTGCGGATCTTTTGAGAATCAAGGTCTTCTCAGAGCGGATGGGTTTTTCAGTCAGTTTCGAAACCAGAAGATGCCCTTACATCCCGACGGATACCGACCTGTGCTCCGGGCGAATATCAGACTGTAAGTTTATTAAAGACCGTGACGGCTGCCTCACGACGGGTGGCAGTACTTTTTGTGTTTCTTTTGCTAAAGAAACAACCAACGCCCGCCAACCCGATCAAATTCCGTCAACCGCGGCCCCAAGCGCCCAACGGCGGCTCAGCTTGTAATAAAGCCCTTCCATGGCCATCAATTCTTCATGGGTGCCCTGCTCACGGATTCGGCCATGGTGCATTACCATGATCCGGTCCGCGTCCCTCACGGTGGAAAGGCGATGGGCCACCACCAGGGTAGTCCGCTTGTGGGCCATCTTTGAGATGGCCAACTGGATGAGACGTTCGGTTTCAGGATCCACGCTGCTGGTGGCTTCATCCAAAATGAGCAGGCGGGGATCATTGGCCAGGGCTCGGGCAAAGGATAGGAGCTGGCGCTGCCCCCCTGAAAGACTGGCCCCCTGCTCACCCAATTCCTGCAAAAACCCGCCCTCCAGTTTCTCGATGAATCCCAGGGCATTGGCGGTCTCAGCGGCACGGCGCACCGCATCATCTTCAAGGTCCTTCCGGCCCAGGGAAATATTATCCCACACGGCTCCCGAAAAAATAAACACATCCTGCATGCAGAGGCTCACAGCCTTTCTCAGGCCTTCATTGGACCATTCTCTCAGATCGATGCCATCCAAGGTGATATGACCCTGATCCGGATCGTAAAACCGCTCCATCAAACTCACCACCGTTGTTTTACCCGATCCTGTGGCGCCGACCAAGGCAACGGTCTCCCCAGGTTTCACCTCAAAGGAGACGTCATGGAGAACCCTCTTTTCCGGGTCATAACCGAAAGAGACATGATCAAATACCAGGTGTCCCCGAAGGTGGGAAGGGTTTTGCGGAGATGCGGATTGTTGCAGCACCTCTTTTTTGTCCATGAATTCAAAGATGCGCTCCATGGAGGCCATGGCCATTTGCATGATATTATATTTTTCGGAAATATCCCGGATGGGTTTAAAAAACATCTGAATGTAACCGATAAAGGCCACCAGGACGCCCAGCGTCATTTCTTCCTGCAACACCTGCCCACCGCCGTACCAGATTAAAAAGGCGATGGCCAAAGTCGACAGTAGTTCCATGAGGGGCATGAACAGGGCGAAAATGCGGATCTGTTTCATCCCTGCCTGATAGTTCTTCCGGTTAAGATCTTCAAAGCGCTTCATCTGGGATGCTTCCCTCACGAAGAGCTGGATGACGCGCATGCCGCTGATCCGCTCCTGCAGGAACGCGCTTATTCTGGAAACCGTGCTTCGAAGTTCCCGGAACACTTCACGCGCCATGGAACTGAAAAAGAAGGTCAGACCGAAAATAATGGGGAGCAAAATGAAACAGAGCAATGCCAGGCGCAGGTTAAGATAGAGCAGAACACCCAGGATTCCCACGACCATGAAAAGGTCCTTAAAAAGGGTAACCAGCACGGATTTGAACATTTCGTTGAGGTTTCCGATATCATTGGTGACGCGGTTGACCAGGGTCCCAACGGGATATCGGTCAAAAAACCGTAGGGTCTGTGCCGCCATCCGTTCAAAGAGTTTCATGCGCATATCGTGCATGATCCGCTGACCGGTCAGCTCCATGATATAGTACTCGAAATAGTTGAACCCCAGAGAAAGCAAAAGCAAGACAAAAAAAGCGCCCGCCACCCGTGTCACCCCGCTGATATCGCCGGCTCTGATTTGCAGGAGCTCCTTTTTCGGCAGACGCTCCAGTTCTTCACTGGGAACCATCGCCGCACCGTCCGCCATTTTATAAATGCCCGGATGACCTTCCGGAAACCACCGTGTGATCTTCCGGTCCGACCCCACCCGATAAAGACGTTTGGAACCGAGAAGTCCCCGGGCCTTCAAGAAATGTAAATCCGCGGGATCTATCTTTTTCAGGTTCAAATTGGAGATGAAATATACGGAAGGAACCGTGCTTTTCTCCAATAGTGGTCCGTAGCGCTCTTTCAGATCCCCGTAAGCGGGCGCGGACAGCATCTCCCCACTGACTTCATACCAGGACGCCAGGATATAGCGGTCAATGGCAATCTTCGTGAGGTACGGCACGCAGAGATCGAAAAGCGCCACCAGGATCGACAGCAGAAGTCCTGCCAAAACCATTTTTGTGTAGGGGCGTGCAAAATGCGCCAGCCTTTTCATCAGTCTTAGATTATAAGGCTTTCCCAGCTTCCCTTCCTCGGCGTATCCGAAGTCCCCCATCATGGTGAATTCACGCCTCCGTTTTCAAGGGCCTCATCCAGAAGCTGCTCCTCGTACAGGTCCGCATAGATCCCCCCCTGCCTGACCAGGCTTTCGTGACTCCCTTCCTCCTTCAACCGGCCCTTTTCAAGGACAAATATTCGATCCGCCCGGCGAATGGTGGAAACCCGGTGGGAGACAATCACATTGGTCCGGTTTTGCCGAAGATCCAGAATGCGGTTCAAAATCCCCTCTTCAGTACGGGTATCCACCATGCTGAGTGCGTCGTCCAGGATGAGAATTGAAAAATTCCCGGCAACCGCCCGCGCAATGGTGAGCCTTTGGCGCTGGCCACCTGAAAGGGTAATCCCTCTTTCGCCCAGAAGTGTTTCCAGGCCATCGTCCAGCGCCTCCATTTCATCGCGTATACCCGCGATGTCAAGGGCCTGCCGCACGGCTGCATCCTTAACCCTGTCATTCCCGAAGGCCACGTTGTTGTAAACGGAATCCGAAAAGATAAAGACATCCTGACTCACGAACCCGATGCTCCCTCTAAGTGTTCCAAGCGATATTTTTCGAATATCCCGTCCGTCCACAAAAACCGTATTTTCGGGAACGTCCAGGAGTCGCGGAATGATCTGCAGCAACGTGGTCTTTCCCGAGCCAACACGTCCCACAATGGCAGTGGTCTCCCCTGGAAGAATTTTAAGATGGATATTTTTGAGTGCATATTCATTCCGGCCGGGGTATTGGAAATCGAGTCCGCGAAATTCAATGGGCCCGCGGGGTTTTTCAGAAAGCGTTTTGGCTTCCTTTTCGCCCTCCGGATCCTGTATCTCCGGACACTCATTAAGGATATTGTTGATGCGCCGCATGGAGGCCGCCCCCCGTTGAATCAGGCTGAGCATCCACCCCGTGGCCATAACCGGCCAGGTGAGAAGGTTTAAATAACTGATAAACGCAACAAAATCACCGGGCGTGATGGTTCCGATAATCGTGTACCGGCCGCCCAGCAGAATCACCACCGCAAGACCCGCATTGGTGATCAGGGTCATGAGAGGGAAAAAGAGGGCTAGGGTCTTCGCCAAATTCATGCTTTTCCCAACGTATTGCTCTCCCCGGGCCTTCATCCTCTCGTATGCCCATTGCTCGCGCTGATGGGCCTTGATCACCCGGATGCCGGAAAAGCTCTCACGGGCCTGTTCCGTGAGGTCGGAAAATCTTTTCTGGACCCGCTCAAACCGCGCCGACATCTGGTTGAAAAGCATCAACGTCAGCACCACCACGACAGGGGCGGGAATCAGTGAAATAAGCGCCAGCCGCCAGTCGATACTGATCATGAACCCGATGGCGGCGGTACCCAGGACAACGCCGTCCACCAGCGCCACCAGCCCCATGCCGCAGGCCATGCGCACCGTGTTGATATCATTGATGGTCCGAGCCATCAGATCCCCGGTTTTCGTTCTGTGAAAAAAAGACAGGGACAGGGTTTGAATATGACCGTAGAGACGGTTCCGCAGGCCCTGCTCCACTTTCCTGGAATGGCCCAGCAGCATATGGCGCCACACATAGCGTAAAAAAGCGATGCAAATCGCAATAATGCCGATGATTGCCGCCTGCCTGACCAGAAGTGCGCCGGTTTCGGAGGTCCGAATCACCAGGAAATTGATGGCCTTCTTGATAATCAGGGGAATCATCAGTTGGAGAAAATCGACGATGAGCAGGCACAGAACCCCTATGGCCAGGGCCCATCGATTCTCCACAAAATAGGTCCAGAGGGGTTTCAGATTGGCAAGGGTGGTTTTAAAGGAAACCTTTGCAATTTTCCGGGAACTTTGTTTCATGAAAAAGGCTTGATTTATACCACAAAAAGAGCCCGCCCCAATGTGACCCATGACACGATAAATAACGGTTATGAACCGGATCCGGCATATGGGTCCGGGAAAGTAAGGATGGCGTCGATTATTTTTTCATTGTTAAATGCCCATCCTGTTATTATATTTAAATATTGTCAAGACAAAACTTGGAACATGAATTCAGGAGTTTGTATCAAACGGCCATGAGCATCAGATTGATTGCAAAAGACCTTTACCAACTGATTCGAGAAGTTGAACACTTGGAGATGCAGATCCGGAACACCCCTTACGAAGACCAGTCGGATCTGAAAGATCGCCTTAGAAAACTGCGTGCTGAAAAAAACCGCATGCGGAAAGTCCTTGAAGGTTGCAAGGACTCCAAATGAAATAAAGTCCCATGAAAGGCATCACCCAGAAAACCGTATGCCTATTGACGGCATCCATTTTTGCGCTTCTGTTGCCCCTGTTCGTTTCATTTTCGTGGGCTGAAGAGGACTTTCATATTATTTCGGCCAGATACGGCGTTCCGGGAAACTATTGGGATGTCACTGAGACACTCAAGGGTTTCATGTCGGATCATGCCATCAGCATGCAGGTCACCAACCGGAACCTGGACGCGGATCCGGCGCCCGGAAGAGAAAAAGAGATGGTGGTGGTTTATAAAAATCATGATGCAAAAGTGGAACTGCGCATTCCGGAAGGCGGCTGGTTCGTGGTCCCCGGCCCCGAAGCGGGCTATCAACCGCCCCACCATGGCGCCGGCAAACTGGAGATCATCAGAGCCCTTTACGGGGCGGTGGGAAAATACCGGATTGTCACCGGCGATGTTCAGAACCACGTTCGAAACGACAACATCAACATGCTGGTTTCCAACGAAAACCTGGGCGGCGATCCGTCACCCAACCACGAGAAGGAATTCATCGTGGTCTACCGAAAACAGGGCCGTGAATACGGCGCTCATCTTCATGAAGGAAGTTGGTTCATCGTCACCGATTAAACCCGGGGCAGATAGGCAATCGCCCAGGCTCCCGGGCCGCAATGGGTGCCGGTGGTCAGACTGAGGGGTTGCAGAAAGACCTCCGCCCCTGGAAAGGCTTTTTCAACGGCCCCCTTGAATTCATTCTCCACCAGGGACCGGTTGTCCGTGTATTGAAGCATGATCAACGGGGATTGCGCGTCTTTTAACGCCTCTTTCAGTTTTGAGAGGGCAAAGTTGATCTGCTGCTCCTTGTTCCGCACCACGCCCACTTTCTTGGCCCCGTCCGCCGCCGGGCTGACCACCGGTTTCACATGGAGCATGTCGCCGAAAAAAGCGCCTGTTTTTGAAATCCGGCCGCCGCCGGCAAGATAATGAAGTTTTTCAATGAAAATCAATTCCTCAACCAGGGCTTGCGCTTCTACGGCATATTGGATGACCGATTCGGGATCACGGGCGGTCAGGGAGAAGCGGGCCGTGGCAATGGCCAACAACCCCAGCTTTCCGCTGGCGGCTTGCGTATCCACAACCACCAGGCGGTCCTCCGGGTCGTTTGCGGTTTTCCATTCCATGACAGCCTGATAATTTCCCGTGTACCCGGCCCCCACGCATAGATAAAGAACCCGCGAATGGAGACTGGCCGCCTGCTGATATCGCTGGTGGCGTTCAAAGACCGATGCCTGGGCCGTGGAGGCGGGGGTCCCGTTTCGCATTTCCCCGTAGAGTTTTTCCAGGTCCATATGGGTCTCGGGATAGCTGCGGGAACCCAGGTTGATGTAGCTTTCAAGGAGTGTGATCCCGAGCCGTTTTGCATCGGTCCGAGTGATTGATCCGGCGGCATCGCTCATGATATGAAGGGCCTGGTTTTTGGGCAGCAGGCGATACTCCGCCATCTGCGCCTTCAAATCGTCGGACTTCCAGTTCACCAGATTGCCGACCCCCTCCAGTTGCCGCCTGGCGCCTGCTTCATCCACCGCGTGCAGGTGGACCTTGACGAAATCCCCGTGCCCCATGGTTACCACTTCATGTCCAACCCGGGAAATGGCGGAAAAAGGATCTTCAGCAATTGTCGAACCCATTTTCAATACCGCATCAATGCAGTATCCCTCGTCGCCCTCGGCCCCCCATGCGGGATCCACGTGAAGCAGGTTTTCAAATACGTGCGCAATGGCGCGAAAGCCCACCTTGCGGTCCAGCAATATGTTAAAGAACCCGTCAAAAAAAATGAACATGCCCAGAGCGCCCGCATCCACCACCCCCGCCGTGGCCAGTTCCTTTAGCTGTCGGGAGGTATCAACAACCACCCCCTCCAGAACATCCAGGACCTGCTCCATGCGCTCCGGATTGGCGACCAAGTCGTGGCGGCCTAGAGCCTCGGCCAACGCATCGAAAACCGACAGCATGGTGCCGCTTTTGGGATCGGTAACCGCCTTCCAGGCCAGGTTCCGTCCCTGCTCGGCGATTTCTTTCAAGTCCTGAAGGCTTTCAATCAAAACAAAGGCACTGAAAAATTGTGCGGCAATATTTCCCGAATTCCCCCGCGCCGACATGAGCAGCGCTTCAATCAATTCCTCCCGGCTTTCCATTGACTGCTTGAGGGGTTGAAGACTGATCACCAGATTTCTGCCGGTATCGCCGTCGGCCACGGGAAACACGTTGATGCTGTCCAGAAGGTCCGCCCAGGCGACAACGCGATCCACCCCGGCCGAAAAAGCCTCAAATATTTCTGATTTCACCGATGAATCATCGGTCGCAATGGAAAGTTCGGTCAAAACGGGAATCTCCTTACAAGACGACACTTCATGCAAAACCGTTTTTTATCACGTTCCCGCTCCCGTGGCAACCCACGAAGATTCCTTTCAAAAGCCCCATGCGCCCAATGGCGCCAAGCCATTTTTCCTTGACTTAATTCCCATTTCAAATACTATCATTGCTTTATGGTTGTTTTCTCATTACAAACCCTTTTCCATCGGGCGGTTGCGCAACAGCTGGCGTTGGGCGTATAAATGAAGCTACCCGATGTGGAGGAGGATCGAAAAATGAACGACCAAAAGAACCATAATCCCGTGTCCGGAATTGTCTCTACGGGGAAAGATCTCGTCGCAATGCTTCGCGACGGAATGCTTCTATTATTGGCGGTGCTGTTGCTTGTGTGGCCCCAGGCAATAAATACCGTGCTTGTAAAAGCCGGATTTGAAGAAGGTAGTTTCCTGGGTTTTAAATGGAAAGCCCAGCTTGAACAAACCGACAACGCGCTCGTCAAAGCCAATACCGCAATCGCTGACCTGAGAGAGCAGAACTCAAAGCTGAACAGCGCCCTCGAAGAAGCAAGAACCCAGATAACGAACCCCAAGTTCAGTTCAAAGATCGAAGAACTTAACGAACTCAACGCTCGCGTGGATCAAGCTGCAGCGGCGGTTCAAAAGTCTGTGGAGGCAACGACTTCGGAAAATGCACCCTTAATTCAGAAAGCGCAGGCTTCCACGGGAAACGTCGTTACTTGGGGAGTCGTGTATGGTGCCGATCGCAAATTGGACGCGGCCGAATATGAAGTTCGGACAATCGCACCCAAGCTGGGGTTATCAAACGCCGCAATCTACTTCCGAAACAACTGGTTCCGCAGTGTAGCGACGACCACTGACAGATTGCAGGCTGAACAATTTTTGGCCAAGGCGAAAAAACGCCAAGCAGGTGCTCAAATAGTCAATATGTCGTCTTGGTGTCCGAATGCTATAGAAGAAGAATGGTACTTCAAGTGCGGAAACCCCTGATCGGGTAGCCGGGGGGCTTTCTCCCCGGCATCCCGCATGCGTTGCGACATGAAGTCGCTTATTTATAGCTGATCAGTGAATCAGC
>ADZZ01000627.1 GCA_000179315.1 delta proteobacterium NaphS2
GTATCCCAGTTCATCGAGCAACAGCAGATCATATCGGCACAGGGCATTGAGTAGTTTGGGGGTGGATCGATCGGCGAGAGAGGCATAGAGTTGATCCAGCAAATCCTGAACATTATAAAAACGCCCCCGGTACCCGGCAATAATGGCTTGACGGAGTATGCCGACGGCCAGGCCTGTTTTCCCTACGCCGGTCTTTCCGTGAAATACGATGTTTTCTCTTCGATTGATGAAATCAAGGCCGGACAAAGTCATCATCCGGCTTTTCCGGACTCCGGGCTGAAGATCAAACGGAAAGGAGTTGAGGGTCCAGTCCCATGGGAGCCGTGCAATCTGAAGCCGATAAGTCATGCTCCGCTCCTGCCGGAAACGTAATTCCTCAGCCAGGAGGTTGTATATGACCTCGTAAACGGAAAGACCGTTCTTTTCGGCCAAAGCCAACTGCTCATCAAAAGCCTTCAGCATGCCTTTAAACTTCAAGTCCATAAGTAATTGCTCAATTTTCTTTTTCATGACAGATCAAAAAAGTCACCCGCGGTATAATCGAGGATGATGTTTTCCAGACGGGACAGATCAAAAAGTCGATACTTAAGGGCCTGTCTTACGGCTTTGAGAAAAGGCTCACCGGGATAAGTCCGTTGCAGATGCAGCAGACGGCGTAACTTGACCACGCCACGACCATGGCTTCTTTTCTTCAGTTCGGCCACATACGCATCCAGAACGGCATCATTTCCCACCAACAGCTGTTCTTCTTTTGAAGGGACCCGGGCATCCTTTTTTCTTCGAATCGGAACATGATGTCCCGGCACAGTTGTTCGCGTATCACGTTTATCCAGAATACGGTCATGTTCCGCCACGTTCCGGCTTTTGTCATAAACGATGACCTTGCGCCAGTGTTTCTGACTTCCAGGGATTTTCCAATCAGTGCTTCAGG
>ADZZ01000626.1 GCA_000179315.1 delta proteobacterium NaphS2
TTTGAGAAGAGTCTGAAAGGGTTTTTTCTTATAGTTTACAGATAATTGAAAGCCATGTGGCATCATGAGTTTGAGAGGGTTTAGATCGGCTTAGAAAAATGGATTAGCCGGCATCTGTTTTTCTGAGAGAAGGCCCATCGATATGAACATTGATGCACCGATGGTTGAGGCGATCCAGCAGAGCATCGACCATGTCCTTTGGTTCAAGGAGGGAATACCATTGTTCAGGCTGGAGATTGGTCGTAATAATGGTGGGCCGCCCGGCTTCATATCGCTCTTTCATGAGTTTGAAAAAGGCGTTCATTTGCTCCTTTTTCAGGGTCAGGTATCCCAGTTCATCGAGCAACAGCAGATCATATCGGCACAGGGCATTGAGTAGTTTGGGGGTGGATCGATCGGCGAGAGAGGCATAGAGTTGATCCAGCAAATCCTGAACATTATAAAAACGCCCCCGGTACCCGGCAATAATGGCTTGACGGAGTATGCCGACGGCCAGGCCTGTTTTCCCTACGCCGGTCTTTCCGTGAAATACGATGTTTTCTCTTCGATTGATGAAATCAAGGCCGGACAAAGTCATCATCCGGCTTTTCCGGACTCCGGGCTGAAGATCAAACGGAAAGGAGTTGAGGGTCCAGTCCCATGGGAGCCGTGCAATCTGAAGCCGATAAGTCATGCTCCGCTCCTGCCGGAAACGTAATTCCTCAGCCAGGAGGTTGTATATGACCTCGTAAACGGAAAGCCCGTTCTTTTCGGCCAAAGCCAACTGCTCATCGAAGGTCTTCACCATGCCTTTAAACTTCAAGTCAATGAGTAATTGCTCAATTTTCTTTTTCATGACAGATCAAAAAAGTCACCCGCGGTATAATCGAGGATGATGTTTTCCAGACGGGACAGATCAAAAAGTCGATACTTAAGGGCCTGTCTTACGGCTTTGAGAAAAGGCTCACCGGGATAAGTCCGTTGCAGATGCAGCA
>ADZZ01000625.1 GCA_000179315.1 delta proteobacterium NaphS2
CACGTTTGAAGAGATAGATGAAGTGAAAGGGATGATGAAAGCCAGGATGGCATAAGAGAACCAGTGTGCTCGTTCCCTGCCGAGATTGGTGGAAGAAAAAGCATTTTGTAGAGGCTTTAAGATATCGTTTAGAATAAACATGTTGCCAAGCTCCTTTCCGATGGAATATCAATAAGTTGTTATCGAATCCTATCACGAGATGGAGCGAATTTCAAGGGTAAAAAGTTAAATAACTAGTTGAATTTATTGGCATAAAAATTGAAAAAATTTTCATTTTTCGTGCCAAAATTCTCTGCGCATAATAAAAAAAATGCGCGGAACTGGCTGGAAAAATTGGAAAAGGTTCAAAAACGGTGAAACTTTAGTTCTATCAAATATCCCGCCTAAATAAACCACATCTGCAATCCTTTCGAGATTAACGTCAAAAACCATTCCTCACTAAAGCATCTTTCAGCGGGACATTTGATAGAACTCTAATCAGATACCACTGTTTGTTCAGAGCAGGAGAGTTACCAAATCCCCCTCAACTCGGCTCTTTTCCGGGTTGAGGGGTGCCGATCAGTGGTTGGTTACCTACCTGGTGGCAGCGATATCCCCAACTGCTCCCCAGCTGGTTACACCGCTAACCGTATTGTACCACCTCCCATTTGAAGGTCTGTAAATGGTTGCCTCGTCCCAGTTGTTGCCGTTTGTATCGGCGTATCTGGGGATATCGCCAGCGACTCCATAATAAAATGGGGCTTGGGAGGCACCACCAAATACCTTCTCAAAGAACATGCCCGCGCTGGGACGCCATACTGCGATGTTCCAATTTCCAGATGAGGCGCGATAGCACAGAGGTATGTCACCCCAGGTTCCCCACGTGTCAACACCGTAACCCCCGGCCGCATAGCGCACGAACCATTTTCCGTTGGTGCGAAAAACGATCAAATCATCTCGTCCATCTCCATCGATATCGCGAGACAAGGGCGTATCTGTTTTGACGCCCCAGGGAATCATCGTCGATGTCCCATTCCAGTAACGGATGTACCATCTCCCCTGATTATCGGTCCACCACCGATAAACCGCAAGTTCTGCCCGACCGTCACCATCATAATCCAGGGGTATAGGAATGTCTCCAATGGCGCCCCACACGATACTGGTGGTTGACCCATTCCAGTAACGGATGTACCATCGACCCTGCCATGGCCGAAACACAATCAATTCGGCGCGACCGTCGTTGTTTACATCGGCCGGACATGGAATATCCCCTTTGCTTCCCCATGTATAAACCGCTGTGGCACCGGTCGCATAACGGATGTACCACCGCCCATCAGAAGGCCGAAATATGGCATAGTCACTCTTGCCGTCCCCATCAAAATCGGTAGATTCCATCTGCAGATGGCGGTTGGTCATGTGTTCAACCTGTTTTCTTAAATCAGGCCGGGGCCCTATATGTCCTCCTGACGCCTGAGGCGTGCCATCCCGCCGAAGTAAATCGCGCATCTCTTTTGGTGCATAGATCGATCCGTTATAAATCCACAACATACTCGAAAGGGCTACGGCCGCGCCGGTCACAATGGGGCTTGCACCGGACGTTCCGGCAAAGGTGTCCGTGTAATAATAGTTTTCGCCATCGGTACTATAGAGGTCACCGTATCCGGTTGTATAGATTTGCCAATCCCCCTCGGCGTGGCAATCCACCCGGGTTCCGTAGGTGGAAAATGAGGCCTTATTACGGGTGTTCTTTTCT
>ADZZ01000624.1 GCA_000179315.1 delta proteobacterium NaphS2
TTTGCCGTATTGCCGCTTTTGCTCCTGCTGACGATGGTTCTCCCAGTAAACATCCCAATCATTGCTGGTATAGACGGACCGCAAAAGCAGCGTGGATTCGGCACCTTTAATTGACCACCTGCGACCTGTTCCTTCCATTCGCTTTTTAACGGTGTGTCCGCAAGTGGACTCTACGACGCCGCTTCCTATCGGATATCCAGAGGCCAGGTACTCATCATAGCGCATCCATTGGCGGTGATTTTCAAAATACTTGATGGTTTCTCTCAAGGCTTTTTTCTGACCGCTCTTTAACTTTTTTCTTTTGTTCAAAATCTGTTTCATGCCTCCAATAACTCTTCCAACACGGCCCTGCAAAATTGCCATCAGATGGTCATATACCCATTTTTTCCCTTCGCGGGTGTTTTCACCATACAAGGAATTGGCCACTTTCCAAAGGTATTCTACGACATGTATAATGTCCAAAATACCCACCCATTTCACACCAGCCAACACGGTGCTCAATAGAGACCATAGGCACAGTGCACCATCCATGACCGCTACAAGAGATTTTCGGTTATCGGGGTTCCTGACTTTAGCATCCTTTAAAATTTCCATCATGACGTCTTTCTTGGATCGTTCCAAACTGGCTATTCGACGAGGATTTGATGCGCGTATGGGAGATGCCTTAACATCTTGTTTATTCGGGGTATCTGTTTCTTCTTTGCTTTTTTCCGGATAAACGAGATTTTCGGCAACTTCACGAGGTGTTCGTACCTTGGGATCAACTGTATAACTGACCCCTACAATGGCTTCTTTTGTTTTCTGGCGCTTTTCTCCTTTTCCAAGCCGGGCCTGTATCTTGGCAGCCTCTTGCTTGATGACAGGAACGCCTTTTCCATCGAAACCAATTACCTGAACGCTGCCTTCGCTTTCCGGACTCGGAGGCTCCTTACTCTCATAAAATTCATCGTAGCTATTTGATGATTCCTGATTTACAACTTCATAACGGCTCGGATGTATTTTCAAGTTCAGCAGTTTTTGCAGGGTGCAAGAGGATTCTCCGAAAGAATCTCGAATGCTCAAAAGATCCATCCATTCTTGGAGAAGGTACGAGTAGCTTCTTTCAGGAAGATTKGCCTGAGCATCCAATGGCATTACCCCATTAACACCATCTGCTCGA
>ADZZ01000623.1 GCA_000179315.1 delta proteobacterium NaphS2
TCAGGGAAGCGCACTGGGCCGATACTTTTTTCCCATCAATGGTAACCTGATGGGGTGACGTATCATGCTGCATCTCCTGACCGGGTTTAAAATGGTATTGTCCCGCGCGTCTTTTTTTTCGCTTCCGGATCTCGTGTTTTCTCATGATCCAGGTCAGACTTTGATAAGGAATCGTGATCTGATGGCGGCTTTCCAGTTCCTCCGCCACTCGCACGGCATTTCCTTTGCATTCCTTGAAAAGATCGCGGATTAAAGGGACATGTTCTTCATGCCGGGATTCTCTGTGGGGTGCTGCTTCATCCGGATCCTTTAAGATCTTCGTGATGGTATTTCGGCTGACCTTGAGCGTTCGGGCGATTTTGCGCAAACTCATACCGGTATTTTTCAGTTCCAAAATGGCATCTTTTTTGGATTGTCTGATCATGGCTCTATCTCTTTTTTGAGTTTTGCCGCCTGATTTTCGACTTTGTTCACCCAGGCTTTCAGGGTTTGTTTCTTAAATGGATCGCTTTTTGGATAATGGACATGGGAAACGGTTTTCAGCAGACGTCCGAGCACAGCATATACCATTTTAATATCCTTGAACCATTTGCCTTCCGGTCCGTCATGAATCTCCTTGGCCTGTTCGGATTGGATTCTTTCATTTTGAACCTTTATGAAAAGAAAGGGATTTTCCAGCATGCGGTCTCGAACAGACCGGTTGCTTTTTTGGTAATGTTCGTAAAAATGGGCCAGTTCCCTCGTGGATAAAGGTTCATTTTCCAGGTGGGCCATCAGTTTTTGTGCGTCTTTAATGTTGGCGCGCGCCAACGGCGCCATGACACGGCTGGCACTCCAGGTTGAAAGCGTTCCTGAAATCACGGCTTTCAAAATATTTTCAGGCAGGCCTCAACAGATCAAGCCGTCGTTTCACAAAACTTTTGTCGCGTCTATCCGGGCTGCGATATGGGAGAGGCTGCACCCGAACGCGATGTATTCTGAAGCAAACCGACTGCTCATGG
>ADZZ01000622.1 GCA_000179315.1 delta proteobacterium NaphS2
CGCTCATGTAAGGCAGGTGGACTGCTTCGCCGGCGGTTTGCTATTTTTGTCAGGACAATTTTCATGGCCGCTCCGCATACCGGGCAGGTAATTGTTGGCCGTTCTTTCAATTTCTTGGCAAACATATTGAGCGGATTAACCCGGAGCACCATCTGCAAAAAACAGATGAGCTTTTTGCTGCATGGATGGAGAAAACCGTAACACCTGGCCCTTCGAAAGCCCTTGGGCAGCACATGGAGCATGAGCAGATAGAGGAAATATTCCCCGGTGACGGTCCTGCTTCTGTATTGCCCGGTTTTGGCATGGAGATACCTGAAGGTGACCATGCCGTTTTCGCATTGCAGAATATCCTGTTCCCGGATGACGCCCCGGTAGAGATATCTGCCAAGATAAATGATTGCCTTGTCGCCGTTGCCGACGTCTTTGCAGTCAACGACCCACTGTTTCGGGCAATCTTCTGGCACGCTCAGCCCGTGGTCAACAATGGCCTGGAGGATCTTTGCTCTGAAGACTTGCGCCAGAGCCTTGTGGCTGAAAAGATACCCGGAAGATTTGACCCGCCATAATGCTGTTTTTGTATTGATGCTTGCCCCCGGCATGACAACATGAATGTGGGGATGATAGTCGAGTGCTCTTGAATGGGTATGGAGTATGGTGGTAAAGCCGGCTGCTCCACCGAGTTTTTTGTCTTTTTGGGTAAATGTTTTCAGGAGATCCTGGACGCAGGCAAACATGAGGGAATAGATTGTTGCCTGATTTTTCCAGGCAAGATCCCTGAGCTGTTTGGGGAGGGTGAAGGTGATCAGATAGTATTGAGCCGGTAAGCGCTTGCTCAACTGATTCTCGATCCACTGCCGGTTTTCATGGTTCTGGCAATGGGGACAGTTCCTGTGACCACAGGAATGTGGAATATAGACCTGTTTTCCGCAGTTGTGATCCGTACATTTCGCCAGCATGTGCGGG
>ADZZ01000621.1 GCA_000179315.1 delta proteobacterium NaphS2
CGAGTAGTACCTGCAGCGTGAGAGGCCATGGCCTGGGTCTGGCCGGTGTAATGGTGCTTGTGGAAGATCTGGGGGGAGAAATGTTGCTGGAAAGCGATGAAGGGCAGGGAGCAAAATTCCTCGTCAAAATACCCCTTAAAACGAATCAACAATAGCTTTATTTCTCACGTCACATGATTTCATCCAGTTCATCCCGGGTCGCCCGGTATTTCTTGTCAAATTTTTTCCAGAAATCTTTGTGTTTGTCTTTCCAGTTCTTTCCAAATTTCCGATCAAAGTAAGGCTCGAGTTTGCCAAACCATGCCATGGGCTTATCCGAGCCCCCTTCAATGGTTCGCAAAACATCGGCAACATAGGCGTCGATATTGGAGATCTTGTCTTTGGGCACATAACTGCGGGCACCGCCGGTGATGGATTTCACCAGGTTTTCCGGATTTACGGCGTGGGCCGTCAGCATCAATGCCGGGATGCCTTTTTCATTGGTCATCTTGAGGAGTTCGTATCCGTTAACCCCCATGATATCCAGGATGGCCAGGTCGTAGCGGTTTTTATTTAAGAATTTCCGAGCTGTTTCAAAATTTGGCGCCGTATCAATAGAACACGTATCCAATATTTCCACCAGAGTCTCTAATATATCCGGCTCATCATCAACGATCAGAATCCTTTTCCCCTTAAGAATCTCCTCCATTTACAGCCCTCCTTTCTCGCAGTGTAGTGATTGTAGTGATACTATCCTGATGAAACCTTTCCAGTCAATATTTTTGTTCCATTGGCAATAATGACAGCAAACGGCTATTGCCCGGTTGACATCAACAGTTGCATTGCTTAATCTTCCAAATATGGATTCACAAAAAACATGCACATGCCGAAACCTTTTGAAAAAAATTAAGTAGGAGAT
>ADZZ01000620.1 GCA_000179315.1 delta proteobacterium NaphS2
AGAGTGATCCGTTTCATCCGGAATTTCCTGCCGTTCCTGGACCGGCTGCAGTAGTGCGTGAATCCAAGAAAATCAAAGGTAGACGCCTTGCCACCGCGGCTATCGGCCTTGGATTGTGCATATGGACCAAATTCGATGGTCTTCGTCTTTTCAGGCGATATCTCAAGGCCAAACTTGGAAAGTCGCAGATCCAGTTCCTTTCGGAACCGTATCGCATCTGCCTCACGCTCGAAACATACAACAAAGTCATCGGCGTAACGGATTATCCGACTTTGGCCATGACAGCCCTGCTGAAACACTCGCGTGAACCAGATGTCCAGACTGTAATGCAGATAGATATTGGCAAGTACTGGTGAAATAATCCCGCCCTGAGGCGTTCCTTTGTCACTGGCAATCTCTTTGCCTTCCTCCATTATACCTGCTTTGAGAAACCGCTTGACGTAGCGCAACACTCGTTTATCTGCTATTCGGTGGCCGAGAAATTTAATCATCCAATCGTGATCAACATTATCAAAGAACCCTTTGATATCTGCGTCCACAATATAGTGAACCCGGCATCCCTCAACCTCTTTGCTGAGTGCCCTCAACGCGTCATGACACCCGCGACCGGGCCGAAATCCATACGAATCGTCAATGAAATCCTGCTCGTAGATCGCCGAAAGCACCCGTGTCAATCCCGCCTGTACCAGCTTATCTTCAAGGGCTGGTATGCCCAGCGGTCGTTTCTTGCTACTCCCCGGTTTAGGAATGTACACCCTGCGCACCGGCAATGGAATATACGCCATCCGATGCAATTTTCCGACCAGAGCGTTTAGGTTCTCGCCAAGTTTTTCCCCATATTCCTTCTTGGTAACCTTATCAATGCCAGATGCTGCGTCTTTGCGCAGCTCCTGGAAACATTCCCGCAACATCTCCTCGTTCATCAGATGAAACAGACTGGTGAATCGGCATTCATCTTCTTTGCGGGCCTTCTCCGCTATGCGTTGTAATTTCGTTTCCACCATTTCTCTATTTCTGAGCATAGATGATGTGTCCTCGCAACACTGTTACTCATGTGACGTCCTTTCCTCCAGCGGAGTTACCCGCCTTCTCAGGTACTACGACGCCATCCGACTTCCCCTGCCCCGTTTGCCATTCTCCCTTTATTATCGGTTGGCCAGCATACTCGCTTTAAGCAAGAGCGCAG
>ADZZ01000619.1 GCA_000179315.1 delta proteobacterium NaphS2
AGCACACTGAAAAAGGGTCCGTTTCGGCGAAATGGAATTTTCGGAAGATCGCCGACGGAACGATGCGCTTCCATAATTGCAGTGGATAATGATGTGAAGGTCGGCGTGCTTGATGCGCAACAATTGAACCGCGACTACGAATCCTTATCACTACAGTTGAGATTATTGATAAAAGCATTGATCATGGGGCTGAAGGAAGCAAATGAAAAAACCGTGGCCTTAATTACGTCCACCCATAAAAAGAGTCCCGGGAGCTGATGATGAGCAGTGTATTTGAAATATACGTACAAACCCATTTTTCAGCAGCACACGCGTTGAACGGATATCCCGGAGATTGTGCCCGCGTTCACGGCCACAACTGGATCATCGATGTTTTTGTTCGTTGCAGAAAACTGGATGATATCGGCATCGGCATTGATTTCAGGGATATCAAAAAGAGTGTCAAAAATGTCCTCAAGGGCCTCGACCATTTCAATTTGAACGATCTACCGGTTTTTCAAGACATGAACCCCACCTCAGAGAATATCGCCCGGTTTTTATACCGGGAGCTGAGTCTGCAACTCAACAGCGACACCGCTACCGTCAGCAAGGTAAAAGTTTCGGAAACCCCCGGTGCGGGCGCCTTTTATTGGGAGGAAGATATATGACATTACGCGTCAATGAAATATTTTACAGCATCCAGGGAGAGTCCTCCTATGCAGGCCTTCCCTGCGTGTTTGTCCGATTAACCGGATGCAATTTGAGATGTTCCTACTGCGACACCCGATACGCTTACGAAGAAGGGGGAATTCTGGAAATCAACCATATCTTTGAGCAGATTGCTCCCATGCAGTGCCGCCTGGTTGAGATCACCGGAGGAGAACCGCTGGTGCAGGAAAAAACCCCCATTCTTATTGAGAGCCTTTTGGAAGACGGTTATGACGTCCTCCTTGAAACCAACGGAAGCCATGATATCAGCCGCGTAGATAATCGATGTGTAAAAATTGTGGATATCAAGTGCCCCTCCAGCGGCATGCACAATCATATGGATATGGAAAACCTGAACAGGCTTTCGGCAAAGGATGAAATTAAATTTGTTCTTGGAACCCGAGAGGATTACGAATATGCCAGAGAAATCGTAATCCGGATGAAATCCCGTTTTCTCAAAATCAGTTCCGTTAATTTTTCCCCCGTATTCGGTCAGCTGAAACCGGAAACCCTGGCGGAATGGATTTTAGAGGATCATCTGCCGTGTCGGCTGCACCTTCAACTTCAGAAATACGTCTGGGGGCCTGATGCAAGAGGCGTTTAACAGAAAGGCTAGTACATGACGGCGTTCAAAGAAAAAGCCGTGGTCCTCTTAAGCGGCGGCCTTGACTCAACAACCGTTGCGGCAATTGCCTGCTCGGAAGGATACGATGTTTTCGCGCTCACTTTTCGCTACGGACAACGCCACGCGGTGGAACTGAAGGCGGCGGAGAAGGTCGCCCATAACCTGGGTTTGACCGAGCACCTGATTGTGGATTTGGATCTCAGGAAAATTGGCGGTTCAGCATTGACGGACCACATTGATGTACCCAAAAGGCGAGGTGCGGAACTTTCTGAAGAGGAGATTCCCGTCACGTATGTGCCCGCACGCAATACCATATTTCTCTCATATGCCCTCGCCTGGGCGGAAGTACTGGGCGCCTGGAACATTTTTATCGGCGTCAATGCAGTGGACTACAGCGGCTATCCCGACTGCCGGGCGGAATTTATAAAGGCATTTGAAGAGATGGCCAATCTTGCCACAAAGGCGGGGGTAACATTGACCCGGCGGCTTAAAATCAGAACCCCGGTCATCTATATGAGCAAGGGGGACATTATCAAGACAGGCCTTAAGCTGGGTGTTGACTACACTTTGACGCACAGTTGTTATGACCCGTCACCGGATGGAAAAGCCTGCGGCCTATGCGACAGCTGTCTTTTGCGCAAAAAAGGATTTGAGGAAGCCGGCGTTGAATGGATCCCGTAAAAATTGCAAACACGACCGGTTTGTCAAGGTTGACTTACCGGCAAATTGTTTATACAAAATTGCTTTAGGTTTTAATTCATCATCAATTCAAATTATGGGAGGTAGTA
>ADZZ01000618.1 GCA_000179315.1 delta proteobacterium NaphS2
TTCTTGAGGGTATTGAACGTCTCATTTTCTATTTTCCAGCGTGCACGACCGCCTCGCATAAGTTCATAAGAGTTTCCCTTTGTTATGGTAAAATCAGTAACCCAGCTGAAATGTTGCGTCTTTTCTGACGTGATTTCCCAGTATTCCAGGAAATTGATCAGCAAATCCTGATTTGATTCATTCAGGGGGAGGTGGTTAACGAGAAGGAAACGATGCGTTTTTTGCGGATTATCATTATCGACCAATTCAAATTGAACAGCTTCGCCATTTTCTTGTGCCTCTTCCACTTTTCTGAACAGGAAAGGATGATCCCCCTTCTTCACACCCAGAATGTAATGAAGATTGTATTTTTCCGCCTCCCTTATGTGTGGCGCATTCGAACTTAGGGCATCTTCGGTAATGATAACGGGCAGGTGTGGATGGTCCTTTCTAAGAGTCTGTCCGTTAATAACTTGAACATTTAGGGCGAATAGAATAGTTCCATTCGCCATGAAAATCGGCCTTAAACAAATTGACGTTCTCAAGTTCGGTGTCAGTTACTTTGATCCCCTTTGGATAACTGTTGGAGTCAATCTCAGCCTGAATCTTAAGGCCTTGTCGAGTGGTTGTGTTGGCTATCAGATTCACAATTACCTCGTGACTCGTCAACGGCTTGCCACGCCAATTCATGCTGATATGACTGAACATTCGATGTTCAATTTTATTCCATTTGCTTGTGCCAGGAGGGAGATGGCACACGGAGATTTCAAGACCTTGGTCATCTGCAAACCGTTGAAGTTCAATTTTCCAAAGCCGAATTCGATATCCGTTACTACCGCCTCCATCCGCCGTTATGAGAAGTTGTTTTGCTTCCGGATAAGTTTGCTGGCCCATTCTTTTCCACCAACGACGGATACTCTCGACAGCAAAGGATGATGTGTCATGATCAATGCCAACGCTGACCCAGCCAACATTTGCTGTCTGATCATATACACCATATGGGTTAACCTTGCCCAAATTTTTGTCAGCAAAATCGTGTACTCGGACAGAATCCGGTTGTCCTTTTGGTTGCCATTCCCGGCCTGCGTTTTTAAAATCTCCAACAAGCT
>ADZZ01000617.1 GCA_000179315.1 delta proteobacterium NaphS2
CCCGTAAAATCGTTGAAACGGCAACCGCAGTTATTGCATTTATAGTTCCGACAAAGCGGAGCATTACGTTTGTGACCGTTCTTTTTGACCCGGTTTGAGGTACATTTTGGACAACAAATACCACATGGCCACTTCTTTTCTCTGAAGAATTCGTAGCACTTAGCGGGGTCGATGAGTTCAAGGATTCCAATCTCCGGATTTGTAGACGATTTTGTGGTCATGGCTATCTGCATATTTAAGTGGACAGAAAGCCATCTTATTTATACCAAATCTGAAGAAATTCCCAGCGAAAATGACTTTTTCAATCAAATTATTTACAGCACGGGAAATCGTCGTATGAGCCTTAATTTTTATGCGGATTTCATGAATCACTAAAGTTTCACCGTTTTTGAACCTTTTCCAATTTTTCCAGCCAGTTCCGCGCATTTTTTTTATTATGCGCAGAGAATTTTGGCACGAAAAATGAAAATTTTTCAATTTTTATGCCAATAAATTCAACTAGTTATTTAACTTTTTACCCTTGAAATTCGCTCCATCTCGTGATAGGATTCGATAACAACTTATTGATATTCCATCGGAAAGGAGCTTGGCAACATGTTTATTCTAAACGATATCTTAAAGCCTCTACAAAATGCTTTTTCTTCCACCAATCTCGGCAGGGAACGAGCACACTGGTTCTCTTATGCCATCCTGGCTTTCATCATCCCTTTCACTTCATCTATCTCTTCAAACGTGTTGCGTTGCCTCAATACCTTGTTTGGGCTCAACATTAACAAACGTCGATTCTACACCTTTATGGCTTCCAACAAAATACCATGGCATAACCTATGGGCCGCCTTATGGCACCTCATTCCTGACCCCTTGTCCGATGGGCGACTTATGATCGCATTAGATGATTTCATCAATCCAAAGACAGGTCGCAACATCTTCGGATGTTCTCATATCTTCGATCATGCCGCAAAGGACAATCAATCCAAATATCCATGGGCACAGAATGTGGTTCTTATTGGTCTGTTAAAGGTCATCAA
>ADZZ01000616.1 GCA_000179315.1 delta proteobacterium NaphS2
TTTACGTTCCGTGGTTAGCCCCATTTCCCAGGCAATGGATTTGTAGATATCCGTTACATTGCCGGTGGTCAGAGGAACGTAAAACACCCGGTACAGACCCGTATTCAGAGAAGCGGCCATCTTTCGGCAGATACTGGTTTTCCCGCTGCCCACTTCTCCGGTGACAAGCCCGATACCGCGCAGCTTCAACAGATAATGGAGCCGGGCTTCAAGCTCATCAGCAGCTTTTGAACCAAACAGTTT
>ADZZ01000615.1 GCA_000179315.1 delta proteobacterium NaphS2
CTTGGCTCTGAGGTATTCTCGTCGTGCAAATATAATTCGATCCTGTTCCTTCAGGCTATTTCTTCTTCGGCCTTCGCCATGACTGAAACCCCACCGGTTAAGTGCACGCCAAAGGGTCATTTTTGGAACATCGATCCCGTGTTTTGAACTCAGGAACTTGCACACCCTGCCGATGCTGACACGCCTTCCACCCAGGTTCTCAGTTCTAATAAATTTTCTCACAATGGGTTGGGCGATCGGGCACATACTTGACGGCGGTCTACCAGGACGTTCCTTTATCCGGACAACAACTTCATCGCCATCTTTTTTACTAAAGTTTCACCGTTTTTGAACCTTTTCCAATTTTTCCAGCCAGTTCCGCGCATTTTTTTTATTATGCGCAGAGAATTTTGGCACGAAAAATGAAAATTTTTTCAATTTTTATGCCAATAAATTCAACTAGTTATTTAACTTTTTACCCTTGAAATTCGCTCCATCTCGTGATAGGATTCGATAACGTCGAGTAGACCGGTTTCTTCAGCAACCTTAACGCAATATGCCTCAGACTACGCCCTCGCCGCACGCGGCTACTACGTATCATAAGACCACATGAGATTGGTAGCAGTTGGCCCCGGCCCCTCCCAGAACCGTGCTTGCGCTATTTACGCACACGGCTCCTCATGAGTACGCTTCACGATTAAGCGAAAAGGTTTACCGTAATACGGGGTTGCGGCAGAGGAAACTTTTTAAGAAGTAGGTTAAACTTCTCCCAGTTCATACACCCTCGTTTACCTCGCCTGTTCAGCCATTTGAACAACAGACGATGAACCTCATAGGAAAACCGGTTGAGACCTTTTGAATTGTCCGTGACTCCGTAGTAGGCAAAGTGTCCCTGCAATTTCGAGCCTACCTTACCCATTAGCTCATCGGTCGGCAGGGTCCGGTTGGCTTTCAGCCAATCCCTAAACATCCGAATTTTGGCGGTAAACTTCTTGCGAGAAGTGATCCGTTTCATCCGGAATTTCCTGCCGTTCCTGGACCGGCTGCAGTAGTGCGTGAATCCAAGAAAATCAAAGGTAGACGCCTTGCCACCGCGGCTATCGGC
>ADZZ01000614.1 GCA_000179315.1 delta proteobacterium NaphS2
TCGCGCATTTTTTTTATTATGCGCAGAGAATTTGCACGAAAAATGAAAATTTTTCAATTTTATGCCAATAAATTCAACTAGTTATTTAACTTTTTACCCTTGAAATTCGCTCCATCTCGTGATAGGATTCGATAACAACTTATTGATATTCCATCGGAAAGGAGCTTGGCAACATGTTTATTCTAAACGATATCTTAAAGCCTCTACAAAATGCTTTTTCTTCCACCAATCTCGGCAGGGAACGAGCACACTGGTTCTCTTATGCCATCCTGGCTTTCATCATCCCTTTCACTTCATCTATCTCTTCAAACGTGTTGCGTTGCCTCAATACCTTGTTTGGGCTCAACATTAACAAACGTCGATTCTACACCTTTATGGCTTCCAACAAAATACCATGGCATAACCTATGGGCCGCCTTATGGCACCTCATTCCTGACCCCTTGTCCGATGGGCGACTTATGATCGCATTAGATGATTTCATCAATCCAAAGACAGGTCGCAACATCTTCGGATGTTCTCATATCTTCGATCATGCCGCAAAGGACAATCAATCCAAATATCCATGGGCACAGAATGTGGTTCTTATTGGTCTGTTAAAGGTCATCAAAGGACGATGGGCTTGTCTCCCCCTTTCACAGCGATTTTATTTGCCCCAAAAGGCCATAAATGCCAAATCGGACAATATGAGGGTTGCCGGAAAGGTCGTTTCTTTCCAAACCAAACTCCAACAAGCTGTCGAGATGGTAATTCAGGTAGCTCAACACTTTGCCGGCGTTGACATAATAATCGTTTGTGACAGCTGGTTCGGAAATAACGGCCTGTTCAAACCCCTCCGCACTAAACTCGGAAATTTTGTTCATTTGCTTTCAAGATTACGTTCCAATACCGTACTGTACTCCATCCCCAAGATCGGTTCTTCCAAAAAGCCGGGAAGACCCAAAAAATATGGCAGCAGGTTGGGTTCGTGCGCTGAAATGGCGGCGGCATTCATGGCGTACGCTTCAACCTATCACGTCTTCCTGTACGGAAAATACCGTGAAGTCAACGCATACTCCCAAATCGTTATGCTCAAAACACTCAAGTGCCCTGTCCGGGTTGTCTGGGTCTTTCGAAAAACACAGTGGATC
>ADZZ01000613.1 GCA_000179315.1 delta proteobacterium NaphS2
ATCCATTCGAATGCTGGGGGAAACGCCTGATCCCGATAATATGGGCGACATTGCCATAAAGACGGTCAAAGGCGCCACCATCTATCTTCGCGACATTGCCACCATCTCTCCCACACTGGAAACGCCGCGCACCCTGACCAAAATCAATAATGAAAACGCGCTGGTGCTCTCCGTCAAGCGGAAAAAGAAAGTCAACATGATTCAGATCGTTGATGACGTGAAAGCCGTCATAAAGAATCTGGAGGGCAATTATCCCGGGCTTAAAACGACCCTTTACTTTGACCAGTCCCGCGAGATCAAGAAGCGCATACGGGAACTGCAGGTTAACGGTCTTATAGGAATTTTTCTGGTATTCCTGGTCCTGTGGGTATCCATGGGATTGCGCAATGCCCTCTTTGCTTCCGTGGGTATCCCCGTTGCGTTCCTTTTAACATTCGTGCTCATGAAAATTTCAGGCCTTTCCGTCGATGGATTAACCCTCTTCGGTCTAATTTTGGTCTTGGGTATCGTGGTGGATGACGCCATTGTGGTGCTTGAAAATATTCACCGTCACAATGAAATGGGTAAACCCATTGTTAAAGCAACCCTTGAGGGAAGCCGTCAGGTACTGGCGCCGGTGATCGCATCCGTATCCACCACCATTGCCGCCTTTGTTCCCATTCTGATCATGGTGGGCGGCATTATCGGCCGGTATCTGGCCGCGCTTCCGAAAGTCGTCATATTTGCGCTTGTGGCATCACTGTTCGAAGTTTTTTTTATGCTTCCGTCCCATGTGGTGGAACTGGCGCCCAAAAGGGCCAAAAAAGGGAGGACAAAAGATCGCTTCGATATTTTTCGACCCGTTCGCAAAATTTACTACCCCCTTCTGAGAGCAGTCTTGAGACACCGCTATCTTTCGGTGCTGTTTATTGTCCTCACCACCGGCCTCGCCTTCCTTCTCTATTTTCAGACCGATTTCATCATGTTTCCCAAAAGCGACGTATTTCCGAGATTCAACATCTATTTTGATCTGCCGGCCGGTTCGAGCCTGGAAAGGACCGAAAAAGCACTTATTGACCTGACGGACCTCATCAGAGATCGCATCGGAGACGAACTCAATGCACCCATTTCGGTTGCGGGCATGAAAGAGATCAATTACGAACCCATCTTCGGAAAACATTTCGGCATCCTCAATGTGATCCTGAAAGAAAATAAGGATCGAAAACATTCGGTGGTGGAACTGATTGAAAGCGTTCGCAAGGATACGGAAAAGCTGCTCACCGAGAGGGGCGCAACCTCCGTTGTCCTGGAACGGCTCATTGAAGGACCGCCGGTGGGTGCGGATGTGGACCTAAAAATCCAGTCCCCTTCATGGGAGATGTCCGCAGCCATTTCGGAATATATTCAAAAGGAAATGGCTAAACACGATGGCATTGTGGACATCCGGGACGATTTCTCCCGGGAAAAACACTTCATGGAAATAACCGTCGACGAGGGCATGGCTAAAGAACTGGGGATACAACAAAGAGACTTGGTCATGGCGGTTCAGGCAGGCTTTCACGGCATGAAAGTCGCCACCTACAATCGCGGAGACAGTGAGCAGGACATCAAGTTGAAATACCTGCCGGAATACCGGTCCGACTTTGATGATCTGCTCAACCTGAGAATTGCCGTACCGGGCCACAGCGCCGTTCCTTTAAAAGAAGTGGCCACCATAAAACTGGTTCCCGGCTTTCATAATATTTACCACTACAACGGAAAACAGACCATCAACCTGACGGCCAACATAAGGGAAACGGTCCAAAAAAAGAAAGGATTTCGAGGTTTTTTCTCAAACCTTGAAGGCAAGAAGATGACGGCGGTGCGGGCCAACAAAATCGCCGAAGACGCTTTTAACCGGATCAAGCAGGACTACCCGGGCGCCAGGTTTATCGCGGGGGGCCTGCAGGAGGAAACCGACAAATCCCTGGCGGAATTGGGTCATGCAGCCCTTCTGGCACTTTTTTTCATCTTCTTCATTTTGGCACTTCAGTTTAACTCTTTTATGCAACCGTTCATCATCATGGTCACCATTCCCTTTGCCTCCCTGGGTGTTCTGGTGGGCCTCCTGGCCACCAACAACCCGTTGACATTCGTCACCCTCATCGGCCTTTTGACGCTCACCGGCATTGTGGTCAACGACTCTCTGGTTTTGATCGATTTTATCAACCGGTACCGAAAGGAAAATCCCAAACAGATCTACCAGGCCATCGTTCTGGCCTGCCACGTGCGCATGCGCCCCATCATCCTCACCAGCATCACCACCATTTTCGGACTGGCGCCCATGGCCTTCGGACTGGGAGGAAAATCGATTTTCTGGGCACCGCTGGCCACCGCCATCATGTGGGGACTGGCTTTTGCCACCTTTCTCATCCTTTCCATGATACCCGCCTACTATGCCATCGTGGATGATATCGGTTTTTTCATCAGGAATCGCAGGCGCAGAAAAGCAAATATCAGAAGGGACATTGACGCGGCTTTTCGTCATCCGGACCTTCAACAGTATATTCAATTAAAAGAAGATTTGAAATGAAAGGTTAATTAAATGTCTGAAAAAATCAAAGAAGATACCTGGCTCTGGTTGGTGGCCGAAAACCCCGACCAGAATGAACGGTTTTTGGGACAAATCGATACTGAAAACAATATTTCCTTTATCCCGGCATTCCTTGAAAAGGACGCAGCCCTGCAGGGGTTGCATCTTTTGGCTCGGGATAAGAAAGCCAAAATCGAAATCCAGGCCATTCAGTACCGGGACCTGGCCCCAAAACTGGCGGAAGAAAAATTTTTTCTTTTTGTGTTGGACCCGGAGGGTAATGTCCTTGAAAAAATAAGCCCAGGACGTCAGGATGCCTGACCCCCTGGTATCAGACCTTAAAACCATGGATTATGCAGCGTGCCTGAAGCTGCAGCGCGCCGTTCACGGCGCCCGGGTTGAAGGTCTGATCCCGGACACCCTGCTTCTGGTGGAACATCCCCACGTCCTCACCTTCGGAAGGCGGGCCCGCCAGGAAAATGTTCTGGTATCCGAATCCGTGCTTCAGAAGAAGGGGGTTACTTGCGTCCACAATGAGCGGGGAGGCGACGTCACCTATCACGGACCCGGACAGATTCTGGCCTACCCGATCTTTGGCCTTGAAAAAAAAGGGATCGGGGTGCTTGATTTTGTGGAAAAACTTGAAGCCGTCATGATCCGGGTATTAAGCGATTACGGTATCAGAGGCGAAAGGGATGACCGAAACCGCGGGGTCTGGGTAAAGGGTCGGAAAATCGGGTTTGTAGGTATCGCCGTAAAAAAAGGGATTTCACTTCACGGGCTTGCCCTGAACGTCAGTCCCGACCTCAGTTTTTTTCAAATGATTCACTCTTGTGGGCTCAAAGAGGTGGGTATCACCTCAATGGCTGAACTTCTCGGGAAAAAGATCCCCCTGGGCCATATTAAGACTCGGCTTATTTTCCATTTCCAGGAGATCTTTGACGTGAATCCGGATCAGGCAAAGCCGAAAGATCTTCAGGAGATGGTGAACGAATATTATGAAAAATGAAACAGAAAAAAAAATTATCCCAAAACCTTCCTGGCTGAAAAAAAGGGTTTCTGCAGGCCGGGAGTATCAGAAAATCGTGCGGCTATTAAGGGAAGGACATCTTCACACCGTCTGTGAAGCGGCGCACTGCCCCAATTTGGGAGAGTGCTTTTCGAGCGGCACCGCCACTTTTATGATTCTGGGAGATCACTGCACCCGGAACTGCCGTTTCTGCGCCGTACAGCACGGCGTTCCCCAACCGCCGAACAGAGAAGAACCTCGAAAAGTGGCCGAAGCCGTGACGGCGATGGGGCTTGGCTACGCGGTGATCACGTCGGTGACCCGGGACGATCTCCCTGACGGTGGCGCAGGACATTTTGCCGCTGTGATCGGCGCCGTAAAAGAACGCAGTCCCGAGACAAAGGTGGAAGTGCTGATCCCCGATTTTCAGGGATCGGAAAAGGACCTTGAAACCGTCGTGACAGCCGCCCCCCATGTGCTCAATCACAACATGGAGACCGTTCCCAGGCTTTACCCGGACGTTCGACCGCAGGCGGATTACCACCGGTCCCTGGAATTGATCCGAAGGGCCGGAGAAATGGATCGGAAGCCGGCAACCAAATCGGGACTCATGCTGGGACTGGGGGAAACCCATGAAGAAGTCATTCAGGCGCTTCGGGACTTACTGACGGCGGGTTGCAGGCTTTTGACCCTGGGACAATATCTGGCCCCATCCGCCGATCACCATCCGGTGGCGGCATACGTATCGCCGGAATCATTTCAAACTTGGGAAAAGACCGCTCTTGAAATGGGATTTGAGGGCGTTGCATCCGGCCCTTTCGTGCGCAGTTCCTTTCACGCAGGAGAGATGTTTGATAAACTTTAGACAAAAATTGATTTTGCCATCTTTACTCGGTTCCGGTTTTTAACATTCAGAGTTCAGCATTTGTCTTTTGAACCAACGTGGCGGGCCGAACGCTTTTGCCGCCATGTTTTTCCATGATTGAATCAACGGCCAGGTTGAGTTGTTTTCTTTTTCGGAGCGATTGATCATCGGTGAAAAGGGACAATTGCCCCGCCGCATCGGCAAAACAGAGTTGGGATAATGAAATGCCCAACAGTCGGACCGGCCTTTTGCCAACCTCGGTTTTTTGAAGCAGACCACAGGCGGCTCCGTATATCTCTAAACCATCATCTGTAAAATCGGCAAGGGTTTTCGCCCGGGTGATTTGTTTGAAATCATGATATTTCACTTTCAGGGAAACGGTTTTCCCCGTCAGGTTTTTGCGACGTATCCTGCGGCCCACCTGGGTCGCCAAAGCGAGCAATTCTTTCTTGGCATCTGTCAGCACCTGAATATCACGCATGAAAGTCCGCTCGTTCCCAACGGATTTGACTTCATGCTCCGGCACCACATCCCTTTCATCCTCACCCATGGAGAGCCGATGCATCCTAACGCCGTTCTTGCCGAATTTTCGTTGCAGGAAATCGGGATCAAAACATCTCAACGCCTTGAATGTATGGATATTGAGGCGCGCCAGGCGCTCACGGGTCACCCTGCCCACGCCCCACATCCTGCTAATGGGAAGGGGATCCAAAAACGCCCTCACACCATGGGGCGGCACCACCGTCAGCCCGTCGGGTTTATCCATGTCGGAAGCGATCTTGGCAACAAATTTGGAAGGTGCAACGCCGGCGGAAACGGTGAGCCCGATTTCATCCAGCACGGTCTTTTTTATGACTTTTGCAATGTTAACGGGTTCTCCGAGAAGACGCTCGGAACCGGTCACATCCAGAAACGCCTCGTCTATGGAGAGGGGCTCCACCAACGGTGTAAAACGCGAAAAAATATCAAACACTTCTTTTGAAATCTCTTTGTAACGACCCATCCGCCCCCTCAAAACGACGGCCTTTGGACAAAGGCGCACGGCGGTTGCCATGGGTTGGGCGGAATGTACCCCAAACTGCCTTGCCTCGTAGGAAGCAGAAGAAACAACCCCCCTTTCCCTGGTGCCGCCGACAATCACCGGCTTCCCCCTCAATTCCGGGTTGTCCAATGCCTCGACCGCCGGATAAAAAGCATCCATATCCAGGTGTATGATCGATTTACGTGTTACGTCGCGCGTCATGTTGGCCATCGTGCCATTATCGGCACTTTTCATTTCGAAAAAACGCAAGATCCCACTTAAAGCTTACCACGTCGTACCCAAGAATATATGTTGCATGATCATCGCCCAGCACCTTGAAGTAACGATGGTCCGGATCCAGCCAACGGTCCAAGACCTCTCTGATTTCAATAAGTCTTTCTTCCAGCCAAAACCGCCTGGGCGTTTCTTCTCCTCTATAGCCGGAGTAACATTCCACCCTGATTTTCATGGTACAAGGCGTGGTTAGCGTCCGTACTTTGCCGTAAAGCTCGCTTTTCCGAGGGAGTTTGCATTAATCATAAAGCCGATTAATGCAGCTGTAGCATCATTCGGAACGTCTATTCGTTCGATCTTGAGCGCGTAAACCGTAAAAATATAGCGGTGTGCCTTATCTCCTTTTGGAGGGCATGCACCACCAAAAGCGTGGGTCCCAAAATCCGTGCGACCTTGAACGGCGCCTGGAGGCAACAGCTTCCCCGTTGAATCCCCGGCGCCCAGGGGTAATTCGGTAACATTCGCGGGGATATTGTAGACAACCCAATGCCACCAACCCGATCCCGTAGGCGCATCAGGGTCATACACCGTAATCGCATAGCTTTTTGTTCCCGTTGGACCCGGCGTCCATTTAAGTGCCGGCGACTGATTTTTCCCCGAGCACCCAAATCCGTTAAATACCTGATCGTTTGTCAGAAAAGCACCAGGTTTAATGGTTGGACTTGTGAGTGTAAAGTTGCCCGCGTAGACCACCGTGGAGACCAGGCAAACAAAAATAAGCAACGAAATTCGCATCTTAAACATAAGCAACCTCCTTTTTTTTGAGACGTAAATAGGGCCCTAAGGCTGAAAATTAGAAGCTGGAAACGCGCCAGCGTTTTCGGAAAAGGCAATATAAGTTACAATATTCGAAGCTTCGTATTTAATATATGGGGGGAGCGCCCTTCGTTATGTGCAATAAGCCGTTTCTCCAAATCTGATGTCAATCCGATACATCGTTGTTCTGGGTGGGAAGTGCTTTGAATGAGGTAGACATATTTCATGGAGACTGCCGGAATACAGGTCCAAAAAAAGAAAATACCGCCAAGAATGCCTTTATCGATAGCTTGCTACACCGCAAGTGTCATATAATACCAAAATTGGCAACTCTAAACAATCCTTTTTCTGTGGAATCAAGGGTTGGGTCCGTTGGCTCGCTGGTTGGTACCATATTTATGGGTACCTTATGCCTCATGCCCAACCAGACGATTTCCCGCATTCCGTCATTTGGCTTTTCTGTATTTTATTGTCATTCTAATTTGTAGTTGTTCCTTTCAACCCCGTCCGTAATATTCGTAGAATCTGCAAGATAGGCTTATGGCGATCTTTTTCACCCTCAAACCATCTCCAATTGCAAAACGCATTGATGTCATGCGAGGCATCAAATGGATTTGCCCTTTTCATGAGCGTAAAATCCGCCTGTGAGTTTTGTCTCAAATAAAAAATGCTTTCTATATTCCACCATTGTAAGGTAAAATAGTCAGAAAGCACGGGCTCAAAAGAGCCTTTTCCGTCTGGATCCCAATCAATTGAGAGATCAGCATGAAATCAAAGTCAAGAGGATTTCAGAACGCCAAGCACAATTTTGAGGTTGAAAATGGCTTTTCGCGCACATATAAAGGTCTGTTTCAGTGACATTGACTACGCAGGAATTGTGTACTATCCACGGTTTCTGCATTATTTCCACCTGGCAATGGAGGAGTTTTTCGCCGGTGCGCTAGGCATGGAATTTCCCAAGGTTCTTACTCAACATCGCATAGGATTTCCAACGGTTCACCTGGAAACCGACTTTGCAAAGCCTTTGAAATATGGAGACGAACTGGAAGTTGAGGTAACGATCAAGAACGTAGGCCGGTCTTCCATCACCTGGGGCTATAAGGTTTTTAGAATAGCGGAACCTGAGACGGTCGTTTCACAGGGCCGGAACGTGACGGTCACTGTAAACTTAGATAGCTTTGAGAAACTGGAAACACCTGACTGGCTGAGAGAGAAATTGATAGCACAGCAAAAGTTGGGTAACCCATGATATCCAAAATGTACATTCATTCAAATTCCGAAAGTCTCCCGCCTGTAATGTGCGGAATGGAGTCTGGCTACTCCTGCGGGCATTCAAATCGCCGTCCAAACCATCAAGGCCATCGCACGCGGGTATTGGGGTGACAAGCACTGGAGCCGCAGCACCTGGTATGAACCGCTGACGGACGAAGGCGCCATTGAACGCTGCGTTCACTGGGTCCTGAGCATTCCCGATATTTTCCTGAACACATTGTGTTGGATTGCTTTTTGGTGGAGGCGGCGGGAGTCGAACCCGCGTCCGAAAATATTCCACTTAGACCTCTACATACGTAGTTCAGTTTTAAATTTTCGCCTTCGGGGTCGCAACTGAACAAGCTTTCCTAAAGACTAACCTGTGTTAATTTTCGCACCACCATTCCACAGGTTCAATGGATCGGCTAGCCCGCTAGTCGACGCCTTTATCCGGTCACGCAGGCAAAGACCGGAAAGACGGTAGCCATTTATGCGGCTACAGCATACGCGTAATCGTCTGCGTTTGTGTTTCACCCAACCGTTTTACGAGCAGGTCGGAACCTCGGTATGCAATCTAAGCTTCAATTATCCCCGTCGAAACCGTTTCGCCCCCTTTTTTGACATTTACGTAGTAGAATAAAAACATTGTTTACGGTTGCAAAATTAATCATGGTCGGAAAAAAGTCAATAGTCGCCTCTTTTTCGTGCCTGGTCCATATCCCGCTTTAACTCTTTTTCTTTCAAGGCACTTCGTTTGTCGTATTTTTTCTTGCCTTTTGCCAGTGCGATTTCCACTTTGGCCTTCCCACGGGTGAAATAGACTTTGGTGGGAATCAAAGAATAACCCTTTTGCTCGGTTTTTCCGATGAGCCGCTTAATTTCCCGTTTATTGAGGAGAAGCTTTCGTATTCGCATGGGATCCATTTCCATATGATGGGCAAATGGGTATGGCGTAATGTGCATATTATGGAGAAAAACCTCTCCTTGTTTCACCCTGGCATAGCTATCCACCAAACTGGCCCGTCCTTCTCGAAGGGATTTGACTTCGGCGCCCATAAGTACCAAACCCGCCTCGAAAAACTCATCAAGGAAGTACTCATGACGCGCCTTCTTGTTCTGACAAACGATTTTCATGCTCAATTTAATTTCCTTTACAGATAACCTTTTTCCCGCAACTCAGGGAACATGCCGCCGGTACGCTCCCACAGATATTGCTGAACTGCTTCAGCAGTGTGTAGTGCCTTGATTTTCTCAAGATCGTCATGCGCCTGGCTGATGGGCATGGCCCGTACAATTTTTTTAATCAGCGGAATTGATCTGGGATTCATGCTGAGCCCATCAAGTCCCAGACCCAGCAGGATCGGAATGCAGAGTGGATCACCCGCCATCTCGCCGCAAATGTTTACACGAATGCCTTCTTTGCCGGCGGCCTCCACCACCTGCACAATCATCCTGATGATCGCGGGATCATAGGGTTGATACATGTGCGCCACATATTCGTTCACCCGGTCAATGGCCAGTGAATATTGAATCAGGTCGTTGGTCCCGATACTGAAAAAATCCACATGTTTTGCCAGAACGTCCGCCATAACCACCGCCGAGGGAATTTCAATCATGATGCCCACTTCCATTTTGTCGTCGTACGGAATCCGATCCCGATCCAATTCCTCCTGAACTTCCGCCAGGATTTTTTTTGCGTCCAAGAGTTCCTGCAAACCGGATATCATCGGGAAAATCAGTCGGACATGCCCGAATGCGCTGGCTCTCAGAATGGCGCGCAACTGCGTTTTGAAAATTCCAGGCTGCTTCAGGCAGAACCGTATGGCGCGTAAACCTAAGGCAGGATTCATTTCTT
This sequence comes from delta proteobacterium NaphS2, assembly GCA_000179315.1. Lineage (GTDB taxonomy): Bacteria > Desulfobacterota > DSM-4660 > Desulfatiglandales > Desulfatiglandaceae > NaphS2. Next base: position 9,603 of record ADZZ01000613.1, read on the forward strand.
TTGAAATCTCAAGCTTTGAAACAAATTTATCACCCCCGATATCAAGTGTTCGAATGTTCACCGGTTCAGGGACCATCAGTTCGGCCACTTCACGGTAATCCTCAAAGAGGTCTTCCTCTTCCGGAAACGCTTTACTCCTCAAATAGAGAAATTCCGTTCGATAAAGACCGATACTTACACCGCCATAATCCCTCACGGCGGCAACTTCCTCCAAGAATTCGATATTGGCAGTGATGGAGATGTGTTGACCGTCGGGGGTTACCGCCGGAAGGTGGCCCTGTCTCGCGATGCTCGACCGGTAGTCCTCCAGCTGAAGTTTTTTCTCCTGGTAATAAATAATGGCGCTGTCATCGGGGTTGACAAGCACCACACCGGTGCTGCCGTCCACAATCAGGAGATCACCGTCCGCGACCGCATGGGTTGCACTCTCCAGTCCCACAACCGCGGGAATTTCAAGTGCCTGGGCCAGGATGGCCGTATGGGATGTCCGGCCTCCCACATCGGTGATAAACCCCATGACCCTTCCGATATTCAGTTCGGTGGTATCCGCAGGGGACAGGTCATGGGCCACGATGATGACCCTTTTATCAATCTCGGAAAGGCTTTGCTGGGATTTTCCGCTAAGGGTTCTTAAGATTCTTTCGGTGACGTTCTCCACATCGCTGATTCGGTTGCTGATATATTCATCATCGATCTGCTCGAAGACTTCGCGGATTTTGTCCAGGGATTTCTTCAGTGCCCATTCGGCATTGATTTTTTCATCTCGTATCGTGCGAATGGTTGAATCCCTGAGCATGCTGTCCTTGAGGATCATCAGATGACTGTCCAGGATAAAGCCGAGATCGTTCAGTTTCTCCGCCATTCCGTTCTTGAGGGACAGCATCTCCTTTTCAACCACGCGAAGCGCCTCTTCAAAACGCTCCACTTCATCGTTTAAGTGTTCCGTATTGACCAGATACTGGTAGAGAATCTTGACTTTGCTTCGATCCACAAGGTGAGCTTTGCCAATAACAATACCCGGATAAACGGCTATGCCTTTTAAGGATCTTTCACCGGCAACCGCATCTTTGTTCATCAGTTCTCCCCGAATTTTCCTTCAAACAGCGCATCTATTTCCGCCATAAGCGCCTCCGCATCTTTCCCGATAGTGCGTACTTCCATCTCAGTGCCTTTGGGACAGGCCAAAGTGAGGACTGACAGAATATTGGAACCGTCCACCTGACGCCCATCTTTTTCAAGAAGAAGCTGAGATTCGTGGCGGTCTGCCAGTTCAACGATTTTCGCCGCGGCACGCGCATGGAGTCCCAAGCTGTTACGAATTTTGAGACGTCTGATAACTTCCATTTATCATGAATCCTTTATCGCGTCCTTCCTGATCAGGCACTCCTTATAAACCCTTCGATATGCCAGATTTTCTTCCTCAGCAATAAAGCCTGCAATATCCCTGACACTCATGGTATTTTCCTTTAAAAGGCGCTCGATGGCATCCAGCGCGGTTTGATTCAACGCTTCCGAATCCTTTCCTGAAGTGTCTCCCGAGACCACCAGTGTGAATTCCCCCCTGGTTTTTTCAGGCGTTAACCCATCCAGCAATTCCGCCGGTGTACCCCGACGGATTTCTTCAAACATTTTGGTCATCTCCCGAAACAATACCATCGGCCTGGTACCAAAAACACGGTTCATATCTGAAAGGGTCGCCCTGACCCGATGGGGAGACTCATAAAAAATCATGGTGCGTTTTTCAGAAGCCAGACCCTCCAGATCCTTTTTCCTTCTACCGGGCCGGTTTGACAAAAATCCCAGGAAATAAAATGCACTCACTGAAAAGCCACTGACTGAAAGGCCGGCCACAGCGGCACATGGCCCGGGAACCGGGACCGTTCGAATCTCTTCTTCAATGGCCGCCGAAATGAGCATGATACCCGGATCCGAAATGCCCGGCGTTCCCGCATCGGAAACAAGCGCCAGCTTCCTTCCGTTTTTAAGCTCTCTAATAAACTTTTCCGTCCTGCTTTTTCGGGAATGCTGATTGTACGTGGCGATTTTTGTTCTGATATCGTAGTGATCACAGAGCGTTTTAGTATGGTCCCGGTTCTCGGCCAGGATCAGATCCGCTTCTTTTAAAACCCGCAAGGCCCTCAGGGTAATGTCTTCCAGATTGCCGATGGGCGTCGCCACCACATACAGAACGCCGTGTTCCTGATCCATTGATGGGTGTTTTTCATCCATAGGCCAGTTCAAACGCGTTCTTGATCACTTCAATGCGGGGATGCCCACGCTCCATGGACACGGCAACCACATCAAAACGGGCACTCACATCATTGCAGTTGTTCTGTTTCATGTAATTCAGCGCCACTTTGGAAAGCTGTTTTTGTTTTCGTAGGTTGACAGCTTCCTTTGCAAACCCAGTTGACCGCCCTTTCCTGGTTTTGATTTCGATAAATACCAGGACATCCCCATCCCTTGCCACCAAGTCCACTTCTCCCAAGCGGCAGCGGTAGTTCTTGACAATATTTTTGTAGCCTAGACGCGTGATTTCTTCAAAGGCCAATGCTTCACCCTGTTTCCCCAGTTCCAGTCTTTCCCGGGTCAATCTAACGGACCCCCTTAAACGTGAGGCGGTGAACCGGACACGGACCGTGCTCTTTTATTGCCTCAAGGTGCTGCCGGGTTCCGTACCCTTTGTTCTTATCAAAACCGTATTCGGGATACATATGGTGATAGGCGGCCATGATCCGGTCGCGATACACTTTTGCCAGCACGGAGGCGGCTGAAATGCTTCTTGAGACCTGATCGCCCTTTTTCAAACATTTTTGTTTGATGGAGGTGGGAACTGTGTGGATGCCGTCCACAAGGATCATTTCCGGTTGTGGATCAAGTACCTGGACAGCGCGCAGCATGGCTTCCAGGGAAGCGTTTAAGATATTGAATTCTTCAATATAAGAAACGGACACCACACCGATACCGAAGGTCAGCGCACCGCCTTCGATCCTGTGGAACGCTTCGATTCTGGCGCGGACCGTCATTTTTTTTGAATCTTTGATCCCCGAAAATCGCACACCGTCGGGGATCATAACCGCTGCTGCAACCACAGGGCCGGCCAAAGGTCCCCGTCCCGCTTCATCAACCCCGGCAATCAACCGATAACCGGAATTGCGTGCCTGGGTTTCGTGGTAAAAGGGATCCTGGGGGCACTGACTTAAATCATTGGGAAACAGCTTGAGGTTTTCAGTTCGACGCACGTGCCGGAGTCTCTGGAACAGACATCATTTTACGAATTTCCCGCGCCATCAAAGGTGATTCTAAAATCTTTTTTCCTTGATTCTCGCAGCCTTGCCGCGCAGATTCCTGAGATAATATAGCCGCGACCTTCTCACTTTCCCTCTTGTCACCACCTCAACCTTATCGATGTTTGGGGAGTGAAGGGGGAAAATACGTTCCACGCCGATACCGTAAGAAACTTTTCGAACCGTAAATGTGGCGCCGGTTCTACCCTTTCGTTTCCTTATGACAACCCCTTGAAAAACCTGGATCCTCTCTTTTTCACCCTCTTTAATCCTGGCATGGACCTTAACGGTGTCTCCGGGTTTGAAATTGGGGATGTCGCCGCGCATCTGCTCCATTTCGAGCATTTCTACAACATTCATTTTTTTCTCCTGCCTCGTCAACAATTTTCGGTACCGGGAACTCGGTACCGGTCTATTTCCATATGGGTCGTATGGGCTGCGGGCCACAAGGATACCGCATTTAAAAATTCTCCAACCGGCTGGATCCGCCGACCAGTCGATCTAGAATAATGGCGGCCGCCGTCCTTACGGAAAGATGGTTATATTCCGTTTTTCCGAAAATGGGGTCCAGCACATGGTCTGCGTTGTCAAGAAGGTCTTTATGAAGTCCCCATGCCGTTCCAAACAACAGCAAAATTACTTCATCCGACATTACAAGACGGCGCAAGGCCTCGTAACTCATGGCACGGTCTTTCTGCAAAACAGCATCCGTTGCAACGATCCGCGGCGTCTCCCCTTCTCTTTGCGCCACACGCAAAAGCGTTTCTTCCAAAGTCGATGCCACACTGACCAGGGCCATGGCTTCCTTCCTGTGGCGGTTGTACCGGGCGCCGTAGCCGGTGGTCCAATGCCGCAAAATTCGAAATGCCAGGGTCTGCTGATCTTCAAGCGGCGTAATCACAAAAAAGCCCTTGGTACCATAGGTTTTACCCAGCCGGGCAAAATCGTGAATGTCCAGAGGCGTTATGGCCGAGGCGATTGTATCCTGATGCTTGTTGTATACGGGAAAATGAACAAGCCCCATATATAGACGCATACAAACCTTTACGACAGTTTTTTCAATATCGCCTTATCTTCAGCCGATAATGGCGCATTTTGAAGCAAATCCGCCCTTCTCTCCCGGGTTCGCTTGAGAGACTGCGTTTTGCGCCACAGGCGGATCTTCTCGTGATCACCGGACAAAAGCACCGGCGGAACTTCCAGGTCCCTGAACACCCGCGGCCGCGTGTAATGGGGATATTCCAGGAGACCGTTTTCAAAAGTGTCTTCCCGGTTGGACCGTTCTCCGCCCAAAACGTCCGGGACCAGCCGGCTGACCGCTTCAATGACCACCATGGCGGCCAGTTCACCGCCATTTAACACATAATCACCAATGGATATTTCCATATCAATGCAGGTAGACCGCACCCGTTCATCAACGCCCTCATATCGCCCGCACACCAGAATCATCTGCTGATACTCGGCCATATCCCAAGCCATGTTCTGCGTGAAAGGCTTCCCCTGTGGTGAAAAAAGCACCACGGGACCCCCACCTTCCAATCGCTCGATGGATTGAAGGGCCCGAAAGATGGGACCCGGCTTCATAACCATGCCTTCGCCGCCACCGTAAGGGCGATCATCAACGGTGCGGTGTGGCCCTTTGGCAAAATCCCGGATATTCAGAAGCCCCACTTCCACCAGCCCCCTTTCAATGGCGCGCCCCAGAATACTTTCCTTAAGGTAGCTCGTGAACATATCCGGAAACAACGTAAGGACATCAAACCTCATTCAAATCCAGCAATCCTTCCACCGGCGAGACAATCATCTTGCCATTTTTCAGATCAATATGGTTGACCACCTCGTGAGCGGCCGGCAGCAAAATCTCCCGCTCTTTGTTTTTTACAACATATATTTCATTGCTCCCCGCAGGGATAATCTGTGAAACCACACCCAGAAAATCACCGTCATCTGAAAAAACGCTAAGACCCAGCAATTCGAACCAGAAATATTCATCCCTTTCTCGAACAAGGGTGCTCTTGCTGATGTAGATATCCGCGCCCCTTAAGGCCTCTGCCTGGTCTATATTTGTTAATCCGGCCAGTTTTACCAGAAAAATATTTTTGTGGGGCCTGGCTGAAATTACTTTTGTATGACGGCTTTTTCCGTTTTCAAGTTTAAGGAAAACTGTCTCTGCATTCAATAATGAGGCCACCGAATGTGAGAAAGAACTTATTCGCAAAAGGCCCTCCATCCCATGCGGGCGAAGGACCCTCCCGAAAAGAATTACATTGTCAGGCAAGCCTGAGTTCAAAGCTATTCGATAATCTCCAACACGGATCGTTTGTTAATTTTTGTGGAGGCTGCGCTGAGAATTGTCCTCATGGCCCGTGCGGTGCGGCCCTGCTTTCCAATGACTTTGCCCAGATCTTCTTTGGCGACTTTAAGTTCCAGAACCGATGTTTGTTCCCCTTCAATTTCTGTGACGACCACATCTTCCGGTTTATCAACCAGCGCTTTCGCAATGTATGAAACTAGCTCTTTCATCTCGGTTCACCTCCCATTGGAATACACAGAAATGTCGCTTTCAGGTTGTTGCGGAATGGGATTTCATGACGTTTTCCCGTTTCACCAAAGCCCTGACGGCCTCTGAAAGTTTAGCGCCTTTGTCGATCCAGTACTGAAGTTTGTCCTCGTGGATTTTCACAACCGCAGGTTCTTTCATGGGATCGTAATATCCCAGAATTTCCAGAAACCTGCCATCCCTGGGCGACTCTGAATCAGCTGCCACCAACCGATAAAACGGTTTCTTCTTTGCTCCCATCCTTGTCAATCGAATTCTAACGGCCATTTTCCTCTACCACCCCCTTAAATGTAAATTGATGTTTCAACATTATGAATACACCCGCCTCTTAGCCAAAGAGAGACGGCATGTTCAGTCCGCCTTTCTTTGTGAATTGCTCCATCATTTTTTTGGTCTGTACAAAATTTTTCAACAACCGGTTCACGTCCTGCACCGTTGTGCCACTGCCCTTTGCAATGCGGCGTCTTCTGCTGCCGTTAATGATTTTGAACCTGCGCCGCTCCTCGCGGGTCATGGAATTAATAATCGCTTCGACTTTGACCAGCTCCTTTTCATCGGGCTTCATTTTTTTTAACTGTTTCAGTTTACCCATACCGGGAAGCATCCCGAGGATATCTTCCAGTGACCCCAGCTTCTTCATCTGTTTTAACTGCGTTCTAAAATCTTCCAGATCAAACTCACTCTTCTTGAGTTTTTTCTCCAGCTTTTTAGCCTCTTTTTCATCAAACTGGGCTTCCGCTCTCTCAATGAGGGAAAGGACATCACCCATCCCAAGGATCTGAGAGGCCATCCTGTCGGGATGAAAAAGCTCAAGAGCGCTGATTTTTTCCCCAACGCCCACAAATTTAATGGGCTTCCCCGTGACCGCCTTGATGGATAGAGCCGCGCCGCCCCTGGCGTCACCCTCCATTTTCGACAAAACCACACCGGTGATATCAAGGGTCTCGTTAAAACTTTTTGCCACATTGACCGCATCCTGACCGGTCATGGCATCCGCCACCAAAAGAATTTCAGTGGGGTTGACCTTTTCTTTGATGACCACCAGCTCATCCATGAGGGCTTCATCCACATGAAGTCGCCCTGCGGTATCAAAGATCACAATATCGGCACCCTGTGCGGCGGCGCCGGTCATGGCATCCATGCAGATCGCATCGGGTGTCTGACCCTTTTCTGTCGGGTAAACCGGCACATCAATCTGAAGCCCCAGCTTTTTCAGCTGGTCGACGGCGGCAGGCCGATAGACATCGGCGGGAACCAACAATGGTTGCCTTCCGCGTTTCCGCAGGTGCGCCGCCAGCTTTGCGGCGGTGGTGGTTTTACCGGAACCCTGAAGACCCACCAGCATCAATGAATGGGGCATTTCGCCAGTCAGTTCGAGGCCCTTATGGGACTCTCCCATCAACCGGGCCAGTTCATCATTAACAATTTTAATGATCTGCTGGCCGGGTGTCAGACTATCCAGCACATCTTGTCCGACCGCACGCTCTCGAATGTCTTCGATCAGTTTCTTAACGACTTTGTAGTTGACATCCGCTTCCAGAAGCGCTAAACGCACTTCTTTCAAGGCATCCTGGATATTGGCTTCCGTAAGTCTCCCCCGCCCTTTCAGTTTCTTGAAAACACGGTTGAGTTTTTCAGATAAGCTGTCAAACATGTCGCTTCGGCCCTCACGTTTTGTAAACAATCAGGATTACTTTATAATATCACGGATGTCAACAAAAAACAGAATTTATTCAAAAGCACGTTAAACCATTTTGCGGTTGCCAATCAAATGCATACCCTCTAATATTATGTCGTTTTAACCAGCATACAAGGATCCATCGAAAATGTCATATCATTTCGATGAGGCCCCAACTGAAATCGAATCAACATCATGGCAGAAAAAAAGCATAGCGACGGAATTATCCAACCCAGAAGGGGAAAGGGCGATCCCCAACTGGCGGCCGATATTCTCATGGTGATGGTCCCCGGAGAACTCCGGTATCTTGCCCAAAAAACAGGGGCTGTCAAAACCGTGTTCAGCAATATGCGCCTTTATGATTTGTATCGGACCGGAGAAGAAAAAGAAGCCTCCGTCACACTGGCAGGCCCTTTCATCGGCGCGCCCCTTGCGGCCATGGGGATGGAAAAACTGGTTGCCATGGGCGCTCGGAGATTTCTGGTGTTGGGCTGGTGCGGTTCAATCCAGCCTTTTCTTGAAATCGGTGACCTGGTGATTCCCACCCACGCCGTATCCGAGGAAGGGACTTCACAGCATTATCCCACTGCTTCAAAAAATCCTGCATCGGATGCAACCCTTGTTCGAATCCTGGAAACCAGCCTGGAAGAAAGAAAGACCCCCTTTACAAAAGGACCGATTTGGACTACGGATGCCATATATCGCGAAACACCGGAAAAGGTAAAAGCTTATCAGCAGCAAAATATCCTGGCGGTGGAAATGGAGATCTCCGCCCTGCTGGCGGTCAGTTCTTTTCGCGCTGTTCCAATGGCGGCGCTACTGGTGGTCTCGGACGAACTCTCCTCGTTGAAATGGCTTCCCGGGTTTTCCGACGGTCGGCTGAAAAAAATGAGCCGTGCTGCAGCGGAAACCCTGCTGGAAGTCCATCAATATCTGGGACAGACTGAAATTGATTCGGAGCAACCATAAAATGAACCTCAATAACGGCATTTTAGCCATGGATGTGGGAAGCGGCACCCAGGATATCCTCGTATGGCGTACAAACCAGCGGGTTGAAAACTGTCCTAAATTGATTCTGCCCTCACCCACCACCATTATTTCAAGGCAGATCAGGGCTGCCACAAAAAGGGGGCATCATCTTTTTCTGACCGGCCACACCATGGGCGGCGGTGCCTCCACGAAGGCGGTCCGAGAACACGTCTCGGCCGGGTTGAAGGTTTTTGCCCTTGAGCAACCGGCGCTCACGTTCCACGACCGGCTGGACAAGGTCGCTGCCATGGGAATCGAAATTGTAAATCGAAAACCGTCCATTGAACCCCTGACACAACTGGAAATGGGCGATTTGGACCTGCCGGCCATCGCCCGTGTGCTGGAGCTTTTTCACGAACCCATGCCTGAAACAGTCGCCGTGGCCGTCCAGGACCACGGATTTTCGCCGAACATGAGCAACCGGATATTCAGGTTCGAACAATGGAAAAGTCTCCTTGAATCAGGTAAGCACCTGTCGTCCCTCATCTATGAAAAACCGCCTGACTATCTGACACGAATGAGAGCCGTTCGCGACATCAACCCGGGCAGCCTTTTGATGGATACCGGGGCATCCGCCATTGTCGGTACGCTTCTGGACCCTTGGGTCGCGGAAAAATCCCTGGAAGGCATCACACTCATCAACATCGGGAACGAACATATCCTGGCTGCCCTGGTGAAAGGGGAAAGGGTCTGGGGCATTTATGAACATCACACCTCTCTGATGACGCCTGAGAAACTGGCATTGCACCTGGAACGTTTTCGCATCGAGGACCTGACAAACCAGGAAATACTGGATGAAATGGGTCACGGCTGCCACATACTTCCAGGCACCGCAAAACAGAGCCCGTTCAGCCATGTGGCCATTACCGGGCCCAACCGAGAAAATTTTGCAGGTCTGGGGGGGCACATGGCCGCTCCCTTTGGAGACATGATGCTCACCGGCTGTTTCGGCCTGGTGAAAGCCGTTTGTGAAAAAGCGGACCACTCATAATGGAAAAAAGCAGACAAGAAATCGACGAACTGAAACAAAAGATCGAATATCACAACCATCGATATTACGTTCTGGACGATCCGGAAATTCCGGATGCCGACTATGACAGGCTGTTTCAACGGTTGCTTGAACTGGAAACCAAGCACCCTGAGCTGCGCTCACCCGACTCCCCCACACGAAAAGTGGGAGGCGAAACCAAAAGTGGTTTTTCCCGGGTCATTCACCGTTCTCCCATGCTCAGTCTGGAGAATTGTTTCGATCCCCAGCAAATTCTTGATTTCGACAAACGCGTCAGGAAGTTCCTGGGAGATGATGCACCGGTCCAATATACGGTCGAGCCCAAAATTGACGGGCTTGCGGTGGAACTGGTTTACAAAGAAGGCAGGCTGAGTGTGGCATCCACCCGCGGGGATGGCCGCGTTGGGGAAGATGTGACAAGAAACATTAAAACCATTCTGAACGTGCCGTTAAAGCTGGTCACCCGCAAACAATCGTTACCCATTCCGGATCTTCTGGAAGTACGGGGTGAGGTATACATGGATGTGGCGGCTTTTTTGAAGCTCAATGAACACAGGGCTGCCCGAAATGAATCACTTTTCGCCAATCCGCGCAATGCCGCGGCAGGATCCCTCAGGCAACTGGATTCCCGAATCACCGCCAGAAGGCGCCTGGACATATTTTGTTATGGCGTTGGAAATGCGGAAGGCCTTTCCTTCAAGACCCACTTGGAGGTCATGATGGCGCTGCAGCACTGGGGACTCCGGGTTAACCGGCCCCACATCACCATTTGCGACACACCGGATGCGGTGGTATCCGGTTGCCGGCATATTGAAGAAACCCGCGGCCTCTTCCCCTATGAAATCGACGGGGCCGTCATTAAGGTAAACCGTCTGGATCTGCAGTTCCGGCTGGGCATGAAATCCCGAAGCCCCAGGTGGGCCATGGCCTATAAATTCGCCCCCACCCAGGAGATGACAACGGTGCTGGGCATCCACGTGCAGGTGGGGCGAACGGGCGCCCTGACGCCGGTTGCCCAACTGGCGCCCGTGGAACTGGGTGGGGTCCTTGTCAGCCGGGCAACCCTTCACAATCAAGAGGAAATTGACCGAAAGGACATCCGGGAAGGAGACCAAGTCATCGTTCAACGGGCAGGGGACGTGATTCCCGAGGTGGTGAAAACCGTTTTCTCGAAACGGACCGGCAACGAAAAAAAATTCCTCATGCCCGAAGCCTGCCCGGCCTGCGGCACCGCCATCATAAAAAAATCGGGGGAAGTCGTTGCCAGATGCCCCAATGTAAACTGCCCGGCCCAGGTCAGAGGATCCATCCGGCACTTTGTTTCAAAGGGGGGAATGGATATCGACGGACTGGGCGAAAAATTGGTTAATAAGCTCTTGGATAAGGGGCTTGTCAAAGACGAAGCGGATCTGTATGAACTGACGCGAGCGGACCTCCTGGGTCTTGACAACATAAAGGAGAAGTCAGCGGCCAATCTGCTGGGTGCCATTGAGAAGAGTAAAGCGCCCAGCCTGGGAAGGTTTATTTACGCCCTGGGCATCCGGCACGTGGGCGAGTTCACGGCCGCCCTTCTGTCGGAACGGTTCGGAAACATCGAGTCGCTCTCAAACGCCGGTCTGGAAGCCCTTTCCGCCATCGACGGCGTAGGACCGCAAATCGCCGAAAGTGTGTTCAATTATTTTGCGGACCCGCAAAACAGGGCACTTCTTGAAAGACTGTTCAAAGCCGGCGTAACACCTGTCTCAACACGTCTAAAGCCGGCAGATACCCCCGTGGCCGGAAAAACATTTGTTTTGACCGGAACCCTTGCATCCGTCAAACGTTCCGAAGCCAAGGAGATGATCACACAAAAAGGGGGCAAAGCAGGATCTTCCGTCAGCCGCAACACCGATTATCTGGTAGCCGGGGATGAACCCGGAAGCAAACTTCAAAAGGCCCGGGAACTGGACGTTGCCATTTTGAATGAAAAAGAGTTCCTGGACCTCCTGGGAGCATGACATGTCGGAAAATATTCGTAAACATCTGATTATCGAAGGGCGGGTTCAAGGCGTGTGGTTTCGGGAATCCACCCGACGGCAGGCGGTTTCCCTGGGGGTTGCCGGCTGGGTGAAGAATCGGCCTGAAGGCACTGTTGAAGCGATGATGGAAGGCCCTGAAGATGCTGTTTTGCGACTGGTTGCCTGGTGCAGAAGAGGGCCTTCCGCCGCCAGCGTCACCCGGATCCACGAAACAGAAGAAGCGTGGCGCGGGGAGTTTGCTTCCTTCGACATTGCCTATTAGGAGGTTTGAAGTTGCCGATGAAGCGTTTTACTGCCATGATAAGTCTTTTTCTGCTGTCCTTTGTGGCGGCATCGGGATGCAGCGCCACCAAAGATTTGACCAAGAAAGTCCTGCCCACTTCGGTCGCCAAGAAATTCATAACCAATGAAGCCGATCTCAAGAAACGCATCATGACCTTCCCCTTCATCGATAAGGCAGACGTCGGGCCTGAATTGACGAAGAAATTGAGCAATGAATTCTACGATCACTTGAGATCATCCCCCAACCTGCTCCTCTATAATCCTCCGGACGGTGTTTTTTCAATCCAGGCCATGGAATCCCCCCAGTACGGTGTGGTGACCAGCAACAAGCTTGTTGACATCGCAGAAGACATGGGCATGAACGCATTGATCATCGGGGTTTTGAATCCGGTGGAAATTGCGGTTCACAAGACCGGAATCTGGCCTTTTGACGATTGGAAAAAGTTCTACACGGTTTCCGTCGCGGTCAACGTGATTCATACGGCCAGCAAGACCCTTGTCTACACGGATGTTGCCCTTAAAGAATATCATAAAAGCCTCGAGGAATCGGATCAACTGGATCAGGAAGCATATATCAAAGAGATTACGCTTGAAGCCCTGCCGGATCTCATCAGCGACCTGGGAACGACCCTGGATTTTGTGGTCAGCGATACGCCCTGGACCGGTAGAATCCTTGCGGTGGACGGTGATTCTATCATGATCAATGCGGGCAAGGAGGTGGGCCTGCAAGACAATGCTGTCTTTAAAGTCTTTTCCCTGGGAGAATCCATCACCTCAGGCACCGGCAGAACAATTCATCTTCTGGGAGAAACAATCGGGGAAATCAAGGTCACATCGGCCATGGAAAAGCATTCTCTGGCTGAACCGCTAACCGGCGGACCGTTCAAAACAAAACAATTCATCCGTTTAGCCGAATAATCAAGATCATGGATAAAATTGTCATAGAAGGCGGGCATGCACTGAACGGGGCCGTTCAAATCAGCGGCGCTAAAAACGCGGCACTGCCGACCATTGCAGCATGTTTGGTGACCGGAGGGCCCCATCACCTTCGCGGCATACCCCGCCTCAGAGATATCCGCACCATCCGGTCCATTATGGAAAAGCTCGGGGTGCGCTTTGAAGAAAAAGAGGATGTTCTCGAAGTCAATACCACACAACTGACGGACGACGAAGCCCCTTATGAACTGGTCAAAACCATGCGGGCATCCATTCTTCTGCTCGGTCCGCTGCTGGCCCGTCTGGGCAGGGCCAGGATATCCCTTCCCGGCGGATGCGCCATCGGAGCGAGACCCGTGAACCTGCACCTGAAGGCGCTGACCGCCATGGGCGCGGACATACACCTGGAACACGGTTACATTAATGCACAAGCCCAAAAGCTGAAAGGCGCGGACATCTTTTTTGACATTCCGACGGTCACGGGAACGGAAAACATTATGATGGCGGCCGTGACCGCGGAAGGAACCACGACCTTGCGTAACGCGGCCAATGAACCGGAAATCAAAGACCTGGCGGACATGCTTCGTACCATGGGCGCAAACATCGAAGGCGCCGGCACCGACACCATGGTGATTCACGGGGTGGATCATCTTGAACCCTGCGAACACACCATCATTCCCGACAGAATTGAAGCGGGCACCTTTATGATCGCTGCGGCGATAACCCGTGGGAACGTCCTGGTAGAAGGGTGCAGACCCGAGCACCTCACGGCACTAACGGAAAAGCTGAAACAGGCCGGTGCGGTGATCACGAAAGAGAAGACGGCAATCCGCGTTCAAGGGCCTGACGCCATTGAAAGCGTTGACGTCAAGACCATGCCGTTTCCGGGATTTGCCACGGATCTCCAGGCCCAGTTCATGGCCCTCATGACCGTTGCCAAAGGATGGAGCATGTTCAGGGAAACGGTTTTCGAAAACCGTTTCATCCATGTCAGTGAGCTCAGGCGCCTCGGCGCCGATATCGAAATAAACGGAAATCAGGCCCTGGTAAAGGGACGGGAGAAACTGCTTTCTGCACCCGTCATGGCAACGGATCTGAGGGCCAGTGCTTCCCTCATTCTGGCTGGACTGGTGGCCGAAGGTGGCGCCACCGAAGTACATCGTATCTACCATCTTGACAGGGGATACGAGGCCTTTGAAGAAAAGTTCAGGGGCCTGGGCGCCAATATTCGACGTGAAAAAGGACCGCCTGTTTAATCGCCCCCTCATACCCTGCATGGTCTCATTCGCAGGGGGCATTCTTGTGGCACACGCTTTTCTGCCTGTGGACCACGCTCTTGGTTTACTCATACTGATCATCATTTCGCTGTGCCTGCTAATTTCCTTTTTCTGCGGTCCTCGCCCGAGGGCTTACCTCCTGCTGACGGTATTTTTCCTGGCCGGCGCACTGCTGGCGCCGGCAAGGCAGTTGCCCTCCCGCCTGCAATCACTGGCCATGGCCCGGCAGAAAGCCACCATCGAAGGGATTGTCCTGGAACCACCCACGCTGCCCGGCCCGGATATGGCCCGCGTGAAACTGCTGGCGCGGGGCCGTGTCTCGAAAAACACGCTTTTTCCGCTCAACGAAAAGCTGATGTTATCCGTATACCGGAATGCACCGCCACTTTGGCCCGGTGAAAGAATCCGCTTTACCGCACGCCTGCGTACCTTTAAGAATTTTCGAAATCCCGGACGTTACGACTACGAAAAATCCATGTTATTACAGGGCATCACCATTGCCGCCGGCGTGAGTGACGGGCGAAGCATTGTTCCAATGGGGAATGGAAACCTCCCTTTTTTCAGAGGATGGATCGGAAAACTTCAGGCACCGGTCAGAACATTTTTTAATAATTCCCTTGATCATCAAAATGCCGCTCTATTTCGCGCGCTCATACTGGGAGAACGTCAGGGAATTAACCGGAACTTGAGAGAAACCTTCAACCGATCGGGACTGGGACATGTGCTGGCCGTCTCCGGGCTTCATATCGGGCTGGTGGCATGGGCCGCTTTCTGGCTTTTTAACTGGGGGCTTTCCCGATCATACCGTCTGCTGCTGCTAACGGATGTTCGAAAATGGAGCGCGTTTCTTACGTGCTTTCCCGTTATGGGTTACACCCTTTTGGCAGGATGCCGGGTATCCTCAGAGCGCGCCATGATCATGGTACTGGCCTATCTTTTTTCCATTGTTCTGGGAAAAGAAAAGGACGTCTGGTCCACATTTTCCCTGGCGGGACTCATCATTTTGTTTCTGGATCCGGGAGCGCTTTTCACCCCCTCATTTCAACTTTCATTCGTTGCGGTCACAGGCATTTTATGGTTGACACCGCCCATTTTGAAACGGTTGGGCGTGAGAACCCATGAACGCTCCGAATACCGTTCCCGGGGCAGGTCGATTTTTAACTATGCCGCAGGTCTGGCAACCGTCAGTTTTTGTGCGCTTTACTTTCTCCTGCCCCTCACTGTTTACTATTTCCACCGTATTCCCCTGGTCTCCGTGCCGGCCAACCTGTCAACCATTCCCATTCTGGGGTTATGGGTGCTCCCTTTGGGTCTTTTATCCGTTTTACTGCTGCCGTTTTCACTCCAGGTGGCGTCCTTTTTGTTGCACATGAGTGCCTGGGGTCTCGACATCATGATGGGAGTGGTCGCTTTCTGGGCGAGCATCCCATGGGCGTCCATCTGGACGGTTACACCCGATTTTTTTGAAACGGGTCTTTTTTATGCACTGACGTTTTTTGTCTTTTTTGCCTTTCAAAAAAAATGGGCGCGAATGGGACTTGCGGCGATTATTTTTCTGACGGTCATGGACGTGGCGTTCTGGATTCATCGTGTGCGGTTCAACACCGATCTGGAAGTGGTTTTTCTGGATGTGGGGAAAGGGAATGCGGCACTGGTTTGTTTGCCGGATGGAAAGACCATGATGATCGACGGCGGAGGATTTTCAAACAATCGTTTTGACGTGGGCAAAATGGTGCTTGCGCCTTTTTTGTGGCACAAAAAAATCACGACCGTCGACTACCTGGTATTAACCCATCCCCAAGCGGATCACATGAATGGCCTTCGGTTTATTGCTGAAGCGTTTCATCCGGAAGAATTCTGGTACAACGGCGATCGGGTGGAAACACGGGGCTTTAAGAATCTTATGGCGGCAATTGAAAAACAGGACGTGCACCTAAAAGAGCCGGCACAGCTTAAAGGCAAAATCTCCATTAACGGCGCGGATATCGAAATTCTTCACCCTTCTCCGGGAACGAAAATAAATGACATGCCCCTCGGAGGAAAAGACCTGAACAACCGTTCAATGGTGGTTAAGATAACGTTTGCCGGCGTATCCATTTTGTTTCCCGGCGATATTGAACATGAAGGGGAAAAAAGGCTCTTGCGCCGCGTCGGAACACGTGTCAGAAGCGACATATTGCTATCCCCGCACCATGGCAGCAAGACTTCCAGTTCAGAGGCTTTCCTGAAGATGGTGGCCCCCAGAGTATGTGTTATTTCATCGGGTGAAGACCGTTTCAACCGGTTCCCGGATCCTTTGGTGTTAAAACGCCTTGCCGAAATCAAATGCGAAATCGTCTGTATCTCCCATAGGGGCGCGGTGGCCGTTCGGGTGGAGCCTGACGGGTTCGTGGAAATGCATTCGTTTCTGCAAGAGGATCCCGGTGCAGCCAAGGTTTTTCATTAACCGTCCATTGACCGAACCGGAATGCCAACTGAAAGATTGAAAAAAACAGCCGACTTTGAGATAAGCTATATTTTTGTGTTGCGTATGTTCAGGGTATTTTTTTCAAATTTTCCACGGGATTCAAGAGTCAGATGCACACGGGCCTTTTAAATACATTCATGGCGGTGTTTTCGGCAACGTTATGCCTGATGCTGCTGCCTCGGGTTTCTCTTGCCGCCGATCCCCCCATAAAAAAATCGAAAGGTGTGCCCTATGAGGTCGAGATACAAGGTAAAGATCTGGACAAAAGTCCCGTTAACAAGATTCTCGAAGAGGTTTCCTTAGCCGTTCAAAAAAAAAACGACCCTCCCAAGAGTCCGGCGCTTCTGAGACGTCGATGTGAGGGGGATATTCCGGAAATGCAAAAAGCGCTGCGCTCTTTCGGATATTTTCGAGGAACCGTGACGTTTAACATCATTCCGCCCGAAAGTGGCGAAGATACCGCTGTGGATCAACAACTTCCCTTTAGCGCCGACAACCCGGAATCCGAAGCATCGGCCGTTCCGCCCCCGACGGCCCATCCTTTAACCGTTCGTTTTGAAGTGGATTTGGGACCGCGGTTTACCTTTTCCAAAATCCATATCAATCTGGCCCCCGATGCACCGGAGAACGTGCTATCGCCGCCGACACCCGAATCGGTAAAACTGGCTGAAGGCGAACCTTATAGCGCCAGCCTGGTGGTCCAAGCCGGGGAAAGTATTCTGACCCGCTACAAGCAAAACGGATACCCGTTTCCGAAAATCAGCCACCGCGACGTCATCGCCGATTTCAAAACGAATCATGTGGAAGTCACGTTTCAGGTGTCGCCTGGGTCCTGCGCCCGTTTCGGACCTACCCGTATAACGGGCCTTAAACGTCTAGAGGATCAATATGTATATGCGCTGATCCCCTGGAAAGAAGGCGAACCCTATGACATCCGCCTGATTAAATCAGCGCGTCAGACACTTTTCGACACCAATCTCTTCGGCGTTGTTTCTTTCAAGAATAAAGGAAAAGTGGATGCCGAAGGAACGCTCCCCATGACCGTTGAATTGAGCGAACGAGCCCCTCGAACGGTACGTCTGGGGCTGGAGTACACCACTGATTACGGTCCCGGGTTCAACGGCAGCTGGACCCACAGAGACTTTTTCGGAATGGCTGAAAAATTGACGGTCAGCGCCAAACTGAACAAGGAAACAAGGACAGGGGCCCTGCGTTTTTCCAAACCCATGTTTTTGAATCGGGACAACACGTTCATCGCCGGGATTCAGTTCAGCAATGACACCACCCCCGGCTATGATGCCAACTCGGTGGATACGACGGTCATGCTGCAACAGCAGTTCACCAAGACCTTCAGTGCCGGCGGGGGCTTGGGCTTTCACCTGGCCCGGGTCAAGGAAAATGCCTTTGATACGCGTAACACATACCAGCTGTTCTATGTGCCTTTGAGCGCCGGTCTGGATACGCGGAAAAATATCCTTAATCCGGTCCAGGGGTATCATTTATCTCTGACCATGGCCCCCTATCTGGATATCCCCCAGAGTGATATCCGCTTTTTCCGCTATATCCTGGGAGGCAGCACCTATTACAATTTCAATCGCCGCGACTGGGTGGTTTTGGCGGTTCGTGCCACATTCGGACAGATTTACGGCATCGATCACGACGACATGCCGGCCGACCTTCGCTTCTATCCGGGGGGCGGCGGCTCCGTACGGGGGTACGGGTATCAGCTGGCCGGACCGCTGCAGGGAGATACCCCTCTCGGCGGACTCTCGATGCTCACGGGATCCCTGGAGTTACGCTTCAAAATTACCGAATCCTTCGGACTGGTTCCCTTTCTGGACGCCGGAACCGCATACCTGGACACGGTTCCTGATTTCAGTGATCAGGAAATGCTCTACGGGGCGGGTCTCGGCCTGAGGTATTACACCACCATCGGACCCATTCGGCTGGATGTGGCGGTTCCCCTCAGAAAACGGGAAGGCGTTGACAGCAATTACCAGTTTTATGTGAGTATCGGGCAATCGTTTTAAGAGACGGAAGACGGATGACAGAGGACAGAGGACAGAAGTCGGAAAAAGGCGTTCGGAAATCCGCCAGTCGCGGTCAGCGATCCGTCATCCGTCGTCTGGTTAAATGGGGCTTGCTGACCATCGGTGGTTTTCTTCTGCTGGTAATTCTCTTGTGGAGCCTGCTTCAAACGCCCTGGGCCAAAAATCGGCTGGCTGGACTGATAGCCGACATCACTTCCAAAACGGAAGACTATCAGGTCCGGCTACAAGGGCTCGACGGGTTGCTCCCTTTTTCTATCACTTTGAAAGAAGCAGCAATTTCCGATAAAAAAGGCCCGTGGCTCAAAACAAACGATTTCGATTTTGCCATGAAGCCCCGGGACCTCTTACGGGGCCGAATCAATGTCAAATGGCTTAAGATGAAACATCTGACCATTTCCCGTCTGCCCGAATCACAAGCATCCGCTCCTCAAAAAGAATCATCACCCCCGGAAAGCACCTTTCCTTCACTGCCGCCCATACTGATTCAGGAAGTCGGGCTGGAGCGTATTGACATAGGAGAAGCACTGACAGGCCGGCCCATGCGGTTCAGCCTGAACTCACGAGCGGAAACCGCCGACGGCAACATTCAAGTAAACGCCATCCTGAAGGATTTAAACGGTGCGGATAACGCCTTCACCCTGAAAGCCGATTATGATTTGAAAACGGCATACCTGACGGCGGAGACCGCCTACCATGAAGCCCCGGGAGGGCTGATCACAGGCTTCTCGGGTCTGAAAGACCTTGAAGGAATAGAACTTTCCGCAACTGCAAAGGGGCCTGTTTCAAACATCAAGGGTCAGTTGCATCTCCGTGTGGGCGGATATGGAAATACCGCGCTGCAATACGACATCAGTAAACAAAAGGCCGCCACCCTGAAACTGAATGGACAGATCACGGCCGATGCTCGGATCGTGCCTTCCCAACTGGCACAAATGATGTCCTCCGGACAGGTCGATTTAGCGTTGAATGCTTCGCTTTCCTCTGAAAAGGAGGTCCGGCTCGACACATTAAAGATCAAAAACGGGGATATGATCATCGCTTTAAAAGGGATCGCCGATCTGGCAAAGGAAACAATGGACGTACAGGCCCGGATTGAGGGCGTCGACCCCAGACCGCTTTTGAAGGGAACCGGGATTTCCCTGGAAGCGCCTGCGCCCATACGGATTTCCGCCGCCGGACCTTTCATGGAACCGAATGTCAACATCTCAACGTCGCTGGCCGGTTTGAAAGCTCAGGAGGCGGATTTAAGCGGGATTACCTTGAAAATCCGGGCATTTTTTATGAAAGGGTTTACCGGGTTAAAAAGTGCTTCCGTGGCAGTGAACGCGCAGGAATTGCGGGTTCAGCAGGCGCCAAAGCTCAAAGGGCCGCTCAAAATCCATATGGATGCGCAAAGCCCCGATTTTTCCACCTGGCAGGTTAAGAATCTGTCCATCACATTACCGGGAGTCGATGTCCATGTTAAAGACGCTTTGATGGCGCTTGCAGAGGGACGCCTTTCAGGCGACCTGAAGGTTCATGCGGCGCACATTGCCGCCTTGATGCCGCCTGATACGCCCCATGTGGATGGCGTTCTTGATATGGATGCAAAAGTCAAAGGGAGCGGTCCCGCTGATCTGAACGCCCGACTGAACCTGGCGTTATCAGAGCTTACCGGGCTTCCTCCGGAAGCTGCCGATCTGGCGGGGGAAAAAGTAATCCTTGCCGCACGTGCGGAACTGCAGGGAAACAGGCTCGAACTGGAATCCGTTGATCTATCAGGGTCCCGGGCACATCTGGCTTCCAGCGGCTGGTTGGACATGAAGGATGGTACATTCGACGTGGACTATCAAATGAATCTCGACAATTCCCGCAACGGACCATCAAAAGCAAAGGACCTGCCCCTTTTGGACATGGAAAGCAAAGGCAAAATCGCCGGGGCCTTTGATAATTTTTCCGCTCAGGTGGCCCTCGTCTCCCGGAAGCTTCACATCAATGACCTTGAAATCAAAGACATGAATGCCCGGCTGAAAGCGAGCGGCCTGCCCCGGAAACCCTCCGGAGACATCCATCTAAAAGCTTCAGCCATGGATCAACCCCTCAGTGTGAAAAGCGATTTTTCATGGAGCGGAAAAATCCTGTCCGTCAAAGATGCACGGGTTCACGTGCCGGGCATTGATCTGGATGCATCCCTTGAATTCAGTCCGGAAACGGAAAATCCTTCCGGACGGGTCAAAGGCCGGGTCACATCCCTCGCATTGGTTCAGGCGCTCACCGGTGTGGCCGCCAAAGGGCAAGGCACATTTCAAATTGAAGCGGATAAAGCCGCCACCCCAGGGAGCAACACATCCGTTAAACTGGATGCGGACTTCAACGATCTGAAATACCAGGATTACGGGGCAGCCACTTTGAAAATGATGGCTCAGGTGGATGATATCAGGAAAATGCAGGGTCGAATGATCTTGAAAGCAACGGATATCCCTTTGGGGAAGTCGCAGCTGGAAACCTTTGATCTGGATGCGAAAGGGTCCTTGTCGGATGCAGAGATCACCCTCGGAACCAAAGGCACCAGCCACACACAGGCCGAAAACACGTCCGAGGCGCCCCTTTTTCTCTCCACAAAAGTAAGGGTGGGCAAAACAAACCTTTGGCGGGTTCATCTCGATTCTCTGAAGGGGGGGTACGAAAACCTGCGCGTCAACCTTCAAAAACCCGCCACCCTGACCTATGACGACAGCGGACGGATTTCAATGGATAACCTCCAATTGAAAACGGACAAGGGGCTGATTCAGGCCACCGCCAAAATGGATCAGGAAAATTTAACGGCCAAGATCAGCATTGCCGATCTGCCCCTGTCACTGCTGGAACCCTTCGTGGGTCAGGACCTGGAAGGCAAAGTAGCGCTCAACCTAGACCTTTCAGGGCCTCTTACGGATCCCGGAATGCGTGTGGGGATACACGTAAAGGAATACAAGATCATGGGTCAGAATATGAAAGAACCCATTTTGTTGAATGCAAAACTCAATTCCAGACGGGATGGGGATCGGTTGCTGGCGGACCTGGAGCTCTCAGGCCTGGGTAACACCCCCTTTAAGGCCAATGGGAGCATACCCGCCCACATATCGCTCAAGCCTTTTGCTTTTGATATGAACAAAAGCGGCAACGTTGAGGGAAAACTTCTGGGAAAATTTGATCTGGCTTTTCTTCAGACGCTCCCGACCATGAGCGATCAGAACCTTCAGGGCAAAATGGACATTGACATGGGAATCGGCGGGTCACTTGAAAGATGGGCGCTGCAAGGCGGTGTAACCATCAGCAAGGGACGTTACGAAAATGTGGAGCAGGGCGTGTTGTTGGATCATATCGAGGGGCGCCTGGATGCCGAAGGCAGAGTCCTGAAGCTGACCCGCCTGTCCGCCACGGATGGAGAAACCGGGACAATTTCCCTTAATGGCCAAGCCCATGTGGATCCGCCTTTTCAAACGAACATCGCCTTGGCCATGAAAAACGCCACCCTTTTGAGACAGGAAACCCTTTCCGTTACGGCCGGTGGAAATCTGGATGTGAAAGGAAACAAAGACCGCATGGATCTGACCGGCCAAATCGATCTGGAACACACGGAAATTGCCGTTCCCAAAAGCTTCCCGCCCGATGTGCCGGTAATCCCCGTTACAACCATCAATGATCCGGCATCCGAAACACCGAGGAAATCAGAAGCCACAACAAGCACACCGATACAGATGGATCTAACGGTCAATATTCCCGACCGGTTTTTTGTCCGCGGGCGTGGGCTGGATGTGGAGTTCAAGGGACAACTGAGGGTAAAAGGCCCCGCTGACAACCCGGTCATCCGTGGAACGTTAAACGTGGTCAAAGGAACCTTCCTCTTCCTTTCACGGACCTTTAAAGTCACCAGCGGACAAATCGCTTTTGATGGCGCCACGCCTCCGGTCCCTTTCCTGAATATCAATACGGAAGTGGATGCCGGAGAAATCACCGCTAAAGTGGCTGTTACGGGACCCGCCGATGCTTTCAAACTGAAGCTCTCTTCACAACCGACCCTGCCCCAGGATGAAATCATGGCGCAAATCCTTTTCGGGCAATCGGTGGCAAAGCTGAACACCTTTCAGGCGCTTCAGCTGGCCTACTCGGTCAATGAACTGGCCGGAGGATATGGTCCCGATGTGGTCGGCAAAACACGAAGTTTTCTGAGGCTGGACCGCGTCGGTTTCAGCGGCGGCGACAGCGGAAACAGCAATTCCGATGGCAGTGACGACGTCAACGGACCCAGCGTCACACTGGGGAAATATGTTACCGATCGGGTTTATGTTGGCGTTGAACAGGACTTGACTGACGCAAAACAGGATGTCATTGTGGAGGTGGACGTCACCCCCAATTTCACCGTCGAAAGCAAAGCAGGTTCCCGATCCGGTGCCGGCATTGGATTTAACTGGAATTATGATTATTGACCGGCAAAAAATCCAAAGTCCCTTAAATAAGCAGTTCGTCGGTGTTGAACTGCTTGCATTATTTGGAAATCCGTGGTTCCATAAACCCCATGGAGGGGATTGCTTTGAGAAAGCGCAAAAAATCGAGAGCAGATAGACTTTCCGAAACGGCACGGAATTTTGATATCGATATCGTTTACGCTTTTGGAAGCCATGCGCGAGAAGCCCTCAAATGGTTGATGGATGAGCAATTTGGCTTTTCCATTTCGCCTCCATCGGACCTGGATATCGGTGTCAAACCCACCGGCAACAAAACGCTGTCCGTAAAGGATAAAGTCCGTTTGGCAATGGCACTGGAAGATCTTTTCTGCGTATCCCGCGTCGATCTTGTAAACCTGAATGAGACAGACCCTTTTGTGACCGCCAACGTTATTCGCGGCGAGCGCCTACACGCTAAGAATGCCGATCCAGCAGACGAATACGACCTATACGTGCTCAGACGTGCAGGAGATCTGATCCCTTTGGTCCGATGTTCCAAAGATGGCGGACATCATAAAGAAGTGGATCAATGATCATCAGGAATTCTTCGATGAAACGCTTTAATTTCCGAACAGGAATGGGCAATCCAAAGCCGCTTTCGGGATCAAAAGCTTGATTCCGGATATCAGCATTACACTGCCCCATTACCAATCACCCAGCCGGAAGCATTTCGAACCCGGCAGTTCGGAAATGATGGTCCGTGGTCAAAGCCTTTTGAATTTGCAGTTCCTTCATGAGGACAAAACTCGTGCAGTCAGTGAAGGAAAAGGGTTGATCCCTCCACTTGAAAAACCAGCGCAAGGCTCGCTCCCCCCTGTCAGGTGTAACCCATTCCATCCGGCATCGCGGGCTTTCCCACACCTGATTCCACCACTGTTCAGCGGCCTCAAGACCGAGGCGCACACGGATCAGGGTCAGGGTTTCATCGACCACATAATTGGAAAGAATCAGCATCCCACCTGCCTCAAGCCATTGGTCCCGGGTATTGCGGCAGGGTACGTGCATGGGATCCCGGGAATCGGCCATGGACATCCAGCCGGCCGTATCCACAAACAACCGTTTCATGGTGAACCATACAGCAGGTTATCGTGGGATTCCGAAGTGAGGCCATCGGACGATGCCCCCAGTGCGCCGGCCCGATACAGGGGGTCTTTTTTCAGCGGCGTAGTCGGATAATCCATTTCATCAATGGGTACGATACGAAAGGCCGGTCGGCTCCTGTAAAGCACAGTGAATTGTTCTCCTCGACGCACACTCTCCACGATTTTTGGAAGCGTGGCCCTAAGCTCTTTCGTGTTGATGACCGATTCCATTGGATACCTCCGGATAAAGTGCGAGACCATTCTTAATAATTCCAAAGTTCATCTTGAGTTTACCTTTTCAAAAATTCCATGTCAAGATCTGAAATCATATTAATCTCAAAACGAAAATCGCTGGTTGACAAGTGGTTTCATTTTAAAGGGAAAATCGGAATCACCGATGTTTTTGAAACTAACAAAAAATTCATATATTCCTAACCACTCTACAATCCGGAGCCCCTAGAATCCGCCAAAAATTTTCAAGTTCGTAACGGTGTACTCATTCTAGGGAGCTTCTCTATGAACCCAACTGTACTTTTCATTGTCATTCTAATCCTTTCCGTAGCGGGCTATTTCCTCGGCCGCCGTAAGGCGCTACTGGTGGGAAAAAGGGCGCAGGGCGTTCGAAACATGCATTCCAAACCGGTCTATTACGGTGCACTGACAGGATTGTGGTGCGGCATTCCCGCACTCATCATCATGGCTATCTGGCTGTCGGTGGGGCCCAATGTGGTGATGGATCTGGTGGTGGAAAGCCTACCCCCTGAAATCCGGGACCTTCCGCAAGACCGGCTGAATCTGGTGGTCAACGATATTCATAATCTGGTGAGCGGTAATATCATATCGGGTGAAAAAAGCCCGGCGCTCATTGCGGCCGCGGATCACTACCAGCGACTCACCTCCATCGGACACGGTGCCCTGACGTTGGCGGCCTTGGCCGCCAGCATTCTGGCCATGCTTCTGGTGCAACGCAAAATATCACCCCGGTTGCGGGCGAGAAACCAGGTGGAGCGGCTGATTCAATGGTTTCTGATCGGGTGTTCCTCCATTGCCATATTTACCACCATCGGTATCGTTCTTTCGGTGCTTTTCGAGGCCATCCGCTTTTTTCGCATCATTCCCATCACCGATTTTTTGTTCGGTTTGGATTGGAGCCCCCAGATGGCCATTCGGGCGGACCAAGTGGGATCATCGGGCGCATTCGGCGCCATTCCGGTTTTTCTGGGAACGGCGGTGATTTCCGCCATTGCCCTGGTGGTTGCGGTACCCATCGGCCTCATGAGCGCCATTTATCTTTCCGAGTATGCGGGCAAAAAGTTCCGCGCTTTTGCGAAACCCATTCTTGAAATTCTGGCAGGTGTGCCCACGGTGGTCTACGGTTTTTTTGCGGCCCTCACCGTGGCGCCCATCATCCGCGGGTTCGGCGGTTCCATGGGTCTGGATGTTTCTTCGGAAAGCGCTCTGGCGGCAGGCCTTGTCATGGGGGTCATGATTATCCCATTTGTTTCTTCCCTGTCGGACGATGTCATCAATGCCGTTCCGCAGTCTTTGAGGGACGGGGCCTACGGCCTGGGGGCAACGCACTCGGAAACCATTAAAAAGGTGGTGCTTCCGGCGGCATTGCCGGGCATTGTGGGCGGGGTGCTGCTGGCGGCCTCCCGCGCCATCGGAGAGACCATGATTGTGGTCATGGCGGCAGGCCTTGCCGCCAATCTCACGGTAAATCCGCTTCAGGCGGTGACCACCGTGACGGTACAGATCGTGACCCTTCTGGTGGGGGACCAGGAGTTTGACAGTCCCAAGACGCTGGCGGCTTTTGCCCTGGGATTGGTGCTCTTTCTGATCACCCTGGTGTTGAACGTCATTGCGCTGTATGTGGTGCGTAAGTATCGGGAACAATACGAATAAGGAGCGTTGCAGGTGTATTCATGGAAAAAAACCAAAGAACCATCGATATTGTCAAAAGGGGCTTGAACAAACGCTACCGATCGGAAAAGCGCTTTAAGATCTATGGGTTGAGTGCGATCCTGGTCAGCATTATCTTTCTGGCGCTGCTTTTCATCAGCATTATCGGGACGGGCTATTCCGCATTTTTCAGAACGGTGGTCAAATTGGATATCACCTTCGACCCTGAAAGCATTTCAAAGGAGACCCTTTCAACAGCGAACTACAGCGGCCTGGTCAAGAAATCGCTCCGTGGGCTTTTTCCTAATGTGGAGGACCGTCGGGAGAAACGGCAGTTGTATGGATTGGTGAGTTCAGGCGCCGCCTTCCAGCTTCGCCGGCTGGCCATGGCGGATCCCGGCGTCATCGGAAAAACCGTTTCCGTCTGGGTGCCGGCCAACGATGATGTGGACATGCTCATGAAAGGGCAGATGGAGCGGAATGTTCCTCAATCGGAGCGACGGCTGACGGACAAGCAACTGACCTGGATTGACAAGTTGTCCGGTGAGGACCGGCTGGAAAAAAGGTTCAACACCGCATTTTTTACCGGTGGTGATTCCCGGGAACCGGAGCTGGCGGGTATCTGGGGGGCGGTCATGGGATCCTTTTACACCCTTGTGGTGACCCTTTTGCTCTCTTTTCCCATCGGTGTTTCCGCTGCCGTGTACCTGGAGGAATTCGCGCCCAAGAACAAATGGACCGATTTGATCGAGGTAAATATTAATAACCTGGCGGCGGTCCCCTCCATCGTCTTCGGTCTTTTGGGGCTGGCCGTTTTTCTCAATTTTTTCGGCCTTCCCCGCTCCACCCCTCTGGTGGGCGGCCTAGTGCTGACCCTTATGACGCTTCCCACCATTATTATTGCCAGCCGCGCATCGCTCAAGTCCGTGCCGCCGTCCATTCGGGACGCGGCCCTGGGGATCGGGGCCTCCAAAACCCAGATGGTGTCGCACCATGTGCTCCCTCTGGCCATGCCCGG
Organism: delta proteobacterium NaphS2; assembly: GCA_000179315.1. Classification (GTDB taxonomy): domain Bacteria; phylum Desulfobacterota; class DSM-4660; order Desulfatiglandales; family Desulfatiglandaceae; genus NaphS2. Next base: position 36,665 of record ADZZ01000613.1, read on the forward strand.
CATGATGACGGGCACCATTATCGGAATGGCCCAGGCACTGGGGGAGACGGCGCCGCTTTTGATGATCGGCATGGTGGCGTTCATCGTGGACGTTCCCCACGGATTTACGGATCCGGCAACGGTGCTGCCCGTTCAGATCTACTTATGGGCCGACAGCCCCGAGCGCGCTTTTACCGCTCTCACGTCCGCCGCCATCATGGTTTTGCTGGCGTTTTTGATCTTCATGAACAGCGCGGCTGTCCTGTTGCGAAAGAAATTCGAACGCAGATGGTGATCCCAGTGTTCAAAAAAATGGCTGATTGAGAAGTCATTTTGAACACTGTTTCCATATAGCGCAGTTTGGCGGCCGCCGGCATCTGCCTGCGGCTAAATCAAAACATGGGCGAAACATTCATCGCCCGTAGAAGGAGGAAGAAAGATGAAACGGATTTGTGTATTGGCTTTAATGGTTGCATTTGTTCTAAGCGCGGGTGTCGCAGTGGCCCGTGACACCGTGGCCATCGTGGGTTCTTCCACGGTTTATCCCTTTGCCACGGTTGTGGCGGAGCAATTCGGGAAAACGAGTAAATTCAACACGCCCAAGATTGAATCCACCGGTTCCGGCGGCGGGCTCAAGCTTTTCTGTGCCGGCGTGGGTGTGGAACACCCGGACATCACCAATGCGTCACGCCGCATCAAAGTGAGTGAGTGTGTCATGTGCGAGAAAAACGGCGTAAAAGATGTCATTGAAGTGAAGATCGGTTACGACGGTATCGTTCTGGCCAACTCCAAAAAGACGGCGCCCTTCAAATTGACACAGAGAGACATCTTCCTGGCCCTGGCCAAGGACGTGCCCGATCCCAGTGGGGCTGAAAAGCTCGTTTTAAACCCCAATAAAACCTGGAAAGACGTGAATCCCGAACTTCCCGCCATCAAGATCGAAGTTCTGGGACCGCCTCCCACCTCCGGAACCCGGGATGCCTTCGTGGAACTGGGTATGGAGCCCGGCGGTAAAAGTTTCAAATGGATCAAGGCCATGAAGAGGAAGGACAAAAAGCAGTATAAAGCCATCTGCCATACCATTCGGGAAGACGGCGCCTATGTGGAAGCCGGTGAAAACGACAACCTCATTGTGCAGAAGTTGAATGCCAATCCGGATGCTTTGGGTATTTTTGGCTTCAGCTTTCTGGATCAGAACACCGACAAGATTCAGGGGTCCTTCATCGACAACGTGCCGCCCACCTTTGACAGCATTGCCGACGGGAGCTATCCTCTTTCCCGGCCTCTTTTTTTCTACGTGAAAAAGGCCCACATTCAGGTAATTCCCGGTACCAAGGAGTATCTGGAGGAGTTTACCAGCGAAAAGGCCTGGGGACCGGACGGTTATCTGGCAGACAAGGGAATGATCCCCATGCCGGAAGAGGAACGTGAATATTACAGGAAGGTCGTCCAGAGTTTGACAACCATTTCCTGTGATGATTTGAAATAGTTGGCGAGAGAAGCAATTGACCTTTGGCTGTTAGCACCTGGTCTAGTGGTTGCCGGGCTAACAGCTAACGGCTGAATGCTGACAGCTCATTTTAGGAGGAATATCTTTTGGCCCCCACGAAAGAAGTAGATGCAAGCGGAGGCAGCGATAAGCCTGAAAAAAGCGGCCGGCGCCTGGTGAGCCGGGAAGACCGATCCACGGTGGGAGAAGCGGTGGTCGACGACCCGCGAATGGTTTGCCGCAATGTCAACGTCTATTATGGCGAAAAACATGCCATTCATGATGTTTCCCTGGACATCGGGCGCAACGAGGTCATCGCCATGATCGGGCCGTCCGGTTGCGGAAAGTCAACCTTTTTAAGATGTCTGAACCGCATGAACGACACCATCGAAATATGCCGGATAACGGGCGAGATTCTGCTGGATGATCAAAATGTCTATGAACCCAAGGTGGATGTGGTGCAACTCAGGGCCCAGGTGGGGATGGTCTTTCAGAAACCGAACCCCTTTCCCAAATCGATTTTCGATAACATCGCTTACGGGCCTCGGATTCACGGCCTTGTGCAATCAAAAAGCGAGACCGATGAACTGGTGGAAGAATCCCTTCGAAAAGCGGGTTTGTGGGAAGAAGTGAAAGATCGGCTGGATCAGCCGGGAACGGGGTTGTCCGGCGGCCAGCAACAGCGTCTCTGTATCGCCAGAACCATTGCGGTCAGCCCGGAAGTGATTCTCATGGATGAACCCTGTTCGGCCCTGGATCCCATTGCCACCGCCATCATTGAAGATCTGATTGACGAACTGCGGTCCCACTTTTCCATTGCCATCGTCACCCATTCCATGCAGCAGGCTTCGCGCGTATCTCAGCGGACGGCCTATTTTCATCTGGGGGATCTCATTGAAATCGGACCCACTGAACAGATCTTCACCAATCCCCTGCATCAACTTACGGAAGATTACATCACCGGCCGGTTCGGTTGATGATGCCATAATGGATTATATGAGGAAAGGAACGATTCATGAACAGCAGACATATCGTGCGATCCTATGACGAGGAACTCCAGTTGCTGAAGTCCCAGGTTTTGCAGATGGGAAGAATGGCACTCCGGCAGTTGACCCGTGCACTGGAGACGGTCATATCACGGGACAGTTCGCAAGCGGAAGCGATCATGGCCGACGATGCCCCCATTGACGCACTGCAAAAAGAGATTGACCGGTTGACCCTTGCCATGCTCGCCAGAAGACAGCCCCTGGCATTGGATCTTCGCAATATCGTTTCGGGTATCAGAATGGCCTCCGATCTGGAACGGATCGCCGACTACTCGGCCAATATTGCGCGCCACTCCATGGACCTCAACAGTGCGGACGTTCAAAAACCCGTGGAAGGCATCATCAAAATGACTGAAAAGGCCAAAACCATGCTCTCCAGCGTCATGACCGCATATCAAAACGGTGACCCTGATCTGGCCCGAAAGGTTTGGCACGATGATGACGCCATCGATCAGGCCTACGCCCGGCTTTTGAAGGATCTTAGAGAGTTCATGACCGGAGAGGCAGAGCATGCAAAACCCTTTACGGCGCTCATGTTCGTTGCCCGATGCTGTGAGCGGATCGGTGATCATATTCAGAACCTGGCCGAAAACGTCCATTTCATCATCACTGCACATATGTACCACGGAAAATGAAAAGCAGGTAAAGAACGCCATGTGGTAAGAGCGGGGATATATCATGCGCCATCTCATGCGAAATTTGATCATTGCCGGAGCCGTTTTTGTATTATGCATCGGTTCAGCCCATGCTCGGGATCAAATCCGAATCGTCGGATCCAATTCGGTACTGCCCTTTATGCAAATTATTGCGGAGAACTTTTCCCATCACTGGGATTTTCCACCCCCTTCCATCGAAGACACGGGTACGGGGAGAGGTTTTCGGCTTTTCGGGTCGGGGGTTTCCTTTCAGTTCCCCGACATTGTGGCCACCCCCAGGCCCATGACCGAAAGCGAATGGGCCTTCTGCGAAAAACACGGTGTGGATGCGGTCACCGAAATCGTCATCGGCCTTGATGCCGTTGTGCTGACGAATCCCAAAGCATCGCCACAACATAATTTTACTATTTCCCAGCTCTTTAATGCCATGGCTGAAAAAGTTCAAAAAGAGGGCCGGGTTGTCTCCAACCCATACGCACGGTGGAACCGGATCGACAAAGAACTTCCGGATATGCCCATAGAAATCATGCGTCCGCAACCGGGTTCTCCAGTTGAAGATGCGGTGGTGCAATTGGTGATGATCAAGGGCTGCGAATCGTTCCCCGCCATTTTGCTGCTGGATGAGCAGGAAAGTTTTCGTGTATGTCGAATGTTCAGGCCCTATTCCAAAAATTTCGTAAAAGCCCTGAAGCACACCTCTCAGATGCTCCACTGGCTCTCACAAAACCCCAACGCCTTTATTTTTCTGCCCTATGCGGTCTACCGGGACTACACGGATCGCCTCATGGCCAATGCCGTTAACGGTGTGCCCGCAACCCTCGAATCCATTTCCACCCGGGCCTATCCCCTTTCAAGACCCATCTACTTATACGTGAAGATTCCTCATGTGGAAGCTGTTCCGGGCCTTCAGAAATTCCTTTATGAGACCACCAGCGAGCGCGCCATCGGTCCTGACGGGTATCTTGTGGATAAGGGATTTGTCCCCCTGGACGATCGGGGAAGAAACCAAGCCAGGGATGGTGCACTGAGCCTGACGCCCATCAGCCGCTGATACGTTGAAGCCAATCTTCAATGACCGGACGCACTTCCGGCCCCACCACCACACCCATGTGGGTTACATCTTTGAGAAGTGTCACTTGAGCTTTTGCAAAGGGTGTGATGGCCGGTTCAAATCGGTCCGGGAGAAAGGCTTCATCGGCCTGGCCCACCACAACCAGAAGAGGCTGGAAGATTTTGGCAAGGTCTTTTTTGTAATTGGACGGCGCGTAAGATGTGTTCAGCCGATAGGAATAGGTGAGGGTTTCGCTTCCGTCACGGACTTCCTTCGGCATATTGAAATCAATGACCGGCAGATGATTGAGACCGCGAATACCCACGTTGTTGAGCAGGGTCAGACCGATGATGCGGCCCGTATAGGGGTTGGCCCAGCCGCCTGAATTGGTGCGCATGGTGGGCGCATTATATTTGAGAAAGGGGGAGAGCAGCAGATAAGCGTCGACCAGGTGTCGGTATTTACTGCCCGAAAAGCGCACGGCCAACCCGCCGCCGGATGAATGCCCTCCCAGGATGACGGTTTTTTCATGGCCGTCTTTTTGAACTAAAGTTTCACCGTTTTTGAACCTTTTCCAATTTTTCCAGCCGGTTCCGCGCATTTTTTTTATTATGCGCAGAGAATTTTGGCACGAAAAATGAAAATTTTTTCAATTTTTATGCCAATAAATTCAACTAGTTATTTAACTTTTTACCCTTGAAATTCGCTCCATCTCGTGATAGGATTCGATAACGTCGAGTAGACCGGTTTCTTCAGCAACCTTAACGCAATATGCCTCAGACTACGCCCTCGCCGCACGCGGCTACTACGTATCATAAGACCACATGAGATTGGTAGCAGTTGGCCCCGGCCCCTCCCAGAACCGTGCTTGCGCTATTTACGCACACGGCTCCTCATGAGTACGCTTCACGATTAAGCGAAAAGGTTTACCGTAATACGGGGTTGCGGCAGAGGAAACTTTTTAAGAAGTAGGTTAAACTTCTCCCAGTTCATACACCCTCGTTTACCTCGCCTGTTCAGCCATTTGAACAACAGACGATGAACCTCATAGGAAAACCGGTTGAGACCTTTTGAATTGTCCGTGACTCCGTAGTAGGCAAAGTGTCCCTGCAATTTCGAGCCTACCTTACCCATTAGCTCATCGGTCGGCAGGGTCCGGTTGGCTTTCAGCCAATCCCTAAACATCCGAATTTTGGCGGTAAACTTCTTGCGAGAAGTGATCCGTTTCATCCGGAATTTCCTGCCGTTCCTGGACCGGCTGCAGTAGTGCGTGAATCCAAGAAAATCAAAGGTAGACGCCTTGCCACCGCGGCTATCGGCCTTGGATTGTGCATATGGACCAAATTCGATGGTCTTCGTCTTTTCAGGCGATATCTCAAGGCCAAACTTGGAAAGTCGCAGATCCAGTTCCTTTCGAAACCGTATCGCATCTGCCTCACGCTCGAAACATACAACAAAGTCATCGGCGTAACGGATTATCCGACTTTGGCCATGACAGCCCTGCTGAAACACTCGCGTGAACCAGATGTCCAGACTGTAATGCAGATAGATATTGGCAAGTACTGGTGAAATAATCCCGCCCTGAGGCGTTCCTTTGTCACTGGCAATCTCTTTGCCTTCCTCCATTATACCTGCTTTGAGAAACCGCTTGACGTAGCGCAACACTCGTTTATCTGCTATTCGGTGGCCGAGAAATTTAATCATCCAATCGTGATCAACATTATCAAAGAACCCTTTGATATCTGCGTCCACAATATAGTGAACCCGGCATCCCTCAACCTCTTTGCTGAGTGCCCTCAACGCGTCATGACACCCGCGACCGGGCCGAAATCCATACGAATCGTCAATGAAATCCTGCTCGTAGATCGCCGAAAGCACCCGTGTCAATCCCGCCTGTACCAGCTTATCTTCAAGGGCTGGTATGCCCAGCGGTCGTTTCTTGCTACTCCCCGGTTTAGGAATGTACACCCTGCGCACCGGCAATGGAATATACGCCATCCGATGCAATTTTCCGACCAGAGCGTTTAGGTTCTCGCCAAGTTTTTCCCCATATTCCTTCTTGGTAACCTTATCAATGCCAGATGCTGCGTCTTTGCGCAGCTCCTGGAAACATTCCCGCAGCATCCTTGTCATCAGATGAACAGACTGGTGATCGCATCATCTCTTGCGGCTCTCGCTATGCGTTGTAATTTCGTTTCCACCATTTCTCTATTTCTGAGCATAGATGATGTGTCCTCGCAACACTGTTACTCATGTGACGTCCTTTCCTCCAGCGGAGTTACCCGCCTTCTCAGGTACTACGACGCCATCCGACTTCCCCTGCCCCGTTTGCCATTCTCCCTTTATTATCGGTTGGCCGGCATACTCGCTTTTAAGCAAGAACGCAGAGAACCTCCCGGGTTGCCGCATATTCGCAATGTCCGACATGCCATGGTCTCAGACCCCGGAGAGGCGCCATTGACTTGCCATTCGCCAATGGTCATTTTGACTTCCGTCAAAGTTAAAACGTCGTCCCTCTCAACTAATCCTTTCGAGGCTCAATCCCTTCAACCTTATGGCTTACGGCCTATCGTCTCGCTGTCCTACGCTTAATCTCGGGGATTACTCCCGTCGATCCAAGGACTCACTACCCAGTGGCTGGCCAGCCTTCCGGGGCGGGATTCACACCCGCTAAAATATGCGACCTTGCCCGGCCGCACAACTTATTGATATTCCATCGGAAAGGAGCTTGGCAACATGTTTATTCTAAACGATATCTTAAAGCCTCTACAAAATGCTTTTTCTTCCACCAATCTCGGCAGGGAACGAGCACACTGGTTCTCTTATGCCATCCTGGCTTTCATCATCCCTTTCACTTCATCTATCTCTTCAAACGTGTTGCGTTGCCTCAATACCTTGTTTGGGCTCAACATTAACAAACGTCGATTCTACACCTTTATGGCTTCCAACAAAATACCATGGCATAACCTATGGGCCGCCTTATGGCACCTCATTCCTGACCCCTTGTCCGATGGGCGACTTATGATCGCATTAGATGATTTCATCAATCCAAAGACAGGTCGCAACATCTTCGGATGTTCTCATATCTTCGATCATGCCGCAAAGGACAATCAATCCAAATATCCATGGGCACAGAATGTGGTTCTTATTGGTCTGTTAAAGGTCATCAAAGGACGATGGGCTTGTCTCCCCCTTTCACAGCGATTTTATTTGCCCCAAAAGGCCATAAATGCCAAATCGGACAATATGAGGGTTGCCGGAAAGGTCGTTTCTTTCCAAACCAAACTCCAACAAGCTGTCGAGATGGTAATTCAGGTAGCTCAACACTTTGCCGGCGTTGACATAATAATCGTTTGTGACAGCTGGTTCGGAAATAACGGCCTGTTCAAACCCCTCCGCACTAAACTCGGAAATTTTGTTCATTTGCTTTCAAGATTACGTTCCAATACCGTACTGTACTCCATCCCCAAGATCGGTTCTTCCAAAAAGCCGGGAAGACCCAAAAAATATGGCAGCAGGTTGGGTTCGTGCGCTGAAATGGCGGCGGCATTCATGGCGTACGCTTCAACCTATCACGTCTTCCTGTACGGAAAATACCGTGAAGTCAACGCATACTCCCAAATCGTTATGCTCAAAACACTCAAGTGCCCTGTCCGGGTTGTCTGGGTCTTTCGAAAAACACAGTGGATCGCAATCTTCTCCACGGACTTGGAGCTGTCGGTTGAGCAAATTATCGAGTATTATGGGGCCAGGTGGAAAATCGAGTCGGGTTTCAAGGAGATCAAGCAAGACATTGGAAGCAGCAAAAGCCAAACCCGCAATGCACAGGCAGTGATCAATCACATCAATTTTTCCATAATGGCCGCAACAATCATTTGGATCTATGGTTCACGGCTCGAAAACATTCCCGAACGCAGGCACAAGGTCAAGGGTCGCAACAGTTTCGCCTTTTCCGACCTGAGACATATCATCGCTAAGTCCGCATTGAGCGATGATTTTCATGCCGTTTGCAACCAAGACAACAAACTGCCCCGAAAATCTTTCCTGGAGGCGTTGCTGCGCATGGTCGGCTGATCAAGCCGGGGGCATTTTCTGTGAAACTTCAGTTTTTGAATCATGGCAATAAAAACCGCCAGATCTTCTTCCAACTGGCCGATATAATCCACATCGCCCCGTCTTTTAGGGAAACTCCCATGCCCTCGCAAATCGGGGATGTATACCTGGGCCAAACCCGCGTCGCTGATAAACCGTGCCAGGGGCAGAAAATACTGACTGTGCCAGCCGGAGCCGTGTATCAAAACAAGCATTTTGTCGGACCGGGCCGGATAATGTCGATAACTCAGCCGGCTGCCGTCCTGTGCGGTAAACTGTTTCAATTCGGGTAATCCCCGGTAATCCCGATAAACTTCCCTAAAGGCCAGACCGTCTGGCTGGGACCCTTGTTTTTTAGGCTTGCCCAGAAATATCAATAGGAATGCCGTTCCGAAGTAGATTGCCCCAGACAGGAAGATAAAGCTAACCATGCCGATCCCTTATCCTCATGGTCTCAGATTCACGCGATGTTAGGTCCGTCGCTGATCCAGGTAAAAACTGTTGCCGGAAATACTCTTGGCCTTTTTCTTCACTTCCGATGCCACCGATACCAGTTGGCCATAAGAAGCAAAGGAACGGCTTGATGTTGTAACAACGGCAATTGAAACGCTTAAAAGCGGAAATCGCCTACGCTGCCCATTACGGTCAAGACTGTCATAATAGCCCTTTGCTACACTGTCGGGATCATGAAATTCTTTCACACCTTCCCGGAATCGGGCAAGAATTTTTTCGCAAAGGCTTTCAATGCTCCGGGCCCGGCAAACCACGACGAAATCGTCGCCACCGATGTGGCCCACAAACGCTCTCAAATCCCATTCATGTGCACAATCCTTCAAAAGCGTTCCCATAAAACGGATGACCTGGTCCCCCTGTTCAAATCCGAATTGGTCATTAAAGGGCTTGAAATGGTCCAGATCAAAGTAAAGGACCGAAAACAGATGATTTTGACTCAGACGCTGAAGGATTTCACTCTTTATCAAGTTGTTTCCCGGCAGGCCGGTCAGGGGATTGGCCTGCATGGCCAGAAGCAGCCGTTGCCGGGAGATCCGCTCGAAAAGGGCGCGTATTTTGACAATTCCCACATAAAGGCCATGGTGAACCACAATGATGGAATCGTGAAAGGATTTTTCATCGCGATCGAGAACCTTTTCGGAGACCTTTTCAAGGGGTGTTTCGGATTCGAATATCAGTGCGGGTTCCATAACCATTTCAACCGGTCTGCGGCTGTAGACCGAGAATCCGAACTGCTTCCCCAGTCTGAAAAAAAGTCGTGTTTTATCGATAATCCCAACGGGTAATCGATTTCTCACAATGGGAATGGACGTGAGATCAACATCCGATTCAAACAGATGAATGACTTTCTCCGTTAATTGGTTCGCCTCCACGGGTACTGCATGCTGGGAGAGGGAACCGATTCTGCGTTCATCCATTCTGACGGCAGGCGCGGTTTCGCGTTTTTGGAGAATCAGCGCCTTTGCCGAAGGAAGGCATTCCGTGAGAGATGCCGCCGGTGGCCCCAGATAGAAACCCTGGGCCAGATCGACGCTCATGGAAAGGATAACCGACAGGTCCTCTTGCGTCTCAATACCTTCGGCGACCACCTGGGCATTGATTTTGTGGCAGAAAGAGACCACAGACTCCACCAGCATTCGTTTTTTGGTTGATTTGGCAATATTGGAAATGAGAAATCGGTCGATTTTAACCATCGCTGGCTCGATCTCAGACAGCATCCTGAGCCCCGCATAACCCGCTCCCAGGTCATCAATGGCAATCTGCAGCCCTTCTCTTTTGAACGTGTTAAGGGTATGTTTGAAACGCTTCGCATCTTGAATGGTACATTTCTCGGTCAACTCAAGAATAATTTTTTCGCCAAGGGCGAAAAGTTCGCTGTCTTCGGATAAACTGCAAGCACTCTGGAGGCCGTGTTCCTGGAAAAGGGAAGGTGATACATTCAGGGCGAGGCGCGTGGTGATGCCCATCTCTTGAGCAGTCCTGATGGCTTGGGAGCGGCAAAGGGCTTCAAGTTCTTCGGTGAGAGAGCAGCGAGCGGCGGTCTCGAATAGTGGCTCAGGACCGGAAAAGCAGCTTTGGCCCTTGATTCTCGTCAGGCATTCGTAGGCGTAGACTTCTCCACTCTGAAGATCAAGAATGGGCTGAAAGACGGTCTTGACACGTTTCCGACGCATAATGTCAAGAAGTTCAACACAGTTTTCATCCAAAGCGTGGCCTTGATTTCCCAATCCAATGAATCCTTCGCCGTCGGTATGGAACGTGTCCGCGATTTTTAACAAGTGTTGTTGCGCCATGCCGGCTACCCCTTTTCCACATTACCCGCCGGAAAATCATACACGGCTTATACATGAACCCCGCGGGGCACAATTTGGCCGGAGGGTCCCAATAGTTTCATAAGCGGAATGTGTTAGAAAAATGTTAGCATATGATGAGATGGATGTTTGTTGGATCGATGACCACCTGTTGAGGATTCTTTCAAACGGCTTTGGCCAGAGGGTCTTGATACGTTGCGCCATTGATTTCTTTATCCTCGTACATCTTCCAGGTTTTTTCAAAAGCACTCTGAAAAGAGCGACCCTCCGCATATCGGCGGGCGGCTTGACCCATTTGCGCCAGCTTTTCAGGGGATCTTATCAGGGCTTTGACAGCTGTCGTAAGGGCAGGCCCGTCATGGGCCGGAACCACGATGCCCGTTTTCCCCGGTATCAGGTTTTCCTGGGGGCCGCCTGCGTTCGTGACAATGACGGGAAGTTGTGAGGCTTGCGCTTCAAGGACCACATTGCCAAAGGTATCCGTGGTGCTTGGAAACACAAAAAGATCGCAGGAGGCGTACAGTTTATCCAGCGCATCCCCCATGACGGCGCCGGTAAAACAGCAACGGGTTCCCGCAAGCGCTTTTTTCATTTCCTCCAGGTAAGGGCCGTCTCCCGCCACCACGAGCGATATATGATTGATGGATCGAGAAAGCTTCTTGAACACCTGTACCAGCAACGGAAGTTCCTTCTCTCTGGACACGCGACCCACATAGAGGAGTTTAAAGGTACCCACATCTACATATTGCTGCAGGAATTGAAGATCTTTTTTTGATGGATGAAACCGTTCTGTGTCCACGCCACGGGGAAAGGTGCGGATTTTCTCAGGTGGAAGTCCTTTGGCGGTGAGTTCATCGCCGGTGCTTTTGGAGGGGACATAGACAAAGTCCATCTGTTCATAATACCACAGCATATATTTCCACATGAGGTCTTCGATTGCGGAATCGTCCGTCAGATAACCCGCATATTGGGGAAGTGCCGTGTGGTAGGTGCCGACAATGGGCAGTTTGAGGATGTGCGCAACGGCAAGAGCGGCCAGGCCGATGGGACCGGGTGTCGCAGAATGAAGATGGGTGAATTTTTCCCGGTAACAGAACCTGAGCATTTCCAGGAAAGGGGGATAAAACAATTTTTGATCAGGGTATTCGGGCAGACGGTGAACACCGATGGGCGTAAAATTTTTGACGCCCTTTACATGAGGATGCGACGTATCCTCACAGGTGATAACCGTCAGATTTTTTTTGGTTTTTTTCGCATGAACCACTTGTTGCTGCAATGTGGCGGCGACCCCGTTGATTTCGTAGTAGGTGTCCGTGAAGTGCGCCACATTCATGGCATCGACGGTTTGGATTTGCGGAACCCCGTTTTGGGCGAACCGAAGTCTGATTTTTTCTGCGACTTCCCGATCCCTGGCAAACAATGAAAAAGACAAGAAGTAGGGTGCCAGCAGCGAATAAAGCGCCCCCGCGGAACCCAAGGAGCTGAAAATATCAAAAACATTTGCACCTGAGAGATGATCCATAAAAGGATTCAGAAAGTGGAGAAGCGTCCCGTTGGAAATATGATGCACGAATTCGAACCATTTTTCATCAAGGTTTGCCTCCTTCGTATCTCCAAGTTTTGCCATGGACAAAAAGTCGTTGTCGCGCAATATCAGCTTCTGGGTCTCGTGACGCAGCAGTTGCTTGATGCTTGCGGTGTTATCGGGAGTTTTGGTTTGCCGATGCGTGTTTATAAAGAAATAGATCCTGGATTTGAGGCCTGATTTATGATTGTGGCTGGAGAGAAAATTGTCCAGAAAACGCATAAAGATATCTTTGTGAATATAGCGATCCAACGCGAATTTCTTTCTGTAAAACTGATAGGCGATGCTGTACAGATTATATGCCATGGTGAGGGGCGTTGCTTCGTTCCCGTGGGGAAGAGACCCGCCTTTATCAACACCTTCAAGAAATTCCTTTAATGTTCGGGCGGCGTTCACCTCCGTGTACTTACAGGCGATGTTGAGGGAACTGTGGTCGTCGGAACCGCCCGTAAGATTTTTTTTCCAGGGCTCCTTGAAGGCAGGCTCAATGCCGTGTTTGTCCGAAAGCCTCTCCATGTCCCGAGGCCCGAGACCGGCCAGAATGCCCTTGAGGATTTTGTTCTGACTTTCATCCCTTGCTCCGTTCAGCTCAAAATTTTTAAAAAGAAGAAGCAATTGCTCGAAGTGATCGGCATTCATAAGATCATTGGTGGAATAAAGGGGATGAGCAATGACATGAACGATGCCTTCTGCTCTCAGAAATTTCACCAGATCGAAAACACTAAACCGAACCCGCTGAATCTCATTGTGTTGCTGCTCGCTGATGTCAAAGACCAGCACATGGACTTTGCAGCCGTCTTCAGGGAAATAAGTGGTGACCTCCTCACTGATGAAGACATCCGGCAGGTGCGCGATTTCAAGAACCCCTTTGATGGTATTGTGGTCCGTCAGGGTCACCATTGCCATGCCCTTTTTGCAAGCAATCTCCCGAAGCCTGAAAGGGTCCGTAAAGCTTTCGGGACAGCCGATCTTTTGCAGAACCCACTGGGAAGGCCGGGTTGAGAACTTGCTATGGACGTGCAGATCTATTTTCATAACGTTCCTTTCAGGATCCGAAGCATAAGGTTATCAGCATGCATCTTCAAACTTCAACAGAGCCAGTCTCACCGCTATTCAAGTACCGGCACATTCAAAAAATATGAATGTTTTGTTAGATGTGTGCGAAATCTTGGGTTCTATCCATGGCGTTAACGAGGATCCGTGATGATTGATACGATTTTGCTTGAAGTTCTTTGTGGTTTTCCTTTAATTTGGATATAGTTTCCCTTAGATTCTTGACAGCCTTCCACGTCCGTTCTTGGTCAATTTACGTAACGCCATAAAGACCGATGCGTTAAAACCTCAACCGGGAGAGAAAAATGAAGAAAATTCTGATGACGGGTTTTGGAGATTGGGCGGGCAGCTCCGCCAATCCTTCCAAAGCAGTGGCAGAAGTACTGGATGGAGCGACCGTGGGGGGAGCAACCATCGGCAAAGTGATTGTGCCAAACTTTTTCGATAAAATGGTGGGTGTGGTGACGGATGAAATCGACCGGATTTCACCCGATATGGTGATTATGATGGGTGAGTATGGCGGGCGGAGCATGATCACCGTGGAGCGTCTCGCTCAAAACCTGATAGACGCGACACGCTACGATATGGGTGATGACTCCGACTCGCGGCCACAGGACAAACCGGTCGTGCCCGGAGGGCCGGTTGCCTATTACGCCACATTGCCGATCCGCGCCATGGTCCAAGCCATGCGCCGTGCGGGTGTCCCCGCCGATATCTCCGACACGGCCGCTACCTTCGGTTGCAATCTGCTCATGTACGGCGTGCTCCATCATATTGCCCGGAAGCGCCTACCCATCCGTGCGGGCTGGATTCATCTTCCGGCGTTGCCTGCCACTGCCGCATTGGAAATCAATCTGGGTATGCCCAGCATGTCGGTAGAAACTCAGGTTAGCGGTGTGAGGGCGGCCGTCGCCGCAGCCGTGGAAAACGAAACAGACATCAAGGACCCGATTCGCTCACGGTTGCAATAGCACAGAGGGTCTTGTTCCGCATAAGACCTTCTTTCCGGTTGGTCTCCTGCAGTTTTATGATTCTTCTCTCCAAATTCATTGGGCCGTTTTCTCGGAAAGAGTATTTGCGTCTTCCACAATGTCAATTCTTCGGCTTCAAGCGGTAAATCACAAATCCCGCGAAGAGGGAAACGCCCACCAGGAGAAAGAGGGTTTGGAACCCCCCCATTCCCCCACGTAGCCCAGAATGATGGACCCTGAAAAGACGCCCGCATCGATTCCCCCAGTGAAAATACCGTTGATTTTGCCCCGAATGCCCTTTGGTTCGTTGCGAAGTGCAAACGCATTCATGGAAGGAAAAAGAAGGCCGTGGCCACATCCGCTCATGAGACCCGACAGCATGAGGATATAATCCCCTCCCAAGGCCATCAGCACCAGAAAACCGGCACCGGTAATCAAAAAGGCGTACGGAATGATGCGTCCTTCACCCACCCGATCGGCAAGACGTCCGCCGAAAAACCGCGTAAATACTGCGGCGGAAGAGTATGCCACATAGTAAAGTGAGATGAACGTGATGTGCTTTTCCCGGGCAAATGGGGAAACGAAATTGCTGAAGGCTGCCATGCCCAAACCGAAAAGAAGCGCCAGGACCGTAACCAACAGCATCTTTTTTCTGCCCAGGACGGTGAAAAAGGAAGTTTCCGATCCACTCAGGTGATGATCGAAGGAATCCCGTAACGGGAGTTGGAGACAAAACCCCAGAAATGACATGGTTGCGGCAGTGAGAAAGAACAAATCAAACCCCGCCTCCCGAACGACCAACTCCCCAATCACCGGGCCAATGCCCATTCCCACCAGTGCCGTCACACCATACATGCCGATTCCCTCATTTAAGCGCTGTTCGGGCACAATGTCCGCAACGAAGGTGAATCCGGCCGTGAAACAGATGGCCAGTCCGACACCGTGAAGAAGTCGGACAAGCAAAAGAGGGACATAGAATCCGGAAAGGACCCCGTGAAACAGTAGGTAGCTGAGTGCCAGGACACCGTTGACGATGCAACCGGCACCGTAGCATCGTTTTCGTCCGAACCGGTCGACCATCTCTGAAATCCACGACCGGCAGAGGACCGAAGAAAGCACGCTGGCGCCCATGATAATTCCGATATCCGCCTTCGAGCCCCCGTGGTTTATAATGAAGATGGGAAAAAAGTAAAAGCATCCCAGACTGGAGACCGTAAAGAAATTGGCCGCAGCGATGAGATTAAACGGTGCGGTATATACGGCTGGTTGCGTAAGTGATTTCATCGATAGCTAGTCCTGTAATAAGACATACCTTTAAAAAAGCCGGAGGAATTCGGGAGCCATTTTCTGCTCCTGATCATGGAGTCTCTTCAAAGACTTCAATTTCTCGGTGGATGACTTAAACCGCTTGACCACGCTCACCACCATGGGGTTTTCGGTTTCGCTCCTTCTCCCCGTAAGCGTTGCCAGGATCTCCGGTGAAGCAGGCGAATCCTCGGGCAGGAATAGCCCATTGCCGACATCAATCATTTTTGCGGACCCAAAAAGATCTCGTTCCAGATCAAAAGCATTTAAATAAATTGCCTTTTTTGAATCCCACTTTTTTTCATCTTATATCGCAGCACTCGCTCGCTGATGCCCAGCCGATCGGCGGCCCGGGTCTGGACCCAGTCGCTCTTTTCCAGCGCTGAAAGGATCATTTCGCGTTCCACCGCTTCAAGCTTTTCCACCAGGGTGCCACCCCGGGTGACGGTTTGAAAATGCCTGATTTCGTCCGGGAGGTCCTGCTGGGTAATGACGTTGCCTCTGGACAGCGTCACCGCCCGTTGAACCATATGTTCCAGTTCCCTGACATTGCCGGGAAACGGGTATTTTATCAATTGATCCACCGCATCGGGGGAAAAGCGAACTTTTGAAGTGGCGTAGCGGCCCAGGAAAAAATCGAGCAGTGCCGGGATATCCTCCCGGCGTTGCCTCAAAGGCGGAATTTCAATTTCCAGGACCCTGATGCGATAGAAGAGATCATCCCTGAATTGTCCTTTTTCCGCCATGGCTTTCAAATCCCGATTGGTGACGGAAATAAGACGCACATCCACGTCAATTTCGTTCTCACTCCCCACACGGCTGATTTTGCCGTCCTGAACGGCCCGCAAGAGTTTGGGCTGTAGGGAAAGGGGCATTTCACCGATCTCGTCCAGCATCAGCGTTCCACCGTCCGAAAGTTCAAAACGGCCTTTGCGATTGTTCAATGCGCCGGTAAAGGACCCTTTGAGATGGCCGAACAGTTCGCTTTCAAAGAGATTTTCGGGAATTGCGGCGCAGTTAACCACCAAAAACGGCCGGTCACACCTGGGACTCAGGAGATATATGAGGTGGGCTGCCAGCTGCTTGCCGGTGCCGGTTTCCCCGGAGATGAGGACCGGCCATTCGCTTCCCGCCATTCGCCTGATCAGGGAGAGGACATCTTTCATGGCCCGGCTTTCCGCGACAATTTTGAGCGGAAGCGGACTCTCATCCACGGCTTCGCTTACAAGTGCCACATCCTCCTCAACGGCAACCGCCTGTTCCGCTTGCTGAATCCGTTTTAACAACAAAGAGAGATCCACCGGCTTTTCAAGGAATTCACAGGCGCCCATCTTCATTGCATTGACCGCCATGTCCACATCGCCAAAGGCAGTAATCATGATCACCCGCTGGGTGGGGTTCGTCTCCCTGATTTTAGCCAGTACCGCATCTCCCGTAAGGCCCGGCATTCGATGGTCCAGGAGAACCAATTGTACCATTTCCCGTTTTAGAAGATGCAGTGCCGTTTCACCGTCGCCGGCTGTCAGGGTTTCATATCCCTGGCGATCCAGGAAGCCTTTGAGCAGTTCTCTCTGATCAGGATCGTCGTCTACAATGAGGATTTTCATGGGGAATCCCTTTTTATCCATTTAACGCGTGCCTTGGTCTGCCCCTGTCAGGGGTAGATAAATGGCGATTTCCACCATTTCTTTTTCAAGAACCTGAACCGACATATGCCCTTCGTGTGCCTCCACGATCCTTCTGGAGATGGTCAGCCCAAGTCCGGTTCCATCGGTCTTGGTGGTGAAATAGGGGTCCAAGATACGGTTTGCTTCTTCCGGTTTCAACAAAAAACCCTTGTTTTTAAAAGACAGACAGGCTTGCTGACCCCTTTTTTCGATTGCCAGATGAATGCCGCCGCCTTCAGGCTGGGATTCAACGGCATTCTTCATCAGGTTCAAGATGACCTGGCCCAGAAGATCCGGATCAGCAGGGATGGGCTCTTTAAACGTTATTTTCCGGTGTACCGTGATGCCCAGGGACTCACACTGCCGGGCGTAAAACTGCAGTATGTTACCCGCTATCAAATCCAGGCGTACCGGTTTTTTTTCGGGTTTCCGGGGCCGTGCATATTTCAGGAGACCCTGTACGCTGCTGTTGGCGCGGGTTACGGCATCCAGCATCAGATGAATCAAACGCTGATGGTCGGCGGTGATTTTACTTCCTTCCAACTGGAGCCTCTGAAGGCCCATGCCCAGGGTGTTCAAGGGATTGCGGATTTCGTGGGCGATGGCCGCGGCGGCACGCCCCAGCGATGCGTTTTCCCGCTCGGCGGAAAGACGTCTCTCAAACTCCTTGACCTCGGTGAGATGGTTCGACTGATACCGGTAAAGGATCATGGAGAGAATTGTCCCCAAGACAGCCAACGCAGCACTGAAAAGAAAGAAGTTCCGCCAGATACGGTTCACCGTCCGGGTAAGATAATCGGCGTTCAGCGCTACAGCGATGGTTTTGTCATCCATGGGGACACGGGCTTCGGCAACGTGCGAGTTCCCTTCCACCTTAATCTCGACCGCAGGCGTGTGTGTATGCTTTCCAGGGGGCCGATCCGGGGTTTCCACCCGCACATAGTGCACGCGGGGGATTTCGGAAATGGTCCGGATCACATTTTTGAGCCCCAGACTCTCCTGCATGATCCGGACTTGTTTGTCCGTGATGCCCACCATCACGCATCCGGACGACTTTTGGGTGGGCAAAGAAAAAAGGTAGAGTCGTTTTTTTTCGGCATATTCGAGTCCGAAAGTTCCTCCGCAGCCTGGAGTTGGCGGCGGTAGCCATTCCGGCGGGCCTTCGATATCTTTTCTTCCCTTTTTGTGGATGCGGATGCCGGCGAGCCCCGCCTCCGCTGCGAAGGCGGTCAGCTCTTCCGAAGTGAAAGGTTCCACCTTGTCCAGGTAGCCGATGAAGCGTGCCGTGTTGCCCAGAAACGTTTCAAAAATTTCCTCAACGGCCTTTTTTGAAAGGACACTGCCGCGAGCGCTCAGTTGAATGATTTCCGCCACCAGGACCGCGTTTTCCTGAACATTGGTAAGAAATCGGTTTCGGGCCTGGTGGGACTGCCAAAAAAAGTAGCCGGTAACGGCCATGAACAGCAGTGCAAACACAAACAGGTTGGCCAGCCATAGGGGAATCCGGTGTCTATTTTCTGCCACGGCCCTTGGCACCTCCTCCTCCGCCAAACTGACTGCGGCTCTTTCCGATGCGCCGCCGCACCCCCGTAGGGTCTCTTGCATACCGTCTGGTTCCGGACCCTTGCAGGGAGGTGGCGCTGATCACCCGGCCTCCAGGCGTCATGCCACCCCATATCCTGACCACATGGCCCGGCTGGAGATCTTTCGGCAGTTGGTCCTTTGGGATGGTAACGTCAACGGTCTTTTCGACCTTTACGGATGCATGGGAATCATTTTCGGTGCCCATGAGCAGAACGGAGAGCTTACCGCCTTCACGGTCCACTGAGAGCACGCGGCCAAGGAAAGGTTCCTCGGCCTTTGAAACGGTGTTCAGGCCACCGGCCAAAACCAGCATCAGTAGGAATAGGATAGACCGCATTGGACGACCGTTTGTGTGTAAGATTCATAATCGAGAGGGGCTTGGCCGGATTTCCAACCCAACTGTCCGAATAGTTCAAGATCGCCCCAGAACCGGCTCACCTGCATGCCCGCGGACCAGCTGTAGTTGGTGCGTCTGATGCGCATTGTATGTTCCTCGACACTGTCATAATAGGTCCGGAACCCCGTTAGTTCAAATACCGTCAACCATTGGTCGGCCGGAATCCAGGAAATGGCGGCTCCGGCCTGAATTTCCCTGAACGACTCCATGTCCAGAGAGGCGTTCAGATCTCCGTATGCCGCATACAGCCTGCCGGTCAACGTGGACGTCATGAAGACATGAAGGTTCGCACCCGTCGTCATCAGAAAGTTGTTTCGCGGCGGGTAGAGTTTGTTCAGTGTTCCGTTGCCCCGACCGGTGGGTTGAGTCCCTTGTACCCTGTAAAGATTCCGCAATGCCTCCGATGTATGGGCGCCGTTCTTTTCCGCTTCCCCTTCGCTGTTCGGGTTTCTTCCCTGTCCCTTTCCGGAAAAGGGCTTCGCCCAGTTCAGGTAGTTGAGCCACCGGAAGGACTGTTCAAGCCCCAGTGTAAGCCTGTTTGAGAGAATCCAGTCCGCATTGATGCCGACCATTCCCTCGTTTCTCTCGTCAGCCGGGATGAGACGGTCGCGGTAGGCGGCCACCTCCCCCACGAGAGAGGGAATGAATCTTCCTTCGGCCATAACATAGGACAGCGCTGTGTCGGCGTCCAGGCGGTAGTTGTCGCCCACGGACCAATAATCCTGGTACCGACCTCCTACGGACACGTCCAGAGAGAGGTCGTTGGACAGCGTGAAATAATGTTCGGCGCCCAGGGCATAGACGAAAAATCCCGAACCGTCCGCCGGATCGCTCAAAGCCGGGTTGGAATCGTACCCGGCTGTTAACTCGGCCAAAAGGTCAATTGCATATGCGTGGGAAGCCACCGTGAAAGACCACAAATAAAGGACGACTGCCATGGCCCACAGAAAACGCTTTGGGTCTGCCCGTTCGCCGGGGCTTTCGGTTTTGAGCGATGTGGAGGTCAAAATACCCTGATTTTCTCCTTTCACGCTCCATATACACCATTGCCCCCCAAAAAGGAAAGGCCCCGAAGGGCCTTTCCGGTTGTCTGATTCTGAAAAAGCTTTGCCATGACCCCGATGGCTGCGCTGTTATTCCTGAACCTGTCCTTTCTTCTGGCCGCGCCACAGGGGAAGCCCTGTTTCCAGGTCACGGAGTTTCACCGTAACGTCTCCCACTGTTATGCTGGTGGCGATATGTCTTTCATCGCCGTCGTAGACCACCACATATCCAATAACCGATATTATCTCAGTTTCAATTGGTTTATAGACCTCTAGCGATTCCCAGTACCGGTCGGGGCCAATACCGTATATTGTGATTTCTCCATCCGCAGTGTCGACAACAAACGCTCCACTCGAAACTATGTCCATCACCTCAACTTCCAAATAGTCAAAGGGTTCGCCGAGAAGTATATTATTAATCGGACCGGTTCCGCCTCCGACGCCGTTTCCGTTGCCTGCCAAACCCAAACCTGCACTCAAAAAAAGTACCATCAATACGATCATGCTACCTGTCAAAATTTTTTTCATGACTTTCATCTCCTTTTTGATTTTGTTTGGTGTGCCCAAAAATTTATTGCTGCCGGCATTTGTCCGAACATAAAAGCAGAAAATATGCCAAAAAAATAATATTAAGAAATTAAGTAGGTTATACTGAATTTGAATTGGAAGAGGTTCGACAAGTTAGGTCAGCCTCGACAATTTCGTCGAAGGGTTTATCCGGAAAGCAGGTGTTTTGAAGATGGCAGGTCGGCTGCGGTTCAGCCCATCTGCCCCGGTTTGTTACGGTTTCCTGGGTGCGCCGATCAACGGTGTTTTGACGGGTGCCGCAAGCCCGATGAAGACCACCATCTGATGACCGCCGGGGTTGGTGGGAACGGGGACGGTTTCCCAGTTATTGGTTAGCCATACGTTTCCCGATGGGTCGACTTGGACCGCGGTGGCACGCACAAGACCCTCAAAAATATAGCCTTCGTCCGGTGAGATGGGGTCGCCGGTCTCGAATCCCGGCGGACAGTTGGCGGGGTCGGCACCGCACAAATAGCTCAGCCGTCTCCCGTTAAAGTTGGCCACAAAGACATTGTCGCTGCCGTCCACTGCGATGCCCCAGGGCATGTAAAGTCCGCCCGCGGTGTAGGGACTGCCTGTCGAAGGGGTACCGTCCGGCAGGATCATGCTGACAGAAGCACCCGGAACCTGGGTATCATGGGAAAGGGCCGATATGAAATCGATGACGCTCTGGATCGTGTGGCCGCCGCAAGGGGGATCCAACGCCCCGGAGTTGGATACCCACATGTTTCCCTGGCTGTCGCCGGCAATTCCCATGGGCCGCTGAAAGACCGCATCGCTGATGAATTGCGTTTTGCCGTCGGGATCGATGCGGTATATACTATGGTTGTTGTTGCTTGTAACCCATGCCCGTCCGAGCGGATCCATTGCCACATCAAAGGGTTTGTCCACACCGAAATCACTGTAGACAACGCGTTCCGGTGGATCGCCGGGCAAGAATTTCGTCACACTGTTGGAATTGCAATTGGCCACCCAGACATTCCCCTCCCAATCCGCCGTCATTCCCTGGGGCCTGGCATCTTCATCGGACAGATACCCGCCCGGAACCACCGGGTTGACGGTCAAATCTCCGTCTGGAGAAAGCGGCGTTCCGTCGGGACGAAACTTGCTTACGCTGTTCCAGAGAAGCGCCTGGTTCTCTTTCCCTCCGGGGGGAACGGGGCATTTGGATCCCGAGAATCCGAAGTTGCCCACCCAGATATCCCCGTCCTTGTCCAGAGTGATGCCGAAGCCGGCGCCGTACAGTCCCCCTCCCTGGTAGGGAGCTCCGGGAAGATCGTTCCCCGTGGGATCAAATGCGATGAGATGATCATCGCCGCAGACGTTCGGGTCCAGACGGTCGGCGCTGTAAGTGTAATTATTGGCGATCCAGGCATTACCGTCCGCGTCAAAGGCGATATTGCCGGGACCGTCCAGCTCGTGTCGATTCCCCTCGTATCGGATCGCCAGTGTCCAGGCGTTAGGAGCGGATTGAAGGCTGGGCTGGTACGTATCAACGGACGCTGAAATTTCAAACAATTCATCAACATTCCACCAGGGGAAATGGGCGATATTGACCGCAGCCCGCAGGGTATTGTCGGGTACAAGCCCCGCCGGGGTGGTGGTTTTGGCAAAGAGCGAAGAACAGGTGTCGGAGTCCTCCACGCAGGAGGCAAGCACGTTGGCAAGGGAATTGAATTCATCCCGGGTTATGGTTGAGTCGCCGTTGGGGAATTCATTCAGGACGTCGCTGATATCTCCGTTTGCCGGATCCGCCAGATTCCCCAGCATCTTGGCGGCATTTTGAAGCCCCGGGTAGGGTCCCCCCATGTTTGCGCCGTCGATGAACTGGGCCATGCAATATGCCGTACCCACGGTCGTCCTCTCGTTCAACACCACGTCCGAGGGCACCGGGGAGACGCCCAGCACGTTTGCCATTTGAACACTGCCGGTCGCGTCCTGGGCAATCAGGTAGAATACGGCCCGCTTGTCATCAGGTGCCGTATAGGGGATTCTGAATTTTCCGAAGGTATCGGTTTGGGAGGTCCCAAGAGCGGTTGCCGCACCACCTGCCGAAGATGCTGCCCGGTAAAGGGTCACGGTGCTGCCGTAAATGGGGGATGTGCCGTTAAGGACATATCCCGATACGGTTGCCAATTGATTTGTATTATCATCACTGTCGGAACATGCCCAGAGAAACGCCAAAACCGACAAAATTACCAAGTACCGAAAAAACCCTTTACGCTTCATTATGGTCACCCTCCTGTCGTCTGCAATATGAAATCTCAGCCGCTACAAACATTTTAACATTTTTCATAAACGGCATCAACGAGATAATCACATTGATTTTATTGATCATTTCGTTCAGGATCCCCGGATACGCCACCCAATGGGCATAGCTTGGCTTCTGTCCTGTGGGCTTATGGGCTGCTGCGGATCTATATGGCTTCCAGATCCGGCAGGTTGTCCCAGAGTTCATCTTTGACCGGATATTTCCTGAGTGTCTCAATGATGATCGGAAGGGGATCGGGCAGAATTGTTGGAAAATCGATCTCGCCTTCAAGCCTGATGGAAAATGCCAGTTGCTCAACAGGGGGTATGAACTGAGCATCCACACCTTTCTTGTTCCCTCTTGCATCCACCCGGTACCACTCGATTTCGGGCAAATAAACGGCATTCAATCCATGGAGGCAATAGGGCGCACCATTGTCGTCCCGGCTGAGCCTTTGATAGCAAAACCCGGTGGGAATGGAATTTGCCCGTAGAAGTGCCGCCAGCAGGTGGCTTTTGGCATAACAGATACCTGAACCCGATTTCAAAACTTCCGAGGCAGTGACGGATACTGTCGGTATATCATAATCATCAATATGTTTGATATGATCCCTGACCCATTGGAAACACGATTTTGCAACATCAACGCGGGAGGTTTTCGCGGCTGCAAGATCCTTCGCTTTGGATGCTATTTCAGGCTTATTCCAATCAATAATTTCAGTGGGTTTTAAATATTTCTTCATAGTGGCTATCGGCAAAGGCAACGTGGCAAATACATCCTTAGATTCGCCTTTTCAATTGATCGGTAACCGATTGGCTCAGTGCACTCTGGGCTTCCATGGGGCTTATGTGATATACATTTCTTCAGCGGCCCTCAGAAGTTCTTCCCGAAAATCGAGCTGTCCGCCGGTTCCGCTGAATTGATGTCCCTCCATAAATTCGGCATTGGCCTGACCGAAGAGATCCACCTCCAGGACCGAATTGACGGAGATCATGTTGTCATTTTGAGCGATGATTGAAGGGTGGTTCGTGTATGAAACCGGATGGCTTTCCATGGCGGAATTATCATGCATGAAACGAAGCATCTCCTTGTCGCGGCCACATCCACGGTCATATACTCCGAAATAAGCTTCGGCAGCTGATGAAGATGATTGGGCAGATAGTCGTTGAGCCCCACATGCACCAGACCCCGGTCCCCGGCTCCCACAAAGGTGCTGCACCGCTCGACGCAGTCCACCAGATCAGCTGCCAGTACGGTTTTTGGAGCATGCACCAGTGGAAGGCTACTCAAAATTCGAAGCTTATTAAGATCGCCCGCGCGAAGGCGTTCGGCAAAGGCTTCCAGCAGTGCCGGTGGCTCTGCCAGGAGCGCCCCGTAGATCAGCAGGCTCTCATCCTTCACGCGCTCCACTGCTTTAGCCGGGGTGGTCAGTTTGTTTCGGTATAAAGATTTGTACATGTTAGCTCAGTCTTTTCTTATCTTGATCCAGCACAGTTTTCAGGTTATTTTTTGCTTTATTGAAATTGATGACGCTTATTTGCGTTCCCCCTATTTGTTCCGTTGCATTGTAATAAGTATAGAGAACGCTGAAATGAATTGTCCAGGTTTTTTGAGAATCGAATTAAAATGTTAGGGAAGGAGAAATTATCCATGAACGACGAAACACAGCCGGAAAAAGAGCTGGTGAGATTTGAGAAAAGGGACACGTGGGCCGGATTTTCCTGAACCGGCCGGAGAAACGCAACGCCATAAACTTGGCCGTATGGGAGGCCCTTGACAAAGCTGTTGCGGCGGCCGAAGATCCGGAGGTGCGGGTCGTGATTCTTGGCGGGGAGGGGGAGTCCTTTTGCGCGGGACTCGATCTCAGTCCTGATAACGAGCTGTTATCGACTATGGGCGGTCAACCGGGAACGGTACAAAAAGTGACGCTTTTTCAGGAAATCAAAGCCGTCCAAAATATCCACAACCGCCTGGAATCCCTTCCCAAGCCCACCATTGCGGCCATCCACAGTCATTGTCTCGGTGCAGGTCTGGAATTGGTTCTCTGTTGCGATATCCGCATTTGTACGGTGGATGCGGTCTTCGGCCTTCTGGAGGCCACCCTGGCCATCATTACGGATGTGGGCGGATTGCAGCGTCTCCCCAAGGTGGTGGGGAGGGGACATGCCCGGGAGATCGCCTTTCGGGGTCATTGCTTCGATGCTGACCGCGCAAGAAGGATCCAGTTGGTGAATGATGTCTATGAAACCCGGGATGAATTGGAAGCAAAGGCCGTGGAAATGGCCGAGGAGATTGCAGCCAACCCGCCACTCGCGGTACAGGGGGCCAAGGATGTCTTTCTGTTCGATGACGAGGTCGGTTTAAAGCGCTCGCTTCATTACAATGCGGCCAGGTCGTCCATGATCTTGCCTTCGGAGGATATATTTGAAGCCATGGGCGCCTATCTGCAAAAACGAAAAGGCAACTTCAAAGGGGCGTGAGATAAGAAAAGCGAGATCCTCTGAACCGACGCACCTGTTTATGTCCGGCCGGGCATCCATTAATGCCACGGAGTCACCAGATACGCCGGATGCCTTCCGGGGATCTGTTCTCAAGCTACATTGTAGACAGGTTTTCCCGGTTTCACCACCTGGTGTGCGATGAGGTCAAAATCGAAAGTGGAACCTCCAGCAACCGTAGCACGGTTTCATGTACTTTTGTAACACCCTTTACGATTGTTTGCATAATCCGGCCATTTTTCTCAACCAGGCTAAGGTGAACGCTTTCGAAAAAGTAACTGAGATTATTCCAGGTTGGTGTTTTGGTATTCATACGGCTGGGCAATATGGGCAATTTTTCAACTTCTTCGTCTGCCATATTTTTTCGGATATTCCGCTCCATAAGACTGACAATCATAAGGGCAATGAAGTAAAGAAAAGTAATGGCTTCAATTCGTTTTGGTTTTTTGAGGAAAACAGGGGCGATTTTGAGAATTGATTTGCTTGTGTACATTCTTTTTTCCAAATAGGGTTGATTTTTGTAGGCTTTGAGTACTTCTGAGGCTTCGATTTCAGCGTTGGTGATAAGAGGGAAAATGCCGTCACGGCTAGAGAGATCTGCTACGGCCTGACGGTCTAACTCCCATTCCAAGCGGTAGGAAATATTTTCTTCTTCTTTGTATTGTGTGTTGGGTCCTGGCTTTCCAGGGCCTATCTGACGCTGAACAATTTGTTTGTCCTCGATGAGCTGAATTTGGAATAGATCAAATGTACCTTTGGTTGCCTTCTTGATTGCCTTTTCAATCTGTTGTTTTGTCTTGAGGTTGTATTGATTGAGTCGGGGGGAAAGTTCAGTCAGTTGAAGATCGGCTTTGGCAATTCTTTTTTCTCGTCGGCTGTTATCCTGTTTTTCTTTGGCGCTGCTGTGAACCCAAATGATTCGATACCCATTTTGGGAAGGCTGACCTTCGTATGTTTTGTAAACGATGGTTTCTGATTTTTTTCGGCTATTTGGCGTTTCGTAGGCATATTGCCATTCGATGGAGTTTGTTTTTAGGAATTCGTAGAACTGTTTGACTTCAGAGCGGTTTTTGGGAACGCATGGTTTCGATGTGAAATTTAATTCGAAAAACATCGGTCCAACGGTGCGGAATGTGGGTTTACAGACCAAGTTTCGGAATATACGTGCTTCAGGACTGTGTTTTAGCCTGTACAGTGGATTTCTAAAGCGTTATAAGAAGACCATGGAAGCACATCCAAAATTAAAAATATTAATATGGAGGCATTATGGAAGGAAACCCCGTTAAACTGAAACCGGCAGACGAGATTGAAATCGTAACCCTCATGGACAACTATTCCGATGTGCTGCTTCAAAGTTCGGGTCCGGTAACACGACCGCCGCTGGCGCCGGGTGGGGAAATCCCCACGGACACGCTCCTGGCGGAACACGGTCTCTCACAACTGGTGCGGCTGAAGAGCCAAGGAACAAGCCACAGCATCCTTTTCGACACCGGCTACAGTCCCGTCGGTGTATTGCATAACCTGAAAATTCTGAACATTGATCTCCAGGAAGTGGAGGCCCTCATTTTAAGCCATGGTCATATGGACCATACGGGGTCACTTTACCCTATTCTGGAACACCTCCATCGGAACCTGCCGCTGGTTGTGCATCCCGAAGCCTTTCTCTCTTCCCGTTATATAGATGCGGGGGAAGGAAAGAAACTTTTTTTCCCCCGCACGTTGAACCGCCGTAAGCTGGAATCCCTGGGGGCTGAAATCCTTGAATCCAGAGCACCGGTTTCCCTTTGTGACGACAGCCTGCTGGTTACAGGGCAGGTGGAACGGACAACTTCTTTTGAAAAAGGGTTTCCAAATGCATTTCTGTCCCGGGATGGAAAGGAGAAACCCGACGCCATTTTGGACGACCAGTCCCTGGTGATCCATTTGAAGGACAAGGGCCTGGTCATCATTTCCGGCTGTGCCCATGCGGGAATCGTCAACACCGTTCAGTACGCCAGAAAACTGACCGGCGTGAAAACCATTCATGGCATCATCGGCGGGTTTCACCTGTCCGGTCCGGCTTTCGAACCCATTATTGATCAGACCATCGACGCATTGGGCGAAATGGCGCCCCAAGTCATCGTCCCCATGCATTGTACCGGCTGGAAAGCCATTGAGCGTTTTTCAAGGGCCTTTCCATCCAGCTTTGTTCTTAACAGCGTAGGATCCAGCTTTAAGCTGAATTGAAAAGGTCCTGTTTGCGGCTTACATCCAAGCCGGTTGAAATCATGGGATCAATGGCTCTTTAGAAAGGCCATCATCTTTCTCGAGACTGGACAGTTCTTTGCTTCGATTCAGCAAATCTTCCCTGAAATCGGCAAGGTCCCGAACGACGGCTTCGATATTTTCCATCCACACGCGGACCAGCATTTCTTTCAGGCGACCGATGTTTTTCCCCGTGTTTCGAAGGAGAATGTTTCGATAACGCCGATAAAAGATGAACCCGGCAACAAGATTGATAATCAGGTAGCTTCCGAGAGCGGCCAACCCTTTGGTACTGAAAAGAGTGCCGATAACGGACAACAGAAGATGCATGAACGTCTCCAGGGACGGATCCAGAAGGCGGTGCCACGCATCCTTTCCCCCTGTGGAAAGCAGGAATGCAGCGAGAATGAAACCATAGACCGCCCATTGGAAAAATCGAAAGCCCCGCAAGGAGGATTGCCGTTTTTCCTCCGCGTATGCGGCGGCGGAATGGAAAAAGGCTTCCCCCAGGTTTTCAAAACGGCGTTGGATATGGAGGATTTCCCCCAGCCGTGTCTGCAGGAGCGGGGAAAGGTTCTCATGAAGGAAACGGTGGCTCAAGTGATCTTCAAACCACTGGTATCGGCGGTGAAAAGCCTTTGAAATCTGCTCCGGAGGTTCAAAAACCGATGGCGTCATTCGATTTTCGAAATTCCGTGAGGACCCTTTCCCAAAGGCAAAAAACAGTGCGGCCACCCCGAAACCGGGTCCCACCAACCGGGAAGGGTCTCCTTGGGAAAAGGAAATCCTTTCCTGGATTTCGTGGTCAAACCATCGATCAATGATTCCCCTGCCCTTTCCAACCCACATAGAGCGATCGGCTTCAAATGCTTGGATGGTTTCACCCAGGATGCGGCCCGCCTCTTCAAGGTTCTGAATCTCTTTTTCAAACAGGGATGTCAGGGTTTTGATTTCCACATCCAGGTTCTGGGCTTTAATGGCCGAAATCTGTTTGGCATTTCGTTCCCTGAAAACATGCTGCCGGAACACCAAAAACTGGTTCCAGGGTGAAAGGAATTTGCCTTCAAATGCCTCCTGTGAAGAAACTGCAAAAAGAAGGGGCTCGTCAATTCCTCTCTCTTTCAAAAGATCATTAAATCGGGTGGTAACCAGGTTCAGTTGTTCATATCCTTTTTCAAGGGTTTCGCCCTGAAACAGCAAATCCACTTTGTTGAGCAGGAAAGTGAAGTTTTCCCTGGCCTTGGGGACCTGTAAGAGAAAGTCATAAAATTTTCTGTCCGCATATTTTTCCGGCGAAGTCACCCACAGAAGCAGGTCCAGATGTTCCATGAATTGAATGACCCGTTCACGGTGCTCGCCCACAAGGCTGTCAAAATCCGGCAGATCGCAAAGGAGAATTCTTCGAATATCATCTCCCTGATGCAGGATCTCCCGGCGGGGCACATCCAACGGCCCGGGAATCGGTGGTGCATCCGCTTCCGCATGACGGTAGATCAGGACCCTATCCGTGTGAGGCCGCCGATGGCTTGTGGAAGCGATGGACTTTCCAGCCAGCGCATTCATCAGGGTCGATTTACCCACGCCGGTGCCCCCCACCAGACCGATGGTCAGGTAACGGGCTTCCATTGCCCCCAGCCGTCCCATAAGCGCTTCGGCCTGGTTTTCCATGGTTTGCCTGGCTTTCGAGGAAAGGGAAAAGATCCCGCCCTGTCGAAGCAGGTTCAGGGTCTTTTCCAGGCGGAATTGATGTTGTTCAATGGGATTGGTCATTTTTGTAATTCCAGGACTTCATACAGCAAGAAAAACCGACTTTTTTGGTTTCTTCCTATGATACGGATTTCAAAAGAGCATCCAGTGCTTTTCGGGCCTCCGGGGCCGTGGTCAGCGACGTTAAGCAAGCCACATACCGTTCCGCCTGTTTCCGCAATACGGACAAAAGCCCATCCTGATAACGCGCCGCCAGTTCTTTTGCAATTTTCCGAATTTCATGATAGGCGAAAATTTCCACTGCCCCTTTGGTCACAAAAGGCGCCAAAGCGGAGTCCAAAGCAACGTCCAGCATGGTGAACCCGCCGCCCACCACCACTTCAAAGGTCAGGATGAGAATCCCCCAGAGGATGGAAGTGGAATAGATGCCCACCTTCTTTCCCGTGGGAATCCCTTTTGCCAGCTCTTGAAAAGTCGCCTCCAGCCATTGGGCCAGTTCTTCCTGAGACTTCAAAATGTGCTGCCGAATCTCCGATTCCGAAAGCGCCAGGTTTGGATCCCGCAGGGATTTAAAGAGAGGCGCCTCTTCATCTGAAGGGGAAAGATCTCTTAAAACCGCGAGATTAAATTTTGCAATCGTTTCCTCAACCGGTGTAAAAGCGACGTGTTCCCGCACTTTCAGAAGCGCGGCTTTACGATCCGATTTTCGGTTTTTGAGCCCCAACCCCATGAGTCTGAAAGGCACCTTGAAAACGGAGCGAATTGCACGCCGTGGTTTTGCCAGGAGATCGTATCGCGAGAAAAGTTTTCGAATTTCCACGCGTAAATATCGCCCACTGGTCTTCGAAAATCTTTCCCGCTGGTCTTGGACATATGCTTTTGAAGCATCTTCCCTAAGTTTTTGAAGCTTCACCAACCATAGGTCAACGGCCGCCTTTTCAAGGTCCAGTAATGAACATAACCCTGCAACATCTTTTTTCAATCCCCTTGCGGCCCTTGCATGGGCCGCCGATTTTATGGCATGGACCTGTTCACGGTTGAAGGACTGGAAAAAGGCATTTTTCAGGCGTTCAAAGGATTTCAGCAGGGCGATACGGTCATAGGGTGCGGGCGTGGTGTGGGGAACCAGCCAAAGGTTTGCCCCATGGATGGAAATTCCCTGCTCCTGCAGGGCATGCAGAATCTCTTCCCGGGTGGTTTCCTGTGAAGCTTTGTTCAGTATAAAAAAGTAGGGTTTTTCGTCCTGCAGCACCCTCATGAAAAAGTCATGCAACACTTCATCGGCGTATTTCTCCTGGCTGGCCACAAAGACCACCGCATCGGACAGGGAATAGAGGTCGTTTGCCATCCGATGGTGCTTTTCTTCGACGCTGTCCAAATCCGGCGTATCCACCAGAACCAGATGGGAGAATGCCTCTTGGTCGGCTCTAAGCACCGAAATTTTTCCGGCGCTTCCCGTTGAAGGAAGAGGCATCTGTTCAGGAGGGATCATTTCCACATCAATTTCAGGAAAAGGGAACGCCTCCTGAAAGGTGCATCCCTTGTGAGCGAGCGCAACAGGACCGGCGGTTTTGGGCCTTTCCACGCCGGTGGCACTCAAGGACATTTCACAAAAAGCGTTGAAAAGCGTCGATTTGCCCGTACCGGTGCCACCCAGGAAGACCACCCATAAACAGGGGTGGATCCGTTTGAAAAAAAGAATGGCAAAACGCTGCAGGACATCCGCTGCCAAAACCGGAATTTTCATTCCGGCCGGCGTCAGACCGGTTACCCTGAAAGCATCGGGGGTCAAGGAATCGAAGGCCCTCTGGTCCATAGCGGCAGTCATTTTCAGTCTTCTTTAAGCTGGTCCCAGTACCCTTGAAAATATTTCCAGCCGGACCACACGGTGGCCGCCAGAATAATGGTCATAATAATGTTGGCTACCGGAGGAAGCAGAAGACTGACCTGCCGGCTGTAATCTCCGGACGGGGTCATATACAATAAAATGGTTCCCCCCACCATCTGGGTAATAGCCTTGATTTTTCCCCAGGGGCCCGCGGCAATGGCAATCCCCGACTGCTGGGAAACAATGGCCCGCAACCCCGTAACGGAAACTTCCCTGGCGATAATGATGATCACCATCCAGGCGGCCACCACCTGGTATTTCACCAGAATCACAAAGGCGCTCATGACCAGCAGCTTGTCCGCCAGAGGATCCAGGAATATACCCAAGGTACTGACCTCGCTGCGGCTGCGTGCGAAATAGCCGTCCAGCGGATCCGTGGCGCAGGCGATGACAAAGATGGAGGCGGCAACGAATTTCGTCCAGGTGGCCGAGGGAATCGTAAAGATGATAAACACCGGAATCAGAACAATACGAAAGAGGGTGATTTTGTTGGCCAGGGTCATTTCATTTCCATGGGCTACAGGGGTCAAGGGGCAATTGACAACACAATTTGGCACTCGCAAATATGGGACCTTATAGCCCGTGATCACGAGAATATCAAGATTTCCCTTGCGATTTCATAAAGAATGGGATAATTGCCGACCATGCACCTGACCCCCGGAAAACTGATGATTCTTGCCCAATGGCTGTTGACGCGACGACCCACATCCGTTGCCATGGACATTACCCATCGATGCAATCTCAAATGCCTTCACTGCTACTGGTGGCAGCAGGAACATCCGCCGGAGCTCGGTGATGAACAAATGATCGCCTTTCTCAAAAAACTCCGGGCAGGTGGTCTCCGAGCGGCCATTCTGTATGGCGGCGAACCGACCCTTCGCCCGAAAATCTGTCGGGCCGCAGCCCGAATTTTCGATGCCACCCTGGCCTTTACCAATGGCCTGAACGGATTCCCGGAGCTTGAAAACGGGCAATGGATTCTGTCTCTTGACGGACCTGAAAGAGAAAACGACCGCATTCGGGGGGAAGGCGTTTACCGCGAGGCCACCCAAAATCTGAAAGCCGCAACGAGACCTCCCATCGTCCATATGACCATCAACCGTCTGAACCAAAACAGTCTGGCGCAGTTTACGGAGGAAATGTTGGCGCTTCCCGTCAAAGGTTTGGGATTCTCCTTTGTGACACCCAACCGTGGAATGACGGAGGAAAACCTGCTTATTCCTTTGCAGGAACGAAACCGTGTGGTGATGGAACTGCTTGGCCTTCGAAAAAAATATGGCGAAAGGGTGGGTTTCACGCCGGCCATGGC
Organism: delta proteobacterium NaphS2; assembly: GCA_000179315.1. GTDB lineage: Bacteria > Desulfobacterota > DSM-4660 > Desulfatiglandales > Desulfatiglandaceae > NaphS2. The sequence goes on from ADZZ01000613.1 coordinate 69,371, forward strand.
GCAACAGTTGCTGACCCATGGTGCCTTTAACCGATGGAACCGTTTGTCCGCCTGTCCCGTCACCCGGCGGGTTCGCTGTTACCGATCCGATGGCAGGCCCAAGGCCTGCACCTATGGGGACCAGGCCGACTGCGCCCGTTGCGGTTGTGCCGCCGTGGTGGCCTACCGGGGCGCTTTCAACCCCCTTGACTACAAAACGCTCAGGGTTATACTGGGACTTTTAAGCCCGGCATATGGAGCCAAACAGCCCCATGATGAAAAATCAGTGGCCAACATTTCCGGAGAACAGAATGCCCGATGAAATCCCTTCCACAAAAGAACACAACCCGGAAGCGCTCATTTGCTGCCGGCAATGTCGTCATTTCAGCCTTTTTGAAAACAGCGCCGGGCATAACAGCCCCCATGCGCTGGGGGAATGCGGGGGTGTCCCCTGGGACGGCAGCCTGGGCCAGTGGGCCATGTTTCAGCACCATTGCACCGGGTTTGAAGCAGCCGGGAATTGACCGTCAGGACAGGTTTTTTCCTTTTTCCCAGTCCCACCGCCCCGGGATGGGCGCGTTACAGTAGATGCATTTGCCCTCTTTCATATGGATTTCCTTAATCCAGTAACCGTTTCTCGAAATAATCACTTTCCCGCACTGGTGGCAATAGGTTTGCGTCCCATCGTGCCCCGGCACGTTTCCCAGATATACGTAACGGATTCCCTGGTCCAGCGCGATTCGCCGCAGTTCTTCAAGGGTGGCGACGGGCGTGGCCGGAAGCCGGTTCAATTTGTATTGGGGGAAAAACCGCAAAAGATGAAGGGGATAGTCGGGTCCCAGGTTCTTTAATATCCATTGGCACATGCGTTTGATCATTTCCGGTTTATCCACATAGGTGGGAACCACCAGGGTCGTCATTTCAAACCAAACTCCCTGTTCATGGAGGGTCTTGAAGGTCTCAAGAACCGGATCCAGCGTACCGCCGTTCAAGCAGCCGTAAACGGCATTATCAAAGCTTTTGAGGTTGATGTTGGCCCCGTCCAGATATTTGCAGAGATTCACCAGCGGTTCGCGGTTGATGTAACCGTTGCTGATGAGAACATTCTTGAGCTTTGCCGCCCGTGCCAGCCTGGCCGTATCAAACATGTATTCATAATAGGTAATGGCCTCCGAGTAGGTATAGGCAATGGAACGGGCGCCTTTTTCGAGCGCGGCCTCGATGACCCCTTCGGGAAACAGGGTCATATGTTCCACCTCTTCCGGTTTTTTCTGGGAAATTTCCCAGTTTTGACAATTCAAACACCTGAAGTTGCATCCCGTGGTGGCGATGGAAAAGGCGGCGCTGCGCGGGTAGAAGTGGGCCAGCGGTTTTTTTTCAATGGGGTCCATATGCACGGCACAGGGATTGCCGTAGGCCAGGGAATAGAGTTTTCCACCAATGTTGACCTTGGAGCGGCAGATACTGCGATCCCCGGGATCCAGAACGCACCGGTTGGGACACACCTGGCACTCCACCTGCTCGCCGTCCGAGGCATAATGAAAGCCTTCAATGGACCATTTCCACGGTTCATTAGGTGCATCGTTTTTTGTGATATGCCCCTTGATACTGCCGGAACAGTCGCCGGCTTTTCCAAAAAATCCATAACCCGTTCCGGCGCACAAAAGGACTGAAGCACCGAGGGCCGCGGATTTCAAAAACTCTTTTCGTGTCATCATGATCGTCATCATCGTTCACCTCAGAAGCAACAACAAGCCGCTGGAGGTTTTCACCATTATGAGCAGCAGAACCGCCATTCCCACTCCCCACAAAGGAATCACAAGGGTTCCCACCACCAGGGCGCCCACCGCCGCCCCGCAAAGGTCCGCCGCCAGGCAGCCGGCGGCCGGACTTCGCTCCTCACCGATCAATCGGGCCGCTGCGGGGAATTGAAACCCGGCAAAAAACGAGAAAACAAAACAGAAAATCAAGAACCACAAAGGGTGAACCACAACCCTGAACCAGCCGCACCAGCACAGAAAAAAGGCTGAGAGAAGCAGCATGGCCACTTCCGCCAGGCCCGCCTTTACACTGCTTTTGGCAGACCATTTAACCCCTGTTACGGCCCCCGGCAAAAGACCCAGCAAGAAGGCCGTAATAATCAGCCCGATCATCACATAAATATAACCATAAATGATCTGAAATGCAAAAATGACGGCCATCTCCAGGCCCATGGCCGTAAAACCCGTTGAAAAAAGGATATATTCCTCTCTTTTCATAAATATGAAGTAAAGCAGCAGAAGCCCTGCCAGACCCCCCATAAAATCGGAAGGCGAAGTCCCGTGCCGGCTGAACCACTCCTTGAAAACCAATTGCATGAGCCGTGGATTGAAATCGGTGTTGATGGTTTGGCCCGGGCCCAGGTTTGTCCGGAGCTCCCGAATCCTTTCTTTTGTGACATTTCCGTTGAAATAGCCGTCAATGTAGGCGGTTTTGATCCCCTTTGATTTCAGCTTGCGAGGAATATCGGCAGAAAGAGCGCCGTCGCTCATGATAAAGCAAGCCTGCTCGCCGGGAAGCACAAGGATATGGTTAAAGTGCCTTTTCAGCGTGTGGTAAAGGATGGACAGCTTTTCCTTTTGAAGACGGCTCAGGTAATTGGGCGAATAATCCATGTTCATCGCCAGGATACCGTTTTTTTTGAGAACATGTTTTGCCATGGAAAAAAATTCATCGGTGTAGAAGCGGTTGGCCTGAAAGGTGTCGGGTTCCGGAAGATCCAAAATTACCGCACCATAGCGGATGTCGGTGGATTGGATGTACTTCCTGGCATCCGTGTTGATGATGTTCAAATAGGAGAATTCCGGAATCATTTTCAAATCCTCGGCCGTCTGTGTAAGGGCCGGATCCAATTCCACATAGTCGACACGAAGGGGGCTGTATTTGTCCATTTCCAGAAGCGTTTCTCCCAGGCCCCCCGATACCAGCAGTATCTTCTTCACATGATCCCGTTGGCTTAAAGTGTAGTGAACCTTTTCTTCCGCTTCGATGGTGTTGGCATCCGAATAAAGGGGTGTCCCGGATTCCCAGAAAGTGTATTGGGGGCCCTCCTTTGTCACGACGATCCGACCAAACCGGGACTCCACATAGTTCACAATATTGCCGTATTGGGCCTCGAGGGTATGGATTTCAACGGAAGGCATCAGCGCTGTTATATAAAAAAGGGCAACAATCGGCAAGGCGGCTAACAGAAAGCCCCATTTCCTGAATTCGCCCATCATTAACAATGTCACCAGGACCAGGAAAGCGGCGGTCAGTGCAATAACGGTAAAAGGTTTGAACCAGTAGACCAGCAGGAAACTGAACAGAACACCCCCCAGGATGTCCCCTGCGCTGTCGGTGATGTAGAGCTCTCCGCTTTCAAAGGGAACATGAAAGCCGTGAAAAAGTTTCTGGGTATAGGGGAGGATAAAACCGGTGAGCAGGCAGTAAGGGGCAATGGTTACGGAAATATATATCAAAATGGGGTAGAATCCCGGACTCACCCCGTGCGTAAAAAACAGTTCACGGAAAACCCGTATACCGGCCATCTGGAAAAGCGGCAACACACCGATGATGAGCGCTAGCACCAGATAGACGGCAAGGGATGCCTTTTTAAAGCATTTGGCCAGAAGGGTCCCCAGCCCGGTCAGCACCAGCCAACAGAAAACAACCAGGCTGATGGTTATTTCATTTCCGTGGAACTGGCTCAGGAACTCTCGAATGGTGAGGATCTGGGTGGTAACCGAAGAGATGCCGACCCCGACAATGGAGCCAATGGCCAACCAACGAAAACGGTGGCGTGAAATGGTTCCATGGGGCCCCATTATTCCTCAAAGGCCTGTACCTGGTATGTGGAAACTTCCAGATCGCCTTTCTTCCAGGCATCCCCGTCCAGGCCCGCCTTGAGGCACAGGTGATTCAAAAATTCCCTTTTATCCGGCAGCTGGTCCCATACCTGCGGCAGAAAGGTGGACTGGTGGAATTCTTTTTTAATGATGATACCATCAATCCCCGGCCGAAGTTTACTTAAAAGATCCTGGCCGTCTGTGTAGGAAAGGTTTTCAGGTTCGGTCAAAATGCTGATTTCAATGTGTACGTCTTTCCATTCATCCCGGGTAAGTGGTCTGAATCGCGGATCCCTGAAGGCGGCATTCAGAGCGTTTTCCCGAATTCCCTCGATGAGGGATTCCTGGGGAATGATGTGCCCGATGCACCCCCTCAAACCGCCGTGGATGGTAAGGGTTACAAAGGTTCCGCGTTTTTCATCGAAGATCGCCGGCAAATCCTTGCTCTCACCCGGGGGGCCATTTTTTCCTTCAAGGCGCGAGGAAATGGTTCTTCTCGCTTCCGCAAGCAGCGCTTCTCCCTGGGCCTCGCTTAAATCCTTGGTTTTTGACATGCCATCCTCCATTCTTTCGCCTGCCGTTGAAACCGCCCCGCCAACGGGTCCATTCACCACCATTAAGACCAGCAGGATCCAAAACAGGCAAACGCCGTGGGAAAAAGACTTCTGATTTCTCCGAGTTTCCATTGTCAATATCCTCTGTTCATCTTTCAAATATGAGTGCAAACTTGTTTGCTGTCAACCGGAAATACATCCCTCCCATCTTTAAACCCTGTTCACGGCTACTGACAGTGCGTTGTTTGCCCCTGTGGCGGATTTTGACACGTGCTGCAGTCGCAGCAATTTTCAGACGGGCCAGCGTGTTGTCAAGACCCGAGGCCTCGATCCTCACCGTATAGATGGCTCCGGCATCCTTGGTGACCTGACAATCTGCTGTTGAACTGCATGGCCCCCCCTGGTTGCAGTCTGCCGCAACGCGTCCTGTGCATGTGGAGCACCCGAAAGGATAAACCGCTTCCGTATCCAGGTAACCTTGATTCGATGTAATAGGTCCATATGTGGTTCCTTCGCTTGAAACAATGCTGATGGGCTGGCTGAAACCATTGACCAGGCTGATGTCAATGGTGTCTCTGCCGTCTGATTCGGCATAAATCGTAAATTCCGCCTGAGTCGTCGCGCAACCGGTCCATGGCAAATCACCGCCAATGGCATAGGATATATTGGCATGACAATCCGTTTTTTTGAATACAAATTCTTTTTGATTGCCCGGGGCAGTGCTCGCGCCTTGCAGGGTGAAATTGCAGACATAGGGATTGGTTCCCGTGACTTGGCACAAGTTGGAAAAATCCGAAGGCTGATAGCATGAGTTCTCGAGAAAACCAAGGTTAACGGTTACATCGCCCGTTTGATTGTTCGTGAGTATAATTCTGGAATAATTATCCGCGGCGTCAATCAGCAGGGATGCATTGAATAAGAAAGGGCTTTCTTTGACATTGCCGAGCAATACGGTTGCATCATAAGAAAAAGTGTTGTCTTGATAGGAAGGATTGTCAAGCCGCAACACAACCAGTTTCAGTTCACCCCTATCCGTATAACCGGCCAAAGAAGCATTGGGGAGAGCTGAGCTGAAGTAGAACCGCCAATTATCAACCAGAGAAACGGCCGTGTTTATCTCACTGCCGGAGCCCGGCGCATTTTGTATCTGATACAACTCCGGATAAACACTGTTTAAACTAAGCTTATACACGCCGTCTGTCCCGGTCGGAGCCAACGATGCATCCGGCGCAATCTGGACAAATGACCACCCGCCTGTTTCACCTTCAGGGATGTTGTTCAGCACCGTCATTTTGACGTCATCAATGCTTAATGGGGTATCGGGGTGCTTGTGGCCTGTGGAATTCAACAAGGTCGCCTGAAAAGTAAGGCGATTTGTTCTCGGATCATAAAGAGGCGCTTCCAACCGCAAATATAGACCGTCAGGCTGTGTCGTCGCGGTTACGTATCCATCCAAAACGGCATTCGGGGAGACCTCGCCATATTTTTTGGACCACAGGTCAATATACCGTTGCATACTTTCGGTGCCCGCTTCCCGTCCCGGTCTATCCTTGTACCAAAGTGTATATTCCGATACCTTCTCAAGGGTTAGGGTGTATTTCCAACTCTGATCAGAAGCGGAACCGATTCTTTCGCCACCACCCTCAACAACGGGAGCAAGTAGCCCGTTATTAGCGGAAAACACATTTACACGCGTCGTCAAGTCGCTCGGCGTGGCACTACCACCATCGTCGCTGCATCCCAAGCAAACCATTCCCAAAGATCCAACCACCACAAAAACGCCCCAATTTGCATGAATTTTTCGCATGTCTTCACCCCTTATAGTCGTAAGAATAATAGACCCTTCTGCAGAAATGGGAATATAGGCACGAGTGACAGCAAACCCAGTAAAAAGGCGATCGGCTATAGACTGGCCTGGACAGAAATATTCTTTATCAGGTGACGTGCTTGGCAGAAACAGCGTCCAAAGGGCAGGCTTCGATACAATCCCAACATCCCATGCACATGTCCTGAAATATCATTGGCTGTTCGAAAAGGCCATCAATTTGTTTAATCACTTTGTGCGTACAGGCTGAGGCGGCGGCGCACCGTCCTTCGTCGTGGTCACACATCTTGGGATTGCATATATCATAATTAACTAAAGCGAAGGATTTCTTAGGTTGCATTATTATTTTATCCCATCATTATTTCTTTTGTAAAAGAGGCAATATCCACTTTGTTTCCAATGCGTTTTGCATTGTTTTTCAGGCAGGTCTGATAACGGATTTCTCACCTGGCCGGTGTGGAACGCGACGGAACACCGGTCAGGTGCAGAAAATGGTTGGGGGATCAGGATTCCTCGTCGTCAATCATGTATTACCACATTTCATTTTGGTGTAGCCATATTGGATCTGCATTTCTTCTGATGAATTCATCAGCATCCATACCATCAATGGTTGGTGGCCGCTTCACTTGCTTTTGTTTTCCATTGATAAATATAGTCATATACTCTGCGCGTCTACGCTTCTTCTCCACCTTTTCAGCGGCGGTGAGTTTTCTTTTTCGTTTTGACATTGATTAAGCGCTTTGTTTCTCTTTCTCTCCAATTTTGACGGATGATATCATTTCTCGATAAGGCGCCAAAACCTTATTCCGGGCGCTCCTTTTTGACACTTGGAGCACTTTCTCTCATGCATATCCGTTCCATTCGTTCCATATACATCCTACATTTCGCACGATTGGCGCATGATTTCGCGAATTAAATTTCACATCGAAACCATGCGGATAAAAAAATTTGCCGGACATTTTCATTTTCATGGTCCATAACATTCTCAAACCCATGTTTGAGGAGAAATTATGGATAAAGTGGATGTAATTACGAAAGGCTCATACGACGTTTCCGCGTGCTCATGCGTGGGCTGCAAAAAGGACATTGATCAATGACGGCAGCAATGCTTTTCCTCTCCGGCGTACGTTATGGACAAACTCAAAAAAACTCAGATAAAGTGGTAAGTTTTCTTGAGACACGCCGCGATGTGGTCGCAGCCAAGATCGTAGAAGCGACCAAAAGCCCTCAATTGTATTGACATGAACTTCACAGAAGCCATCGCCGTCTTCATCTCTGGCATATTCTCCCTTACCATGACAAACAGTCTTATGGGTATAGCCCCAGTCAGTGAGATGATTGTAAATGCTGTACTCATCTGTATTCACCAAGGTTCCTGGTGTTATAACAGACCGCAAAATCGGTTCGATGGTTTTTTGTTTAACGTCTGGAAGCATAAAAATGGCGACATCCCCGGAACGTTCAATGATTCCGAGGACAGGAGGTTTTTCTTTTTCAAGAGTTCCTCGGCCCGGAGCACCCTTGAGCGCTCTGCACCGTGGTGCTCGCCCTTTCTGACGAACTTTTTCCGGATGCCCTTTATGCCCTGCAATTACGTATACTTCGTCGCACTCTACTACCCCACTGACTTTACATCCCGGCTTCCTTGCAGCGATTTCGCTCCGAAGCAAAATAGTCATCCTATGGGCGACATCCGGATTAAGGTCCAGCTCCGCGGCGATTTGCCTGTTGGATAGGTTTAGTCCCATGAGGTATAACATGACGATCCATACTCTGATGGGATGGTGTTTTCTTGCCAGAATGGTACCCGTAAAATCGTTGAAACGGCAACCGCAGTTATTGCATTTATAGTTCCGACAAAGCGGAGCATTACGTTTGTGACCGTTCTTTTTGACCCGGTTTGAGGTACATTTTGGACAACAAATACCACATGGCCACTTCTTTTCTCTGAAGAATTCGTAGCACTTAGCGGGGTCGATGAGTTCAAGGATTCCAATCTCCGGATTTGTAGACGATTTTGTGGTCATGGCTATCTGCATATTTAAGTGGACAGAAAGCCATCTTATTTATACCAAATCTGAAGAAATTCCCAGCGAAAATGACTTTTTCAATCAAATTATTTACAGCACGGGAAATCGTCGTATGAGCCTACCAGTAATGATTGGGATGCCTACTGGGAAAAGCATCGGGAGCGGGAGCAAAAACGCCTATACAGCAAAATTCTCCCTCTTTTGGCATGCTCTGATGATTATTCCAAAACCAAAGCAGCATAGAATTGCAACGAAAAAAGGTTACACTCACAAAAGAAAATGGCAGGCATGGCCTAAATACGATTTTATAAAAGTTTAGCGAGCCTTAAATGTTATTCTAATACTTCTATTTTATTGTAGATCATATCAATTGATTGTTTTCTATTTCTACGAAAACGTAGTTTTAATGTTCAGCTTCATTCAACAAAACCAATTAAAAGGGGGGGCAAAAATGGAAATTAGAAAAAGATTAAAAATTAGTATCTTACTATTGATAAGTATAACTACAACATATTCAATAGCTTTGGCTAGAGATAATGGAAATTCGTGGGGAAAAAAGAAAAATAATGTTCAGCTGGGTCCCAGACCATTTTATTTGGTTGAAGATATGGACGAAAGCAAGCTGAAAGAAGAGCTTCAGCAGTGCACCGAAATGCCTTTTAAAAGGACAGATTTTTCAATCGGCCATCGTGGTGCAGCCCTTCAATTCCCTGAACATACGAAAGAATCTTATAAAGCTGCCGCAAGCATGGGAGCAGGTATTTTGGAGTGCGATGTGACTTTCACCAAAGATCGTGAGTTGGTCTGCCGTCATTCCCAGTGCGATCTGCACACCACCACCAACATTCTGGCCATCCCCGAACTGGCGGCGAAATGCTCTGTGCCGTTCACTCCGGCGGTCATTGACCCGTCAACCGGCGAAACCATTACTCCCGCGCAAGCCAAATGCTGCACTAGCGACATCACTTTGAAAGAGTTCAAAATGCTTCAGGGCAAAATGGATTCCTACAATCCCAACGCCACCACCGTGGAAGAATATATGGACGCTACTCCGAACTGGCGTACCGATCTTTATAGCGCAAAAGGGACTCTCGTCACCCATGCCGAGAGCATCGAACTCTTTAAAAGCCTAGGTGTCAAAATGACCCCGGAACTCAAAGCACCGAGCATCGAAATGCCGTCCGACTACACTCAGGAAGTTTATGCGCAACAGATGATCGACGAGTATAAAGCCGCCGGGGTTTCCCCGAAAGACGTCTTTGCCCAGTCGTTTAATCTGAACGACGTGCTTTACTGGATTGAAAACGAGCCGAATTTCGGAAAGCAGGCGGTCTATCTCGACGGCATCAACAGCCCGGGAGAAGGCTATCCGAGCTTCAGCGATCTGGTGAGCCTAAAAGAGCAAGGGGTGAACATCATCGCGCCACCGCTCTGGGCGCTGCTGGACGTAGATGGTGACAACCGGATCGTTGCTTCGGACTATGCCCTGAACGCACACGCAGCCGGGCTGGATATCATCACCTGGACCCTGGAGCGTTCCGGTCTGCTGAAAGAGGGCGGCGGCTGGTACTACCAGAGCATTGCTTCGGCTATCAACACCGACGGGGACATGCTGGAAGTGCTTGATGTACTGGCGCAGGATGTTGGAGTCATTGGAGTGTTTTCCGATTGGCCGGCGACCGTTTCCTTCTATGCCAACTGCATGGGGTTGAAGTAATGTGAATAATTAGACAGTTACAAAATGCATCCTGTGCAAGAAACACAAGAAAAGTTATGAAAAATTCAAATTTCCCCTCAAGATGGGGATGACAATCGCGGTGCTGACCGGCGCCGTGCGCCGTGCAAGCAAGCGAAGCTTGATTGTGCGGTGCACGGTGTCCGGTCCAGTACCTTGTTCAGGCGCGGAGCGCCGGGGCAAGGTACTGGACGTAGTCAGCACCGCGATTCACGGCGGCGGAGCCGCCGTGAACCATCTCTTTGAGCTTGTTTTTATCTAATTCCTGCAAAACCAATTTGCTGTCAACCCGCGCAAAACGTTGTTCCAGCGTATTGCAACCATCAAGTATAATGTCGAGATACTCCTTGTTCTCAAGGTTTTTGACGAGGGGAGTGTCCGAGAGGATTGTTTTCAATGTCTTGTTCAAAGAAATTGTCCCTGTTTTTTTGCGGTATTTTCTTTTGAGATCCCTGAAAAAGCGCTCCAGAATATTGTTGGTTCGTTGGGGCTGGATAAGTTGTTCTCCAGTAGCGGTATGAACAGAGATGGGATCTGCGAAGAGCTTATCCCAAGATGCGGTCTGGACAATCCCGATTTTTGCTCCTGATATTTTTCCTCGGAGAAGTATACAAAACGCCCTTGATGCTTTTCTCGTCGGATTCCCGGAGCATGCTGCAGCCGGGAAAAAACGGAACTGTTAGGGACAATTTCAACCAGTTGGGCAATCTGTCTGGCATTCAATCCCGTTTCAGATCTCTCGATAAGCTGAGAAATTGTCTGCATAAGGTTTCCGTATTGTGAAAAAAGGATCTCCCGGTATTTCCATATGCCGTGTTCATCAAATCGCGGAATTCCCGGAAGACTGTAATAACGCCCATTCATATTAAAGCTCGTGTAAGTCCACCATTTTTTCAGTTGTCTTCTGGCGGTGGTCACGGAAGAATCGAGGAGATCCGCAATCTCTTCGATTGTGACCACTTTTCGTTTTTGAAATTCCTTGATGGCCTTTTCCGCATCCATATCCACCCCATGGCAAAGTATGTGCAATAAACAATCATTTTGCGCATGCTTTGCCATGCCGGTAGGCGCAAGTCAACAATTTTTCCATAATATGGTTGGTATGTTATGTGAAAATCAGGTAAAACTGAGTGCATGGCAGATGCGCATACTTGATCAGAATCTGCGAGAAAAGCGTAACCATTCGAATAATATGGGGTATTCATTTAGCAACCGTTATTTTCGGCCATAGGAAAATAATTAATCGTTGCGGTTGAGATGAGACGTAAAACGATTTTCGTTGTGGGTTTAGAGGGGTGAGCGATATCAAAACAAGCCCATTTCGTGGAGGGAATGATAGCCATCAATACGCACGTTGATTAAATGGTTTAGGCTGCGAAGCACTTTCGCGCTTCATCAAGGAAAGTCGTGGGCAGAAATCTGCCTCCACGCATGCTGCAGGCCCAAGGAAAGGCCTCCGCAATCTCCTCGGCCTTATCTTTTTCGATTTCCACTAAGAAATCGATATCATGGGTCAAGCGGGACTCGCCATAGATCATATTTGCAATAGACCCAGTGATCATATAACGGATGCTCAGGAAATTCAGTCTGTTGGTAAAATTTGAAAGAGATCAGTCTCGAGCATACAGAAATGCCTCTTTCAGCATCTTCTGAATCGCTTCTTCCGTCAGTTCCGGATAGCGCGTTCGTAAGGCCGCTGCCTTCAATTCCCGAGCGGAATGGTACAGGCTCATGGCGATTTCCAGTTTCCATTCCGGATTCATCTGTTGAAAGATGCGCTTTTGTACCGGGTGCATGGTTTCCATGTGAATTTCTTCCTAATAGCGACTTCGCCAATTTCAAAATATCAGAAAAACCCATCTGGCAAAAATAATGATAACGGATTTGCATCCTATAATCATCCGCAATATTTCTCGTTTGAGCTATATATCGGAATTTCAGGCAGTCATGATTTAATGGACGGGTTACAAAAAACAGTGTATAATTTGGTAGTTTGGCCTGAGCATTGTTTAAGAGCTTGTGAGGTGAAAAATGTCTTATACCATCCGACAGATCCGAGAAAACTTGATTGGATATCAGATGACTTCTGCAGCACGGTACGCTGGCATTTCTGTCGAAAGACTTACCGAAATCGAAAATGGCGCGGAGCCCAGCTTTTATGAAATAGAAGCGCTATCACGAATTTATGGTATCGATTCAGAGACATTGGATCAAGTCCAAATTGATTTGAAGGCGGGGGACAGTGTTACAGTCCTGGCAAGCCAAGAGGAATACGAAGATCTCGACGATGCGATCCGCCTGAGAGTTGTGGAAGCGGCCAATGCTGCAAAGGATCTTTTGACGCTTAGAGCAATAATTGGCGATCAAGTCTCCGGCTTTGAGACACAATCCGAGTTTCCAACCGCTGCCAATCCACCTGAACCATGGGCGCAAGGAAAAGAAATCGCTAGAGTGTTACGAAAAAAACTCGCCCTCGGGACGAGCGAAATCGCTTCCATGCGAGATCTTGTGATCAATGACTTTCCCGAAATATCCCTTCTTTATGCCCGCTTAGGTCGAGAAGGTCCGGCAGGGATTACCTTCGCTGACGACCTGAGAGGCCAGTGTATTGTCATCAATCTGGACGGAAAAAACGTAAATCCTTGCGTCAGACGATTCAGCATCGCCCATGAATTGTGCCATATTTTGTATGATTGGAATCGAACGGAACCTTTAGCGCTTGTTTCCGGCTATCGAGAAAAATTGGGACTAGAGCGAGAAAAGAGAGCCAATTCTTTTGCAGTCCGATTTCTTTGCCCCGAATCAAACCTTACGGATTCTCAGGATCCTTTGGATCTCATAAAGCGCCTGACTGGGCAGTTCGGCATCCACTATGGAGCTGCTCGTTTATACATCCTCAATAAACTTGGGAAAGAACTGCCAATCCAACCTCCTCCGGATCTTAGGGATTTCAGTGTCCATCCTCGCTGGACAGCCGCGGAAGAACCACTTGGGATCAATGGATTTCCGTTACCGTCCGTACCTTCGCAACGACGCACTATGATTGCGGAATTTTCCGGTCGTTTGTATTCTCAAGGGCAGATCCGGAGAGACCGGTTTGCAGAATTTCTTGGGGTCACTCCGGCAGAGGAAGTTGAGGTTGTTCTCGATTTTCTGGGTCTTGATCTGCCCGTTGCCGCCTAATGTCAAGATATTTGATTGATTCCGACGCTTGGCTCGCTCTTCGGAAATTGTCCGTTCTTGAACTCATGATATCCGCGATATCCGCCGATGCACTCCCCGGTCCGTTGCTCCTGTGTGAGTATGCTGCGCGGCATGAGCTTTCCTCGATATCGAGTGAACTGTCAACCCTCGAGCTTAAAACCCATCTACGTATTTGCGCTGTTCGTGAAAGACCGAAAAAACTGCAACTTCGCGGTTTAATCAAAAAAGGAACCGACAAAGGTGAAGCAGAGGCGATTGTCTGGTCTTTGGCGCAAGAAAGAGGTTCCCGTCCCTGTTTTGTTTCAGTGGATAGAGAAGCGAGACGGATGGCACGGAAAAAAGGCCTTACTGCAGGTGACGTCTTTGATTTGATTGTTGACCTGCTTCACAAACGCGTGCTGAATATTACTGAGGTGGAATCCAAGCTCCTTGTCTGGGAAGACCGAAGGCAACAACTTGGCCGTCCTTCTGACTTTACGAACTTCCACGAAACGCTGAAAGAACGCCAGTGTAGTCGATGGTCAGGCTGAGTCTTACCAGCTTTCTTATTCCTCAAACATGGCTCTCTCCCAGTTTCCGGCACGATCCTTGGTATGCTCTGATTTGGATCCCGGGATAAGCGTAAATGCCATGTTCACTGCGGATGTTCAGGCGTTAGGAGCACCAAACAGGCCCATTTCGTGGAGATAGTGGTAGGACACAATCCCCACGGTGGTGGAGAGGTTCAAGCTGCGGACTTTCCCCCAGATGGGCACCCGGTAGCAGGGGTAGGCGTTTCGTATCTCTAAAGGAAGGCCGAGGGTTTCACGGCCGAATAGGAGATAGTCTCCCCGATTCACCTTTGCCTGGGGATAAACCGTGCTCGCATGTCGGCTGAAGCAGAAGAGGCGGGCATTTTCATGCATTCCGTCCAAAAATGCATCAAAGTTCGCATGGTGCTGCACATCGATATCAGGCCAGTAATCGAGTCCGGCCCGCTTCAGGTGTTTGTCGTCAACACTGAATCCCAGAGGGTGTATCAGGTGGAGCCGCAGTTGGGCCGCACCGCAAAGCCTGGCGATATTTCCCGTATTGGCGGGAATTTCCGGTTGATACAGGACCACGTGGAGTTTTGGATCGGCTAAAATCATGTGTCCTGCTTCAATATTCTTCATCTAAAGAATTGGCACCTTCGAGCTATTGAAAGCCGGCGCCATTACAGCTCGATAACAGGGGATGGCTCGGCCTGTTTTCCTACCACAATCCGCGTCCCTTTGAGACCGCGGTTTTCCAAGACGGCTTTTGCCGCAGATAGGGCTTTGTCGGGGGTATTGTTGGTTTCACTTAAATGGGCCAGGACCAAATACTCCAGGTCGTCATGGGACAGGGTTTCCAGAAGTTCTCCGGCCTGCTGGTTTGACAGATGCCCCTCGGAGCCATGGATTCTTCGCTTCAGATCCAACGGATAAGGTCCTTCGCTGAGCATGGTGGGATCGTAGTTGAATTCCAGGATCAGGACGTTGCACGCCCTTAACCGATCCTCCGCCAGACGGGTGCTTCGCCCCATATCCGTCACGAGACCGATCTTTATACCGTTATTCCGGAACACCAGTGCCGTGGGATCGGCCGCATCATGGCATTTGGTAAAGGTTTCGATGGAGAGGTTGTTTATGGTGAGGGTTTCACCGGTTTGAAATGAAATGACGGAGGGAAGTTTCCCCAGGGCTTTTTGCGCACAATCAAGGGTTTCCCGGTTGGCGTAGACAGGAAGATTGTAGCGTCGCGCCAGGACACCTACGCCTTTGACATGGTCCGTATGCTCGTGGGTAACAAAAATGGCATCGAGGCTTTGGGGCGAAACGCCCACAGCCGCCATTCGCCGTTCGATCTCAATCCCGCTCAGCCCCGCATCCACCAGAATTCTGGCACTGCCGGTTTCGAGATAGCAACTGTTGCCACGGCTCCCGGAGGAGAGGATGGAAAATTTCATGGTCTCTTTTATTAGACCCCGCTATGGCCGAACCCGCCCTTCCCTCTCATGGTGTCATCCAACTCCGCCACGAGCTTCAAATCCGCCCGATAGACCTTTGAGAACACCATCTGGGCAATGCGGTCCCCCATGCTGATCACGAAGGGCGTTTCCCCAAAATTGATCAAAATTATGCCGATCTCACCTCTGTAATCCTGGTCGATGGTGCCGGGGGCATTTACCATACCGATGCCGTGTTTCAGGGCCAGGCCGCTTCGAGGGCGAATCTGCGCCTCGAAGCCCGGTGGCATGGAAATGGCGAGCCCCGTCGGGATCAGTTTTACGCGACCCGGTTCCAGGATAACGGGCTTTTCGACACAGGCCCTAAGGTCCATGCCCGAAGACCCTTGGGAAGCGTAATCGGGAAGGGAAAACCCATTATCGGCTAAGACAGGGTTGCAGATTTTTATCTTTACGGGAATAGTTTCCAAGGGCCGCCTTTTTAGAATTACTGATACACCAGGCATCCCTGGTCAACGTCATCCTCTTCGATGGGGCCGAGAGCCGCAAAGGCGATCTGTTCATTGCCGAAAATCCTGTTGGCCATCTCCACCACGTCATCAACACTCACCCCTTCGATGCTCTTTGCAACCTCTTCATAATCCACGTATCTTTCAAAAATGAACTCATTTTTGGCCGCCCGCATCATTCGACTGTCCGAACTCTCTGATGAAAGATACATGCCGCCGATCACATTTTCCTTGGCAATGTCCAGTTCACCGGCAGTCAGCTCTCCGCGGCTGATCTTCTTAATTTCATTCTGCGTCACTTCAAGCACTGAATTCATGTTGCGGGCATCGGTGGCCGCATATACGCCGAAGAGTCCTGCATCGGCATAGGGTGAAAAAAAGGAATAGACCGAGTAAGCGAGCCCACGGTTTTCCCTGATCTCCTGAAAAAGCCTTGAACTCATATTGCCGCCCAAAATGGTATTAAAAAGTGCACAGGCAAAACGGGACGCATCCACATGACTTGGCGCATCGCTTCCCAGACAAAAATGGACCTGTTCCAGGGCTTTGGGCATCACCATCACGCCGCCGCTGTTCGAAGGGAGACTTCTTTCGGGTTTTTCTTTGGAGAAATCCCCGCCCGCTTCAAAAATCGGCCTGAAATAGTCAACCATGGCATCGTGATCCACGTGGCCCGCGGCCACAACGAGAACCCGTTCGGGAATATAATGTTTCTTGATATATTCACGGATCATTTGCCGGTCCATTCGCGCAACGGTTTCGGTGCTTCCCAGAATGGGGCGACCGATGGGATGGTCCGGCCAGAAAAGACTTTGGAAAAGCACATTGAGGTAGTCGTCGGGGGTGTCCTCCACCATGCTGATTTCCTGGAAAATCACCTCCCGCTCCCGCTCCATGTCCTCGGGCTGGAATGTGGGATGAATAAAGATATCGGACAGGATATCCGCCAGAATCGGAAAATGCCGGTCCAGAACCTTGCCGTAAAAACAGGTGGTTTCCTTCCCTGTAAATGCGTTTGAAAGGCCACCGATGGCATCAAGGTCCTTTGCAATTTGAAAACCACTGCGATTGTGGGTTCCCTTGAAACTCATATGTTCAATAAAGTGAGAAACCCCGTTTTCAGGCGGCGATTCGTCCCGGGAGCCGGTGTTCACCCAGATACCCAGTGAAACGGAACGCACGTGGGGCAACCGCTCCGAGACGATCCTGACGCCGTTATTCAATAAGGTCTTACGATTCATCCAGGGTTTCTCCCAATGCCGCTTTTCGGGAAAGACGGATTCGGCCGTCTTTGCCCACTTCCAGAACCTTTACCAGGACCTCATCGCCTTCATTGAGCACGTCGGTCACTTTGTTCACACGCTCCGGCGCCAATTGAGAGATGTGGACCAGCCCGTCGGTACCCGGGAAAATTTCCACAAAAGCCCCGAAGTCCATAATTTTGACCACTTTGCCCTGATACAATTTCCCCTCTTCCGCTTCCTGCACAATTTCTTTGACCATTTTCATGGCTGCATCGGAGCACTCTTTATCAGGGGAAGAAATGGTTACAACACCCTCGTCGTCCACGTCGATCCTGGCGCCGGAGACATTGCATATTTCCCGAATGGTTTTGCCGCCCGGACCGATCAGAATCCGCACCTTTTCGGGACTGATCTTGACGTTGGTAATAATGGGCGCATACTCGGAAACCTCATTTCGGGGCTGTGCAATGGTCTCCTTCATGCATCCCAGAATATGGAGGCGCCCTTCCTTGGCCTGTTCCAGGGCCTGTTCCATGATCTCCCGGGTGAGCCTTTCGATCTTGATGTCCATCTGAAGGGCCGTAATGCCTTCGCTGGTGCCGGTCACCTTGAAATCCATATCTCCGTAATGATCTTCATCCCCCAGGATATCGGTCAGTACCACGACATTGTCCCCTTCCGCCACCAGGCCCATGGCCACACCGGCCACCAGGTCCTTGATGGGAACGCCCGCGTCCATGAGTGACAGGCAGCCCCCGCAAACACTGGCCATGGAGGAAGACCCGTTGGATTCCAGGATCTCGGATACCACACGGATGCAGTACTGGAAGTCTTCTTCGCTGGGCAATACAGGCAGAAGCGCCCTCCTGGCCAGCGCACCATGTCCGATTTCCCTGCGCCCGGGACCGCTGAGTCGTTTGGCCTCACCAACGCTGTAGGGCGGAAAATTATAGTGCAGAATAAAAGATCTCAACTCTTCTCCGAAAATGGATTCAATTCTCTGCCGGTCCCTTTCCGTACCGAGAGTGGTGAGCACCATGGCCTGGGTTTCACCCCTGGTAAACAGGGCAGAGCCATGGATTCGCGGCAGAAGGCCCACCAGGCATTCAATGGGGCGCACCTCATTAAAGGCACGGCCGTCGATCCGTTTGCCTTCATCCAAGATCATGCTGCGAACCATCTTCTTTTCGAGGGAGTGGAAAAAATCCTTAATTTCCGATTTCTGTCCCTCAAACTCTTCCAAAAGGGCATCCACAACTTGGTTTTGGGCATCCCGTCTTTTGGCCTGCCGGTCCATTTTGTCGGAAATGCACAACACTTCCTTGAGCAAGGGTTCTCCAATCTCTTCAACTTTTGTCTTAAGGGATGCATCCGCCACTTCATCGGGAATGCTTCTTTTGGGTTTGCCCACCTCTTTTTTAAGGGATTCCTGCACATCAAGCATGGGCTGGATGGCCTGATGGCCATAGAAAATCGCGTCAATCATGTCCGATTCGCTGACGAACCGGGAACCGCCTTCAACCATCACAATGCCATCGCGGTTTCCAGCCACAATGAGGTTGATATCGCTTTCCTCCTGCTGACTGATGGTGGGATTGGCCACAAATTCTCCGTCAATCCTTCCCACCTTCACGCCTGCAATGGGTCCCTGAAAAGGGATATCCGATATCTCAAGGGCAGCGGATGCGCCCAACATGGCGAGCATATCCGCTTCATTTTCCTTATCGGTTGACAGCACCGTGGCGATCACCTGGGTTTCGTAATGATAATTATCGGGAAATAAAGGCCTGAGCGGCCTGTCGATCAGACGCGAAATCAGCGTCTCTTTTTCTCCGGGCCTTCCCATATCCCTTCTGAAAAAATTCCCTGGTATCTGTCCGCCGGCATATGACATCTCCTGATATTCCACCGTCAGGGGAAGAAAATCGATCCCCTCACGAACATCATCCGTTGCAACGGCAGTCACCAGAACAACGGTCTCACCGGAAGTCACAACGACCGACCCGTTTGCCTGTTTGGCAATACGCCCAGTCTCCACATGGATGTTCCGGCCACTTATTTCAATCGAGTAATTTTTCACCATTATTTCATATATCCTTTCAAATAGACGTTTGTTGGTCTTTTTGTAAACCGTGTTTCGAAAAAGCGCATCGGCTCAAGTCTGGCTGCAGTTGACTACGAAAACATTGCGAACCTGATCTTTGTAAAACCCTAAATTGAACTCGTTGGATGATTGCAACCACTGCCATTTTTTCACAATTCCGAAACACGGGGTGAAAATCAGGACAGGTCATTGCATGAGCAGTTACACTATTTCCGGATGCCCAACTCTTTAATCAGCACCCGATATTTATCCAGATCTCTCTTTTTCAGATAATTAAGAAGCCTTCTCCTCTGGCCCACCAGTTTCAGCAGTCCCCGACGTGAGTGATGATCTTTTTTATGGACCTTGAAATGTTCCGTAAGATATTTGATTCTGCTGGTCAATAAGGCAATCTGAACCTCGGGCGAACCGGTATCCTTTTCATGAAGCTTGAACCGATCAAGAATTTCTTTCTTTGCTCCCGCTGTCAAAACCACTTTTCGTACCTCCTAAAAATTGATGTTTTTGTAAAACCGCTAAACTTAAACTTTGTTAAAATATAAGATCAAGAAAACACCCTCTCAAATTTCACCTTTTCATGACCGTCCCCTCCGTCGCTTTTCTTTATAATGGCCAGAAGTTTTTGGCCACTGACCAGTTTTACGTAATTTTCCTTCAAAGGATGCATGGAGTCGTCAGCAGCGATCAGTTCATTCCAACCGGGCTGATACCCCTGTCTCACTTTTTCGGCCAGCGCCTCATCAACTGCTATTTCGTCCATGCCCGGCAAAGCTTTTGTTAGTGGAATCCCCATTTCTCGAAGATTCGCCTCCGTCAAAATATTTTCGGACTGTATGGCGCAGGCAACGTCGAAGGCTCCGCTCCTGAGCCTTCTAAGGGTCTTCAACCGCCCCCCCGGTCCCAGGTCCCGGGCCAGGTCCGCCGCAAGGCTTCGAATGTAGGTACCGCCCGCACATCTGATCCGCATGGTAATTTCGGGTAACGCCACCGAAACAATGGACAAAGCGTGCACCGTGACCTCTCTCTCCTTCAGGCTCACGGCAATGCCCTTTCTGGCCAGTTTATAGGCCCTCGCTCCCTGATGTTTGACGGCGGAGTAGACCGGCGGTGTCTGCCGAATCGTCCCTTCATACCGTTTGGCCGTGTCCCGAATATGCGCCTCGCTCAGCCGGGGCACGTCCCGCACCGCCGTCACCGTACCCGTGGGATCGAGCGTGTCGGTTTCTATGCCCAGTTCCAGAGTCGCAAGATACTCCTTTTCTCCGGCCATTATAAAGCGGGAGAGTTTGGTTCCTTGCCCCAGAAGAACCACCAGCAGCCCGGTTGCGAAGGGATCAAGCGTTCCCGCATGCCCGATTTTGTACCGTCTGCCGCAACGAAGGGCGGTTTTTACCTTTCTGACAACATCGTGTGACGTTTCACCCGCTTCTTTGTCGACCAGAAGTATGCCGTCATCCGGGCGTTTCATTCAAAAACCGGCCCGCTTCAAACAAAAAATCTTTCTTTAACGCTGCAAGGGATCCGCTTACGGTAAATCCCGCGGCCCTACCATGACCGCCGCCGCCAAACCGCAACGCCAGGTCCGCCACATTCAACCCGTGGTTTGAGCGCATGCTGAACTTATAGGTGTTGTCGTCTTTTTCCAAGATCATCACCGCCAGTTCCACCCCTTTGATATACCGGGGAAAATCCACAAACCCTTCGCTGTCCGAAGGGCGCGCGCCACAGGCTTTAATCATCTCCTTTGAAAGTACCAGCATGCCGATTCTGCCTTCACCGTGAAACTGCACCTGCCCCAGCGCCTTGGACAATAAGGCCAATCGCTCCGGACCGTATCCACTGACGCTTCTCAGGTAAATCTCCCAGGGCCGTACCCCTTGATCCAGCAGATCCGCCGAAATTCTCATGGCGGTCGGTGTCGTATTGGTATACCTGAAAGAACCCGTATCCGACTGGATGGCCGCGAATAAATTTTCCGCTGCCGACGGGTCCAGTGGAAAATTCCCTGTCCTGATCAGTCGGTAGACCAACTCGGCGGTTGAGGAGCTATTGCTGTCCACCAGGTTGAACCGGCCGAACAGGGTGTTGGTCTCATGATGGTCAATGTTAATGGTGGGGCCTTCCTCGGGCCACAAGTCCACACATGAACCGAGCCTTCCCCTTTCCGCGCAATCGAGGGCCAAAACAGCGTCAAACCCCTTTTGGTGCAAAGAATCCTTTAACACCGCCCTTTCAACACCCCATAAAAATTCCTGAGATGGAACAATGGGTTTCTGGACCACGGTGACCGCTTCTTTGCCCAAATCCGTCAGGCACTTTGAAAGGGCGAACATGGAACCGAGTCCATCCAGATCCGGCGCCTCATGGGTCATCATCAAGAAACGGCTTCCGTCCCTCAATACGTCAACGATCTGTCTTAAAGAAATCAGAAGAGCATTCTCCGCAACCATTCACCTATTCCGCCTTCCGGATTTTCTCAAAAATACGCTCCATATGGTCGCCGGTTTCCAGCGAAGGATCATAAACAAAAGTAATATCCGGAATATATCGCAGGCTCGCACGTCTTCCGATTTCCCTTTTTACGAATCCCTTTGCACTGTCAAGCCCTGATTGTGCCTTTAGAATCCGGGTTTCATCCCCCATGACACTGTAATATATTCGGGCCAGCTTCAAATCATCGCTCAAACGAATTCCCGTAAGGGTTACCCCCTGAACACGCGGATCTCTCACCTTCTCCAGCAACAGGAGGGCCACCTCTTTTAAAATTACGTCTCCAACACGTGCGGAGCGTTTCCCGGGCAACATAGAAATTCACCTTATTTTTATTAACGAACGACTGGTTATCAATTTTTCCGCCGGTTCGGGACAACCCCTCACATGCTGATGATATCAATTTCCGTATTCACAATTTGAGCCAAACAAAGGGACTCCAGGAAATCAAGGATATGGTTGAGGGAGGAGTCAACATGGCGCCGGTCGTTCCCCACCGTACTGATCCCCAATTCTATTTTTTGCCATTTGTCATTGGCGCCCACTTCGGCAACAGCCGCATTGAACTTGGATTTTACTTTGTCGACCATACTCCGGACGACTTTTCGTTTCCCCTTGAGTGACCGGTTGTCAAAAAGAAGAAACTCGACCTTTAACGTACCCACCACCATAATGCTTAAAGTTCCGCCGCAACTTCTTCCATTTTGTAAATTTCGAAAACATCCGCGGGCTTGACATCGCCGAAATTGTCCAGCCCGATACCGCATTCATAACCGGACTGAACCTCTTTGACATCTTCCTTGAAACGCTTGAGAGATGAAATTTTGCCGTCAAAAACCACCACATCGTCCCGCAGCAAACGGACCTTGGCATTTCTCTCCACATGCCCGTCCGTGACAAAACAACCTGCGATGGTGCCGATTTTGGGGACACGAAAAATCTCTCTGACTTCCACATGCCCGATGACGTTTTCCTTCAAAATGGGTTCCAGAAGACCTGCCATTGCCAAACGCACGTCATTGATGGCGTTGTAAATAACATCATAAAATCGAATATCGATGTTTTCTTTCTCCGCCAGATCGAGAACCCGTTGGTTGGCCCGCACATTAAATCCCAGAATAATGGCATCCGAGGCGGAAGCAAGGGTCACATCGGATTCCGTAATGCCCCCGGTTGCCGAGTGGATCACCTGCAGCTTTACCGCATCGGTGCTTTGCTTGACCAGTGAGTCGGCAAGCGCCTCCGCGGAGCCCTGCACGTCGGCCTTAAGGATAATGTTCAGTTCCTTCACACCGCCGTCTTTAATTCTCTCGTACAGATCATCAAGGCTCACCACACCGGGTTTTGCACCGTCAGGCTTCTTTGATTTCTCTTTCCGGTGTTCAATGATCTGTTTGGCGACCTTTTCATCCTTTACAACAATGAACTCGTCCCCGGCCATGGGAACACCGGAAATCCCGTAAAGAACCACGGGGACTGAAGGACCCGCGGAGGTCATTTTTTTCCCCCGGCTGTCCAGCATGGCACGCACGCGACCGAAATGCTCCCCACACACAAACTGGTCGCCCTGGTTGAGCGTGCCGTTTTGAATCAGAACCGTGGCAACCGGCCCCCGGCTCCTATCCAACTCTGCTTCCACCACGGAGCCTCTGGCCTCTCTATGGGGATTCCCGGACAATTCAAGCATTTCAGACTGCAACAGAATCAACCCCAGAAGATCGTCAACGCCTTCTCCCGTCTTGGCTGAAATCTCCCCTAACAACGTATCGCCGCCCCATTCCTCAGGTGCCAGATCCAGTTCGGCCAGTTCCCTTTTCACCCGGTCGGGGTCGGCATTGGGTTTGTCCATTTTGTTGATGGCCACGACAATGGGAATACCAGCGGCCCGGCCATGGTTAATGGCTTCCTTGGTCTGGGGCATGGCCCCGTCATCGGCGGCCACCACCAAAACGATAATATCGGTGATTTTAGCACCTCGGGCCCTCATGGCCGTAAACGCCTCATGACCGGGTGTATCGAGAAAAACGATATCACCGCCTTTGCGTTTCACGTAATATGCCCCGATGTGCTGCGTAATGCCGCCCGACTCACCGCCGATGATGTTTGACTTCCGAATATAATCGAGAAGGGAGGTTTTGCCGTGATCCACATGGCCCATAATGGTCACAACCGGCGGTCTCGGCATCAGGTCTTCCGGCGAGTCTTCCGCATCGGAAAAAAACCGTTCCTCTTCAAAAGTGTCCAGTTCCAATTCGAAACCGAGTTCATCGGCAACCAGGGATGCCGTATCAAAATCCAGCGATTGGTTAATGTTGGCCATAACGCCCAGCTTCATAAGACGTTTCAGCAATTCCGTCGCCTTGGTCCCCATGGCCTTGGCCAGTTCCGTAACCGTGACGGTTTCCTGGACTTTAATCCTTCGTTTGATGGCTTTGGGTGTTGTTATCTCCGTCTGTTTGAACTTTCTGGGAATTTCCTTGCCTTTCTTGCCGCCTTTTTTCCCCTTATGCTTCTTTCCACGATCCTGATAAAGGTCCGCCCGCTCGTAAACTTCCTTTTTTCGCCGTTTTATGACGGCGCGTTTCGGCGCCGCATCGGCCGACTCTTTTTTCCAGCCCTTTTTCCTTTTTGAAGGTTTTGCTTCATCGGGCTGCGGCTCCAACACTTTGGGCGGCAACGGCTCCACGGGTATCTTGGAGGCCTTCTCAGGAACCCCACGTTTCGGCATCGGCGCTTTCGGTTTCGCCTGTTTCTTTACAGCTTCCTTGGCCAGGAGATTTTTAAGCGGACCCTCTTCCGGAGGACTGATAATCTTGGCAGGCTTTTCGGACTTTCGTTTCTTACCTTTTTTTCCTTTTACTTTAGCGGGTTTTTCCGCTCCCGGGGTTTTCTTTTTTCTGGGCGCCGCTTCCATTTCTTGTGGAGGCGCCTCTTCTTGAGGCGGTTTTTCCGAAACGGGAGATTTCTCTGTCGGAGGTTTTTCCTCAGTAACTTCAGGGGGTTCAGCTACAGGCTGTTCAGGCGCTTCGGGTGCAGGAGCGGTTTCCAGGGGGGCTTTTGATTCTTCTAAAGGGGCTTTCTCAGAGAATTCAGGGGCTTTGGCGATCTCTTCCGCCGGTGCTTCGGCTTCTTCAACCGGGGTTTCGGCATGTTCAACCGGTTTCACAGCCGGAGCTTCGTCTGCTGTGGACGTTTCCACCACGTCTGGGGCCGGTGGGGAAACTGCCTCTTCAGCAGAGACTTGCGGTACCCCTTCAGGTGCGGCGTCCTCGGGCACTTCTGCCTCTTGCAATTCGTCTTTTGCTTCAACGGGCTTGGGTTCTACCTTTACAATTTTTTTCCGCCTGCGAATCACACGGGGTTTAACCCTCTTTTCAACCACCACTTCCGAAACGGCACCGGAAATAATCTTCCTGGCTTTGGAAGCCATTTCTTCATCAAGGGTACTCATATAATTCTTGATCTGAAGTCCGCCCGCGTTTAGGTCCTCCACGAGCTTTTTGCTCTCTAACTTGAGTTCCCTCGCTAACTCATACACCCTGATTTTAGCCATAAATTCCCCCAGAAATCTGTTAAGTACCGGTACTTATGCCCTTACTGTTCTATGGGCTACCGAGAAAACGGCATTTTGTCGTCATTTTGAAAAATCGTTTACATCAACGGATATGGAGACTTTCCGTCTGAAAGCCCTGTTCAGACCCTTGTTCGTCTTCAATACGGACAAACAATCTTCATTCCCGCATATATAGGCGCCCCGCCCCTTTCCAAAACGGTCTCTTACGACCACACCATCGGCACCCAAAACCAACCGAATCAGTTCCTTCTTCTCTCTTTTAACCCCACAGGCGATACAAGTCCTCATGGGGATGTGTCCCCGGGTTTTACTCATCAGCGGTTGTTTTTGTTGACGCCGTTACCGTTTCATCCGATTCTATCGGCTCCGCCGCCATCATCAGAGCGGTATCCGGCTCACTGTCGGCAGCGTTCTCTTCTTCACCAACGACGGCTTCCGACGCATGCGCATCATCAGGGTCGGTTTCGCCGGGTGCGTCCTCTTTCGTTTCTTGTGATTTGGCGAGAAGGTAGGCATTCGCCTCCGCGATGAGCGCCTCGGCCTTTTCCTGGCTGATCCCTTTCACCACCATCAAATCCTCGACCGTCGAACCTGCAATGTCCCGAGCGGATCGAAAATCGGCATCATACAATTCGGTGGCGATTTTCTCACCCACCCCATTCAGATCCAGAAGCGACCGGAACCCATCTTTAAGGGTTTCGTTATATTTTGTTTCTCCAACCACATCGAGGCGCCAGCCTGTCAATTTTGCCGCCAGGCGAACGTTTTGACCCCGTTTTCCAATGGCCAGGGAAAGTTGATCATCGGGGACGACAACTTCCATGCTATGGTTATCTTCATCCACAATAACCCTGGTAATTTCAGCAGGCGCCAAAGCATTGCATATGAATTTGGCCGAGTCGGGATCCCAGGTGACAATATCGATTTTCTCTCCTCGCAACTCCTGGACCACCGCCTGAACGCGTCTCCCTTTCATGCCGACGCATGCCCCCACAGGATCCACATCCGGATCCTTTGAACTGACGGCGATTTTGGCCCTGCCGCCCGGTTCGCGGGCCACCTGAATAATTTGGACGATCCCTTCGGAAATCTCGGGAACTTCATTTTCGAACAGAATGGCCACAATGTTCGGGTGGGTTCTTGAAAGTATGATCTGAGGCCCGCGGCTGATTTTTCGAACATCGAGTATATAGGCCCTGACACGATCTCCCTGCTTGTAAGATTCCCTCGGGATCTGTTCTTTGTGGGGCAACTCAGCCTCGGCACGGCCCAGGTTGACGATGATGGACCCCCTGTCAAACCGTTGCACGATGCCGTTGACGATTTCGCCTCGCCTGTCGATAAAATCATCGTAAACGATATCCCGTTCCGCTTCCTTCAACCGCTGCATAATGACTTGTTTTGCTGACTGAGCCGCAATCCTTCCAAAAGTGTCAGGATCCATCTTGATACCCAGGCTGTCTCCGATTTCAGTCTCCGGATCCAGTTCAAGGGCTTCTTTCAGTGAAATCTGGAGATTCGGGTTTTCCGTTTCTTCAACCACTTCCTTGAATTCGAACGCTTCTACTTCCCCCATCTCCTCATTGTAGATGACCTCAAGATCGTATTCATTGCCGTATTTCTTCCTGGCGGCCGCCTTTACCGCTTCCTCAAGCGCCCCGATCAATACGGCCTGATCAACACCTTTTTCCCGGCTTACCTGGTCAATCACCTTCCTTAAGTCAGAAACCATTTACTTGCTCCACCCAAAATTGTTGAATTATGCCTCGCAGCTACCACTTAATCACCCTGGTTCTGGAAATCGAACACCAGATTGGCTTTTCGAATACTTTGCTCAGGAATTTGAACGACGGCGCCATCCAAATCGATTTCCAGCATACCGTTTTGAACGGATTGAAGAACCCCTGAAAAATTTCTGCGCCCCTTCAAGGGAGCGGTTGTCTGGACCTTGATCCGCTGCCCGACAACCCTGAGAAAATCCTTCTCTCTCTTTAACGGCCTGTTGAGGCCGGGAGAGGATACCTCAAGAACATACTGATGTTTAAGCAGGTCGCTCACATCCAGGAGATGCCCGATCTCGCGGCTGACCATGGCACAGTCATCAAGCGTAATGCCCGTTGGCCGGTCTGCATAAATTCTGAGAACTTGCCTGCCTTGACCGGAGACATACTCTAAATCCACAAGCTCGATCCCCATTTCATCCAGAACCGGCTCCACAAGCGCTTCTATTTCTTTCAACAAAAATTCGGTCATCTGTGCTGTGTCTTCTTAATCTGGTAGCGCCAGAGACGTTTCTCTCTTTCCTGGGCTGACAAGCCCAACCACCTGCCCTAAAAGCAAGAAAGCGGACCAAAGGCCCGCTCCCCCTGTGCAGACAAATTGTAGGATGCCTGATTACATGAACCCGCCTCCGGCAGCTTAATGCATTCCAGAACACCAAAACCCGCGTCCGCAATTCAAAGTAGATCAACCTTCATACACCAACGACGTTGACAACCTCGAAAAGGGGGAACCAGGATTCGCGAAAACCAACGGCCTCATATGGAGCGGGCAACGGGGTTCGAACCCGCGACACCAAGCTTGGGAAGCTTGTACTCTACCAACTGAGCTATGCCCGCACAATATTCCTGATCCAGGGGACGTACAAAAGCAAATATACATCCGCAAATGAGAAAGTTAATACAATCGTTTTCCGCAGTCAAGTCATTATTTGGTTTTTCAGCAATTCTATTTATGAAACCTGATTGGGTGCAAAACTCGTGAGAGCGGCGTCTCGCCCCGATTTTCGCGGCTGGAAGCCGCTCCTACAAAAGACAATCATCTCAAAATGAGAATTGCCGTCAGGGATCGGTTTGACTTGACATGATATGGTAGTTCTCCTAATTTTTTGAGGAAGCCCATCATCTTTTTGACTGAACCACCTTCTTTTTCCAAAACCGCTTCGAAAAGATTAAAATGCCGATGATACAATGCCACCGTCATAAGGTAGGCATTGTTCGGCGGTGTTATTGCGAAATGCGCAAACTCCCGGGTTTTGAAAGCTTTTTTTAATATTTCAAACCTCTTATGATAGGTTTCAAAAACCTGGGCCCTAATACGCATCTTTTCTTCATAGCCCGCCTGAAGATTGTAAACACCTTCCATTTCGGCCATAAATCCATCTAAGAATCCTGAAAACAGCCGCTCATCCGCCAAAGCGTCCCGCGCCTTGATCGTGAAGGGATGTTCGGCCCCAAAGGCTTTTTCAAAAAATTGAATTGCACCCACCTTCCCCACCAGCACCGCCAGCCCCTCGTTAAAGGCCCCCTGCCCGTTAACATACAGGGTTGCGTGAGTCATCTCATGAAGCAGGGTATTCACCAATCCGGGGGTGGTGCCGTCAATGAGATTCATGGTGACCGGGTCCCGGAACCACCCCAGGGTGCTGTAAGCCTCAGCCCTGCCCAAATATACATCCATGTTTTCATCCACCAGCCGTGTCCGCTCTTCCCGGGCTTTTTTCAAATCGAAAAACCCCAGATAAGGCAAATCGCCTACGATGGGGAACCACCAGGTTTTCAGTGAAAAGGCGTCCTTTTTCGAAGCAGATACCATGAAAATCGGATTTCGGTCTGAATGGGGATAAACGGTTTCGTAGTTGCCGGTTTTTTCAAGTCCCAGATCTTTCTCGCCAAAGGCCTTAATCTGCGACACAAGCAGCAATTTGTTTCGTTGCTCCGGGGTAAAGGATTCCGTATCCAGCGCCTCGTTGATGGGCACGGCACCGTTTAAGAGCTCTATTTGCCCTTTGGCGACGTGAAAGAGATAGGAAATCCGACATCCTGAAATCGACAGCAGCAAAAACAAGATGATGCAAACAGCTGGAAGCCTGTGTCGTGGCGACATTGATTATGTTTCCATGATCTGCTTTAAACAGGATAAATATTCTTGACTAATATCCTTTATGCGGACATATTTTGGTAATCCTTATAACACTCCGTCCTCAGTTCAAGAGCCGCTCAAACGGGACGCAGGGAAACCCGAAGGACAAAACCATAGCATATTCATTGAACGGTGTATATTGACATGAAAAGGAATCGAAACACTTTATGTGCCATCGTCTGTGTCATCATTCTTATCTTCTCCGCCGCAGGCCCTTTGCGTGCCGAAGACAAGGCCATCGATCCATCCAAAGTAAAAGATATCAAGAGACTCCTTGAATTGATTCGGCTGGAGGAAGTGGTCTTGCTGACAGCTGAAACCGCACTGGAACGCCTCTTCCCCATTCTCAAAGAAGCGACCACCCAGAACAACCAAACGGTCTCGGACACGCTCTTTGCCATTCTAAAAGGGAGCACCCTGTCCCTTGTGAAACGACAGATTTCCGCTGAAAGAGGACTTATGGACAGGGTCGTCCCACTCTACGACAAGCACTACACACAGGATGACATACGGAAACTGATTGAATTTTACGAGACGCCCCTGGGCAAGAAAGTATCCGCACTCAGGCCTCAAATTGCAAAAGAGAGCATGGTGGTGGCCGAGGAATGGATTAATTTCCTAGAACCCGTGCTGGTTCAGGCGTTGGCAAAACGTCTCGATGAAGAGGGGTATGTCATCGTCAAAAACCCACCGAGTAAAAGCTGTTCAGCAACCCAACCGCTGACGGGATAAAGGTTTCGAAAACGCAGTTTGACAAAGTTGCATAGTTATAGTATCCCCATATG
>ADZZ01000612.1 GCA_000179315.1 delta proteobacterium NaphS2
GCCCTCATGGTTCTTGTTGTTTGGCGAAACCGGGCGGCAAGTGATTGCCCAACCGCTCCGCCGCCTTTTCAATCTTTTCAAGATCCCGACAGGCGCCGAGGAGAAAATACCCCAATGCCCAACAATCATCCTGAGAAATATCCCAATGAGCTTTATCAAGCATAGATTTATCATCGAGAACCCGTGCAACAGCTTCAATTCGAATTTTGACTGTATTCAATTCGTTCAAAGCATCTGAAATCGTAATGTAATCTTTTCTTATTAATTTAACAAAATCTTCCTTGCTATCCATGGCCATACCTCCCTCAAAAGGTTGTGCTTCAATGCCCCATTGGGGTCTCTTGGCCAGCATTCGGAGTTGGCGACACCGGTGGGAGATGTATTTTTCCCACCTTTACTTCATCATCCCCGGGAAGCCCACCACTCTCTTGGTCTGCTGTTCGCTCTTTCACTTTCCCGCAAATCGCCACTTTCATTCCAAGGTCCACCATTTTTCCGATGCAATCATCTTTTAGATCGGCCGGCACTACACACTTCGGAAGATCCTCATGGTGAAACTTCAACTCAAGACCCAATTCATTGCTTACATGATAAGCATCCCTAAAAAGGCAAAAATAATAATCCTGATTCACTCCCTCGAAGAGAAGAATTGCACCATGAACCTCTTTCTTAATATCCAGGTACTGCCTTAATGCCCGCCTAAGGGAAGGCGCAAAAGCATACTTTTGTTCTTCATCATATTCTTTCCCGGTTTTCTTATTCCATTCTCTCAGCCTCATTCCAATGTCATTCAGCATGACCCCCACGCCATAGATCTCATCGATCGTTAAATCCGTAACCTTTCCATCCATTGCCATCATAAGCGCCCCCAAGGCGCTTATCTGACTGGATGCAGCGTAAACTTCAGGAAACTCGTATTCTTCGAACATTGCTTCTCCTTTCGCTCAAAATGGGTTTTTCAAAACATCCGCCTTCACTGCGACCAAACAAAAAAAAGGCGGGCTGCATGCGGTTCGCAGACCGGCCCAACAGGAGACCGGCAAGCCCGAAGGCTTCCGCACGCAACCCGCCAGAGGAATCGTATGGACACAAAAAAAGCACCATACGAATTTGAGGCGCTTGCACGCCTGTTGGTTATTCCGGCTGCGAAACCGGGTCATGGATTTTGCCACGACGAAAATCATTTTAGCACCTTGGGGGGTGGTGTCAATGGTTTTTTGAGCCCACATATCAAGCACGGGAACGCTCCCAAGCAATGCCCAATTAATCTCTATTTCTATTTGCTCATCTTGACTTAGCATGTTACCCTCTGAAACGAATGAAATCAGCGGTTGGTCTTTCCAAAACAAAGAGAAAGGATTCGTGAAAATGGATATTCGAATGACGATAGATGCCATTGAAGAGCTTGTTGATTCGTTTAAAGAGCAATCCAAAGTTGAAAGATTGCAGACCTATGCGGCCGTCAAAACTCTTCTTGGAGAGATTCGAGAATTCGCCAAGCAAGAAGAGGAAGACGGAAACGTAATCCCGAACCTGAATATTTACCTCGCCGAACTCGTGACACCGCTCCAATGCCTTGGGGGTATCGAAGATTGCAGTCGCGAGATCTCCGATTATCAAATTGAGTTGACGAGCGGTCTTAGAAAATTGCGATCAATGCATTGTTTTAATCTTTGACCACATAGACAACCGATCAGTGCAAAAACTTCTGTTCAATTTCCTGGATCGGCAGATCCTTGAACGTCTTCTGGACAGCAACATTCTTCGTTTGAAGTGTGATCCATTTTGAAAGATAATCGACCATGTCGTGATCGGTTGGAATGACAACCAAAGGAACGCCTTTTAAATCGATGAGCGGCCGTTTGAAGTGCTCTGCTATCCACACTGCATCATCGAATAACGCGATGTAGAATGCTTTTTTGCCATATTTCCCTTCGCCGAATTCGCCGAACAGCATAACGGCGCCTTTATGACGGAATTTCCACCAGATGTAATTTTTGAGGAGCCTTTCAACAAAAGTGTCCGTGTCCTTTGGTTTGATTCTTTCCATATCAGTTTACCTCCATATCTTGAAATACTGTCTTTAAAAGATTTACGATGCCCTCGAAGTCATCAAGCATCGATGGCGGCCGGTGGTCGTATTTCTTGCATCCTTTGCAAGGCAGGCTTTCCAAGAAATGCCGCGACGGATCTGTCCGATCATTCTTAACCAGCCGCCGACAGAAGGAATTCAGCCCCGGATTTGTTTGCACGCACCTGTATGGCTTTTAAAACTTCCCACATAATTGCTTCAACATGCGGTTGCACGCCATCCATTCTAACCTTAACCACATTGTCTTCCTGTGTGGACGTCTGCCACATGATATTCGCCGCTTGAAGCATATTCTCCGCAACCGCCGCCTGGGCATTGGTAAGCCGGGTCTGGGCGTCAAACGCCTGTTTCTGAAGCTCAAGTTGTTGACGAATGGCCCTTTCGGCCAACTGGATATCGTGCGGATCCGTCGCATCCTTCATAGCGTCAAAAAGGTCTGCCATACCTGATGGATCAAACAAGTCCCCAAGATCCGTTTTAGCTCCCTGAACCTCGTCTTTGAAATACTCCTGGAGGGTTTGATTCTGGGGCCCTACACCGACACCGTCTACATTGACTTTGACATTGAAATCTCCAACGGAAGCGTCCAAAACTTCGCTTATCTTCTTCGTGGTTTTGTCGAGTGAATCCTTGTCCACTTCCGTTTTGATCGGGGCTTTGATCTCCTCAATATCCCCGATCGCCTCGCCGGGATTCGGCGGTGTGTCGGTGATATGCAGGCCGCCGTTCGCATCGGTCCATTTGTAGGTAGTTTTGAATTCAAGGTTCGGTAAATTATCGGATATACCACTGAAATCCAATGAATAAACGTTTGAGAATTCATCGTTCAGAAATGAGAAAAACTCTTCTACCGGATCTCTATCGGCTGTGAAAACGATTTCAGTTTTGCTGTTTGACGCCTTGAATTTGGCCATCTTCTGCTCGACAATGGCCAAATTTTCTTCGAGGGTCCTGGTTTCTATGTGGGTTCATCGTCGCATCGAAATGACGCATCATCTCACTG
>ADZZ01000611.1 GCA_000179315.1 delta proteobacterium NaphS2
GACTTGGCCGCTAACGAAAACAGAACCAGTTCTGCTAATCGTAACGGAACCGGTGATTGCGCGTTGTTCTGTTGCTTCTGCAGAATAAACTGGAATGTGAGAGGCGGTGTTTTTTGAGAAGAGGTCTTGAAAAGGGTTTTTTTCTTATAGGTCTGAAGTTTCACAGAAAATGCCCCCGGCTTGATCAGCCAGTTCCGCGCATTTTTTTTATTATGCGCAGAGAATTTTGGCACGAAAAATGAAAATTTTTTCAATTTTTATGCCAATAAATTCAACTAGTTATTTAACTTTTTACCCTTGAAATTCGCTCCATCTCGTGATAGGATTCGATAACAACTTATTGATATTCCA
>ADZZ01000610.1 GCA_000179315.1 delta proteobacterium NaphS2
ATGAATCTCCTTGCCTGTTCGGATTGGATTCTTTCATTTGACCTTTATGAAAAGAAAGGGATTTCCAGCATGCGGTCTCGAACAGACCGGTTGCTTTTTTGGTAATGTTCGTAAAAATGGGCCAGTTCCCTCGTGGATAAAGGTTCATTTTCCAGGTGGGCCATCAGTTTTTGTGCGTCTTTAATGTTGGCGCGCGCCAACGGCGCCATGACACGGCTGGCACTCCAGGTTGAAAGCGTTCCTGAAATCACGGCTTTCAAAATATTTTCAGGCAGGGCCTCAACCAGATCAAGCCGTCGTTTCACAAAACTTTTGTCGCGTCCTATCCGGGCTGCGATATGGGAGAGGCTGCACCCGAACCGCCGATGTAATTCCTGAAGCAAAACCGACTGCTCAATGGCTTCCCATTGCCGTTCATTGGTTTTGGCCAAAAGCGAAAACATGGCATTTTGTTCGTTTTCTTCTGATAAATGGACACATATTTGGTCCTTTCCGCAGGCACGAAGCGCTCGAACACGCAAGTACCCATCAACCAGAATCAGTTTGTCTTTCTCTGTAACAACCAGGGCCGGAACGATTTGCCCGTAAGTTTCGATGGAATCCCGCAATTGCTTTAAAGCCTGGTGGTTCATGATCCGGCAATGAGCGTAGCGCAATTCCAGCAGATGAATATCAACTGTTCGGGTTGATCCCACGTCCTTTCTCCCGAATGATTTCCTGTACGGTTTCTCCAAGACTGAACCATCCCCCGTTCCGGACTTCCTTCACAGGTTTCACGATCACTGGACGATCCGGAAGGGAAAGCACCTGAAACACACGGCCGTCAAATCCAATCAGGTCCTTGTCCAGCAAGCGATTACGGGCATTGATATATTGATCTGCATCCACCCTTAGAATCCGGCRGATTTTGTCGTAGCCGTAATAAGACAGCCCGTTTTTGTCAGATACCACCACCAGAAAAATGTAGAGCAGCAGTC
>ADZZ01000609.1 GCA_000179315.1 delta proteobacterium NaphS2
TAAAAATCCGCCTCTTTCTGCCGGCCCAGTCTTTCATAAAGGGCAGACAGATTATACTGAAGATTGGGATCCTTCTGGTCGATATTCGCAGCTGACAGATAGGCTGAAACAGCCTTTTCCAGTTTCCCGGCTTTCGCATAGAGAAACCCCGAATTCTTGTACAGCATAAGGCGTTCGGATGGCGGCGCATTTTCAATCAGTATTTCATATTGCTCTGCAGCCTTATCCCAATCTTGCCGTTCCATCAGGATTTCAGCAAGCCGTTCGCGGGTTGCTGAATCGTCGGGACGCTTTTCCAGCAATTGATTTAAAACCGCTATAACACCCTTTTGGTTTTTCAACCCGTCATAGCAGGCAAGGAGGTCATTCAACGTTGCCGGATCCCCTTTTTTCGCTGCTTTTTTCTTCAGCATCGGCAGCGCCTTTTGCCATTTCTTCTGTGCCATGTACTCAGCCAGAAGCCGATCACGAATTCGATCATCATCGGGAAGCAGACGGTGTCCTTTTTGAAGGATTTCAAGTCTCATTTGATCATCGATGATCCGGTTGGCCTTTTCCAGCCAGTCCTCTGCATAGGGCTGGATAACCCACGTTATATGCCCGATTTCATTATTTAGATATTTGACGTCTATGGAAAATTTATAGCGCTGGAATGCATCTTTTCGGGGGAGCAATTCCGTAAGCTTTATGGTGTCGTATTGCAGGGCGTTAACATCAAGTCCTTTGCAGACCAGACGGGTATCTATATTGAAAGGGATGGTGGTTGAAACGTCGGTGATTTTGAGTTTGTCTTCGGGTCGAAGTGATATGGTTTCCCCCGACAGGAGTTTGAGGGGTCGCCCATTGACATCAATGGAAATGTAATTCAGACGAGGCGTATGGTTTTTTTTTTGCTGCCAGAGCCACCAACCGGCGGCTGAAATGCCCAGCAATATCAGCGCAAACAGCCAGAAGAGCAATCTGCGACGTGCTCTTTTTTTTCTGTGGTTCACCAGCAATGGACAACCTCAAACACCGATTTATCAGGTCAAAGGCCTTTATGAGCGACCATAAATTACGATTTTGGCATTAAGTGGAGGCTGGTTATGGTTCGTCGGCCGCTACGTGTTTATGTCTTTTTCTGCGCCTTCTTGCCGAACCGTCCCTCCCAGATCATCAGTATGGGACTGGCAACAAAAATTGAGGAATAAGTCCCCACCACGACCCCCACCAGCAGCGCAAAGGCAAAGTCGTGAATGACACCGCCGCCCAGAACGAAGAGGGCGAGAATGACGATCAGGGTGGTGCCCGATGTCAGAATGGTTCTACTGAGGGTTTCATTAATGCTCTGATTCATGGTCTCTTCAAAAGGTTTTCGCCTGAAATGTCTCACGTTTTCCCGTATTCGGTCAAAAACGATAATGGTGTCATTGAGGGAATATCCGACGATGGTCAGAAATGCCGCGATAATGGAAAGGGAGATCTCTCTTTCGGTCAGGGCAAAAAAGCCTACGGTAATGGTCACATCGTGTATAATTGCGATGATCGCGCCCAAGGCATATTTGAGATTCAGGAACAGACAGAGGGTCAGCGTCACGATGAGCGCAATCAAAATAAGCCAGGTGACACTGATCCCAAGCCCGGAGGTAATATACACCACAAAAGCCAGGCACAGTGCCATGATAATGCTCATGAGCCATTTCAGTTCAAAACGCCCCGAAATATAGATCGCAATAAAGAGAATTGAATAAAAAATAGCAAAAAGGGCCTTTTGACGGAGGTCCTTGCCCACTTTCGGCCCCACCATTTCAACCCGTCTGATTTCGACTTTATCCCCGAAGGCGGCCTTCAACGCCTTTTCAACCCGGTCGCCCAGACTCGAGAGTTCAACCTCCGTCTTTCGAATTCGAATGAGATATTCCAACTGTCCCGCTTCACCGAATTCCTGGACAATACTGTCCTCAAGATCCACCACCTTCAGGGCCTTCTTGATTTCCGATGGGGAGACTTTCTGCGCCATCTTGATCTGTACCAGCACGCCTCCCGAAAAGTCCACACCGTAGTTGGGTCCCCCACGCCACACCAGCAAAAAGATGGTGGCGAGGATCATAAAGCTGGAAAGGATGAAAGCGATTTTTCGCTTTCCGATGAAATTGACGTTAACTCCGGGTTTTATAAATTGCATTGACTAACTCCAAAAATTAAAGAGGCAATAAAAATACGGGCAGCGGGCAGTAAAGATGTCCCATTTCTCATTTTCACCCCTTATATGCTCAATTTCTTCACGTTGCGTTTCACATAAAAATAGTCAAAAATAATCCGGGTCACAAAAATGGCCGTGAAAAGACTGGCAACAATGCCGATGCTCAGCGTGACGGCAAAACCGCGAACCGCCCCCGTGCCAAACTGAAAGAGCACCAGGGCAACGATCAACGTTGTGAGCTGAGCATCCAGAATCGTCACCAAAGCTTTGGAATACCCGCCTTCGATGGCGGTCCTGGCGGTCTTGCCGAGCCGGACCTCTTCACGAATTCTCTCAAATATCAAGACATTGGCATCGACCGACATACCGATGGTCAGAATAATACCCGCTATTCCGGGAAGGGTGAGGGTGGCGCTGAAAAAAGCGAGTCCCGCCATAATAAAGAGAATGTTCAACAGCAGGGCCAGGTCCGCGATGGCGCCGGAGAGGCCGTAATAGACGGCCATAAAAATGATAACGATAATGCCCCCGATAAGCATGGACTTGAAACCCTTCTGGATGGAGTCTTTCCCCAAGGAGGGCCCCACGGTCCTCTCTTCGATGATCTTTACGGGCGCCGGCAGTGCACCGGCCCGCAGTACGATGGCCAGATCCCGGGCTTCATCGGTGGTATAGCGTCCTGTAATCTGAGCTTTTCCTCCGGAAATCTTGTCCTGAATCACCGGCGCTGAATTGACTTTGTTGTCCAGGACGATGGCCAAGCGTTTTTTGACATTCTGACCGGTCACCTGTTCAAACAGTCTTGCACCTCTGGCGTCGAAAGAAATGGAAACATACGGTTCATTATACCGGCTGTCGATCTGAACGCGGGCGTCGGTGAGATATTCACCGGTGAGCGCCGTGCGCTTTTTCAAAAGATAGGGTGTTTTTCGTTCATGGCCGGTATCGGGGTCGACGGAAACCTGGTACAGAATCTCATCTCCCGGAGGGACATTCCCCTTTAAGGCTTCCTGGACACTGTGTTCCTCATCCACCAGTTTGAACTCCAGCAGAGCGGTTTTGCCAATGAGCGCAACGGCCCGTTTGGGGTCCTTTATACCGGGCAGCTGAATCAGGAGCCTGTGGTCTTCCTGAGGACGAATATCCGGTTCACTGACGCCGAACTGATCAACCCTGTTTCGAATGGTTTCCAGCGCCTGTTCAACCGCCATTTTCATGATACGAATTCTGGCTTTCTCGTCCAGCACCATTTCAAATACGGGTTTCCCATTTTGCTCGGGCATGGATTCTATAGAAAAATCGGGATAATTGGCGGCCACCATATCCCGGAACAATGTTTCATCTTTCGAACGCATGAGAACAATCTCAACCCCTTTGAGGCCCACGCGTTTCATTGAAACATATCTAATCTTGTCCTCTCTCAGATCACCTTTCATCTCGTCAACCACACGCTCAAGGTGGCCTTCAATGGCCTTTGAAGCCTCTACTTCCAAAACGAGATGCATCCCTCCCTGCAAATCAAGACCCAGATGAATCTTGTCTTTCGGTAGAAAACTGGACCACCACGCAGGAACCGTTCCGGTTATGGACGGCACCAGATAACTCAGTGCCACCAGGATTGCCAGCAGCGCTATGACGCTGCGCCAAGTTAAACTTTTAGACACTTGTTACTCCCAGATTTGATTCTCATGAACCGTTTTGGATTGTCTAATTTTACTGCTGTGCTTTAGTTGTTACACCGGAAATGGAGCCCCTTGCAATTTTGACCCTCACCTTCGGTGCAATTTCTATGGTAACCACATCTTCCGTAAGCCCGGTAACCAGTCCATGAAGACCGCCACTGGTCAGAACGCGGTCCCCTTTTTTGATGGCGGAAAGCAATTGCTTGTGTTGTTTTGCCTTTTTCTGTTGCGGCCTGATAAGCAGAAAATAGAAAATGGCAAACATCAAAATAAGGGGCAGAAAAGCGCCGAAACCGCCACTTGCTCCTTCAGCACCTCCCTGTTGTCCCATTGCATAAGCTAAAGAAATCATCCTTGAACCTCCTCTCTATCGGTACCGTTACGTTTCGATTCGTAAAATTCTACACAAAACCGGTCAAAATTATTGTCTTTAATAGCAGATCGCATGCGTGACATCAAGCGACAATAGTGTGAAATATTGTGAATGGTGTTGAGCCTGTATGCCAGAATTTCTCTCGCCATAAAAAGATGCCTCAGGTACGCCCTGGAATAATTGGCGCAGGTATAACAATTACAATTCTCTTCAACGGGTTTCTCATCCTCTGCATAGCATGCGTTTTTGATGTTTATTCTGCCGGTGTCCGTAAAAAGCGCGCCGTTTCTCGCATTTCGGGTCGGCATGACGCAATCGAACATATCTACACCGCGCCGAACGGCCTCAACGAGATCTTCAGGCTTGCCCACCCCCATCAAATAAACAGGGACCGCTTCCGGAAGAAAGCCCATGACCTCATCAATGACCCGTTGTCTTGTTTGGGCATCTTCACCCACCGAAAGGCCTCCCAGCGCATAGCCATCAAACTGCATGGCCACGATCTCCCCGGCGCTCTTCTCTCTCAAATCCCTGTACATGCCGCCCTGTACAATACCAAAAAGGGCCTGATCATCCCTTTTCCGACTATCCATGCACCGCCTTGCCCAGAGACTGGTCAACTGTACGGACTTCAGAACATAATCGTAATCGGCGGGGTAAGGCGCGCATTCATCAAAGGCCATGACAATATCCGCACCGAGTGCTTCCTGAATATCCATGGCCTCTTCCGGGCCGATAAGGTGTTTTGATCCATCCAGGTGGGACCTGAAAACCACCCCTCTTTCAGAGATTTCCCTCAGTTTTGCAAGGCTGTATACCTGGAAACCGCCACTGTCCGTAAGGATGCCGCCATTCCAATTCATAAACCGGTGCAACCCCCCCAGGTGACGAATCAGGTTGGCCCCCGGCCTCAGATAGAGGTGATAGGTATTGGCCAGGATAACGGTCGCTCCGGCATCCGTCAAATCTTCGGGAGAAACAGCCTTGACGGACCCTTGGGTTCCCACCGGCATAAAAACCGGGGTTTCAATGCGCCCGCGGGGCGTCTTGATGATACCCGTTCTGGCCCGACAACCGTCGGCACGGTGAGTAACTTTGAATTCCAAATTGAATCCCGAAAACCTTACTGAAATAAAACAGTTAAAGTATCAGCATGGCATCGCCATAGCTATAAAACCGGTATTGCTGCCCCACGGCCCATGCATAGGCCTTTTTTGTCAGCGCAAAGCCCGCAAAGGCCGATACCAGGAAAAGCAGGGAACTTCTGGGCAAATGAAAATTCGTGATCAAACCGTCCACAACATGAAACTGAAATCCGGGTGTAATCATGAGTCCCGTTTTTCCAGCGCCCGCACAAACACCTTTTTCCTCGGTCCATGCGGTTTCAAGGGTGCGAACCACCGTCGTTCCAACGGCAAAAA
Organism: delta proteobacterium NaphS2; assembly: GCA_000179315.1. Taxonomy (GTDB): domain Bacteria; phylum Desulfobacterota; class DSM-4660; order Desulfatiglandales; family Desulfatiglandaceae; genus NaphS2. Next base: position 5,659 of record ADZZ01000609.1, read on the forward strand.
CCCTTCCCCCGTCCGCACGGGTTTCGTTGATCAGCTTGGCGGTATGTGGCTCGATGACAAATTGTTCTTCACCCAATCGGTGCTCTCTGATATCCTCCGTTTCCACGGGTTTAAACGTACCGTACCCCACATGCAGGGTCAAAGGTGCCGTTTTAACACCTTTGGCCCGGAGTGCCGTTATGAGGTCTTCGGTAAAGTGCAATCCGGCGGTGGGGGCGGCAACGGCGCCTGCCCGTTCCGCGTAGACCGTCTGGTATCGCTCTTTGTCAAGCATATCCAGCGACGCGTCTTTGGACCGCTTGATATAAGGAGGCAAAGGGAGAATTCCATTTTCCGCAAGGAATTCCGCCATGCTTTTTTCATCCGCCTTAAAGGATATCCTTGTGAGACCCCGGTCAAAAATCTCTTCTATTTCACCGGTAACCGATCCCTCAAAAAATATCCGACTCCCCGGTTTGGGACGTCTGGAAGATTTTAACAAACAAAGCCTGGACTCCTCCCTGCAATCCGCACCGTTGGGATGCTCCAGAACAAGAACTTCAACCTTACCACCGCTCTCCTTTTGACCAAAAACCCTGGCCGGGACCACCCGGGTATTGTTCACCACCAGTAGATCGCCGGGTCCAAGGAAGGACGGCAGGTCAAAAAAGCGGCGATCCGCAAGAGAACCCGTCGGCCGATCCACCAGGAGCAGCCGGGAATGATCCCGTTTGTCAACTGGAAACTGCGCGATGAGAGCCTCGGGTAGATGGTAGTTATAATCTTCTATTTTTACCATGTTAAGAATATAAAACGCGTAACGTATACAAATTCATTTTTTAAGTCAAACGGTTTTATCCTTGTCTGAAGCGGCGGAAACATGAACCGTCGAGCACGTTTCAAAATTCACCTTTTGGGGAAACTTGTCAATTTTTTTGAATGCGTTTAAGGACGGGAAAAATAGGTGATGAGAAGGCCAATCCCCATGGTCAGAAGTCCCATTATGCGAAGGTGTGCACTGGGCATTTCAAGAATCTTTTCGACCCAATGCTTCATCTTTTCAGGAAATGCAAAATACGGCAACCCCTCAACAATCAGAACCAGACCCAGCAAACAAAACAGTGTTTTCATCTAAGCAGGTTAATCCTCTGGAAAAATATCGGCATTTTAGCGTCGTCTTGTGCGCATGTCAACTTCTGTGAAGGAGGTTCACATATTGCTTGATATAAAAGGGGATCAGTTAGTTATGTTGCA
>ADZZ01000608.1 GCA_000179315.1 delta proteobacterium NaphS2
CCCTTAGCAACGCTGAATTGGAAGATCTCAGAAAGGAACGTAACACTCCTGAAGGCAAGCTGGACAAGAATGGTAACTCCCTGAAATTTTGCCGGGATTCGGAATCCAACTGGGTCAAAAAAAACGACAAGTACCATTACGGTCTAAAGGAACACGCATCGGTTGATGTGGACAACGGGTTTATTCTGGCAACGACGCTAACGCCCGCCTCAGAAAGCGATTCAGTATATCTTCCATATTTGACGATCGCCAGCTGCCACACCAAAGACCCTATTGAAAAAGTGTATGCAGACAAAGGGTACTATGGAGCGCCTAACAGCGGCTTTCTCCATTTGAACGGCATTAAAGACGGCATCATGAGAAGGGACGTTAATAACGCCAAATTAACCGACTTTGAGCTAAAAAGAAATAAAAAAATATCAAAAAAGAGATACATCGTCGAGCAGTACTTTGGGATGAGCCATCTTCAGGATGGTGCTTTCCGTGCACGTTTTACTACCATCCTAAAGAATCTCTGGGACACCATGTGCCGACAGATGGCTTTTAACATACGCAGAGGATCAAAGCTGGTAATGGCATAAAAGGACGGATCGGTATGTCCGAATGGTCAAAAAGGACATGCTGATGCCACAGTGGGACGAAATCCCGTTTAATATATGCAGATTGAAGCGAAAAAAAGAAATGGTTTTTGGTATTGGAGACAGAAATTGATCGACAATTTTTGTCAGGCTGCTACGCCAAGGGACCAGCTTTTTCAATTTTCATGAAATTCAAAGGTCTCAAAGTACGCAAATTCCGGATGAACCTCAATTTTCATGAAATTCAAAGGTCTCAAGGCAGATCCATGGGTGCATATTAATCAATATGTTCCGGTGGGTGTAACTCAGTAGGCGGGCCAAAAGAAAAGCAAGGTTGTGTAAGTGATTCTTGCCGAGGCCCCAAGAAAGGAGGGAGTGATGAGAAATTTGAAGATTGAAGTAAGGGTAATCGTAAGCCTCTGCATTTTCGTTTTAAGCTTGGGCGGTGTTGTCGGGAATGCCGAGAGCGGGGGGAGTGAAGGAGGGCCTTATGTGATCAGTGGAGAGCCTGTTCCATCAACGGATTACTCTCCAGAAACGCAACTTGTGCCATGGGCTTCACATGCTGAGCAAARAAGSCGTGGGGGTGGAGGATCTCCAGAATCACTTCAGTAATCGCATCGAGATAAAATTTC
>ADZZ01000607.1 GCA_000179315.1 delta proteobacterium NaphS2
GGGAGAGGCTGCACCCGAACCGCCGATGTAATTCCTGAAGCAAAACCGACTGCTCAATGGCTTCCCATTGCCGTTCATTGGTTTTGGCCAAAAGCGAAAACATGGCATTTTGTTCGTTTTCTTCTGATAAATGGACACATATTTGGTCCTTTCCGCAGGCACGAAGCGCTCGAACACGCAAGTACCCATCAACCAGAATCAGTTTGTCTTTCTCTGTAACAACCAGGGCCGGAACGATTTGCCCGTAAGTTTCGATGGAATCCCGCAATTGCTTTAAAGCCTGGTGGTTCATGATCCGGCAATGAGCGTAGCGCAATTCCAGCAGATGAATATCAACTGTTCGGGTTGATCCCACGTCCTTTCTCCCGAATGATTTCCTGTACGGTTTCTCCAAGACTGAACCATCCCCCGTTCCGGACTTCCTTCACAGGTTTCACGATCACTGGACGATCCGGAAGGGAAAGCACCTGAAACACACGGCCGTCAAATCCAATCAGGTCCTTGTCCAGCAAGCGATTACGGGCATTGATATATTGATCTGCATCCACCCTTAGAATCCGGCAGATTTTGTCGTAGCCGTAATAAGACAGCCCGTTTTTGTCAGATACCACCACCAGAAAAATGTAGAGCAGCAGTTCAATATGACTCAGGCTCTCCCAAAAACCCTTTCGCAAAAAGCGATGTTCAATAAAGGCAAAACCGCCGGCGATTTTGCGTATTCGTTTTGGAAAAAGAGGCTTTTTAACCATCATGTGAACACCTCCGGAACAGTTTGTGGATGATTGCCGTAGCCTCGGCGGGGAAAATCTTTCACAATAACACCCCATGAGCCGCAAAACGGCATCTCGGACCCACGCCGGACCACCTGGAGGGCACCTTATCACCGGATGACGGGGGTGTTGAACCCTGATCATCCACGGTTTTTTACTTTTTTTATTCTTCGCGACGTTCCGCCTCGATGAGCTT
>ADZZ01000606.1 GCA_000179315.1 delta proteobacterium NaphS2
CCCATGAGCCGCAAAAACGGCATCTCGGACCCACGCCGGACCACCTGGAGGGCACCTTATCACCGGATGACGGGGGTGTTGAACCCTGATCATCCACGGTTTTTTTACTTTTTTTTATTCTTCGCCGACGTTCCGCCCTCCGATGGGCTTTGCGGCCTTTTTCTGTTTGCCGGTAACGGCGTTGTGCTTGTCGTCGCTGTTCCGTGCGGGCTTGTTCACGACATTGATCGCTACAGTACGCCTGGCCTCTGAAACAGCTCCGGCACACATGGAAAATGAATCCACAACTTTTACACTGGATTTTTTTTTAGAAGCCTTAAGGGCATGACGCCTTTGATCTTGAAAAGGATCAAAAGCAGACCTATGATGGGTATGCTTTATATTGTCCGGGGAAGACGGTCTGCTTCTGTTTTTCCCAAAAAAAGAGGCCCGAAGCGGCAACTTCGGGCCTTACCTTTTTTAATAAATCAGACCCCCCATCGCTCAGTGGGTCTATATTAACTCCCCAAAATCATACCCGAAAATGGAACCAAATGCAGATTTTCCACATAACTCCACGAAAGTAAACTGAATCTCTCTTCCGCTGTCTTTTTTTCGTTCAATATTTTCGCGTGTCTTGATCCCGTTCAAAACTGTCTCCCACAACAGAAACCCATCCGTGAACCAGTTTCGCTCAAGGGATCTAAGTCTCGGCAGACCACACAACTCCAATTGAGGTTTAAGTTCAAAGCCCCAATGGTTCAGTTTTCATTAGCAAGGCTGGTTCGGTTAAGATTAGCGTTGAAGGGAGAATCGCGGAAATGGAAGCAGGTGGCCTTATCAGAAGGGTCTCACGTTTCGATAAGAAATACGGACAGCAATCAAATAAGTACATTTTTGATGGTCTGATTAAAGAAGCGATTCCATTTGCCGAAGAAGCAATTGCCGAACGAGAAGAAAAGAAAAAAGAAGCAGCTGCTAGACGAACCAGAAAGAAACCTAAATTAAAGGTAGTTAAGCCAAAGAAAGAAGATAGTTGACAGGAGAAACGATTTGGAATTACTATACAAAATATATTCCGAAATTGGTCCTTGGGGTCTTATCTTGATCGTACTCATCTTCATAGTTTTGAGAGGGAAATTCACTTTCACCTACCCAAAAACCTCAAAAAACAAAGAAGATTGAGCAATACCATAGATATGACCGAATCACATCTCCCAAAAGCATTCGAATTTTCGGATCAAATACCTTTAGGCGGTGGGACTCGAACCCACACGGAGGTAACCCCCACCGGATTGGAAATCCGGCGCGTCTACCAGTTTCGCCACGCCCCTATATGCCTGACAAAAGTCGTGCACACAGTTGTATGAAGATAGTATATCTCAGATAAAACCTGTCAACCATTTAATTCCAAAAAACCTGTTTTTCTCTTCTTTCCCTGAACTATTTGTGTCCACATCCTAAGTCAATCCGGCGACTATGGACTAAGACTATGACCCGCTAGAAGAGTAAGGCATCACGTAGCATTCATTATTTTGAGTTCCTCTTCCGTTATGCCATACAGTGTCAGCGGTTCCGTGAAAAAGCACAAAAACCGGCGATTTGAAAATGCAGTCATTTAGAGGAGCCTTTAAGGTTGGCCGGAACCCGGAAAAGGGCTCCGGCCCTAGTTGAAAAGATTGTAGGATTAACCGTCGATTGTGTCCTTCATTCGGTAGCTTTTCCCCTTGATGAGAACGGTTTCGGCATGGTGTAAGAGCCTGTCGAGGATGGCGGACGTAAGCGTTGCATCGTTGTTAAAGATTTCAGACCAGTCTTGATATGCACGGTTGGAAGTGATGACCATGGCGCCCTGTTCGTATCGAAGGCTGATAATTTGAAACAGGAGATCGGCCCCTTTCTTGTCAATGGGAAGATAGCCCAGTTCATCGAGAATCAGAAGAGACGGTTTCGTGTACTTTTTGAGTTCCCGCTTCAGGTGTCCGGCAGCGTGGGCCGCGGAAAGGGTGTTGATCACATCGATGGCGGATGTAAACAGGACGGAATATCCTTCCAGACAGGCGTTGTAGCCGAGTGCGGATGCCAGATGAGTTTTTCCAACGCCTACACTTCCCAGGAAAATCACATTGGCCTTTTTGTCGATGAACTTCAATCGAAAAAGATCCTGAATCTCAAGACGGTTGATGCTCTGCGGCCAGTTCCATTGAAACTGGTCCAGGGTTTTGATGACCGGGAACCTGGCGAACCGGATACGCCTTTTTGTGGCGCGGTCCTGCCTGAAAGAGGCTTCCCCCTCGATGAGCTTGGCAACATACTGCACATGCGCCCAGTTTTTCCGGGCCGCTTCTTTGGCCATGGGGTCGTAATGATCCCGAATAAAGGGAAGTTTCAAATATGACAGATTGTTTTCAATGTTCGATTCAAATTTGTCCATGGGGCTCCTTTCCGTTATTCTGATAAACGTTGAGGTTCGGCTGATCCACCTTCAGTTCAAGGAGATCTTCCCGGCGGGTCAAATGAAGCGCACCCGGCTCAGGCAATACTCGGGAGCGCTGCTCAAGAATGTTGGCGATGTACTCCGAAGAAAAGGCCTGGAAATGAAACGCATCCTCCATGGCCCTGGCTACCGATTCAGTGGAGTATATCTCGCTCAACGCGACAATCTTGCGTACATGATGCATGGGGTTCATTCGACGCTGTTCCATTTTCCGGTAATACTGCTGCGCCCTTTTGGAAAGGGCCATAAACCGCATGAATAATTTCTGATCCCGGGCCTTTTTTCGCTGAACCAATAATGGTTTTACGTGATCCGGGTCTTCAAAATCCTGATGACGGTCGTAACTGCGTTCATGACGGGCGATGAGTTTGTCCTGAAAATAGATGCAAAGCCTGTCGGGATAGGCTTTCAACAGCAAACGCAATCCGGCATATTCGGCAGGGACCGAGTATTTGTTGGTATCGAGCGTTATGCGAAACTGGCTGGAAGCCCTGACCTGGCTGATGGCGCCCACATCAAACGGGTTGTGGGGCAACGGATTTAAAAGACTCTTTTCCTCCTCAAAAAGATCGATCGGTCTTTTACGGGTAACTCCGTGAATGCGGACGTTGGCGATGTTGTCCAACCAGTACCCGGCAGCCGGTCCAAGGGCCTGAAAATCAGGAATACGGAGTCCCGCAAGGAAGTTCTTCTTCACATAGCCCACGGCATTTTCCACACGCCCTTTTTCGTTTCCCTTGCCCACGTTGCAGGGGGTGATGGTAAAACCGTAGTGGTTGGCAAAATCGAGATACTTGGGGTTAAAGGTGGGGTCCTGCCCCACAATCCGTCTCAAGACAGCGGACTTGAGATTGTCCACCATGATTTTTTTGGGACATGTCCCAAAGAAATGAAAGGCATTTTGATGGCAGGACAAAAAATGTTCCATGGTTTGTGAAACGGTAAACTCCACATAGGCCATTCGGCTGTAACACATGACCATGACAAAAAAACTCAGTCTTCTTTTGGTGGATCCCACGGGTACTGAGCCGTAGGAACCCCAGTCCACTTGGGCGCATTCGCCAGGGGCAAATGAAAGGGTCAGATAGGGCGATACTTTGGGAGGACGGACTTTTCGAACGTACTTTTTGACAATGGAATAGCCCCCTTCAAAACCCTTTTCCCGAATACGCGCAAGTATCTGGGCGGCCGAATAGGGATAGGCTTCGAGATCACGGATAATATCCTTTTTGAAAGGATCCAGTTTACTGGGTCTCCAGCCTGATTTTCTGGGCATATAACGCTCTTCCGAGACCCATTTTCGAACGGTTCGGCTGTTCAGGGAAAGTTCCCTGGCGATTTGTTCGGCGTTCAGATTATTACGCTTGAGTTCTTTGATTTGACAGAACGTCTCATAATCGATCATGGCTGACCTCCATCATCTGTTTTAAAATCCGTCCCAGCGACTGGGGGTCTCCTGATCGTTTTTGGGGATGATGGTCCAATGCCAGCACCTGGTAAAGGGGCTTTTTGTGAGCCACCAGGCCCGCACGGATCAGCTCTTCCCTGGACTGTTCCAACGTGGACGGGGCCATGGAAAGCCGTTCGGAAATAGCAGGTCTGAATAATAGCTGAGACCCTGAGCGTCTGAAACCGTTACAGGATAGATATAGAGCGCCTGCCGGGTGGCTTAATTTCTCGATGTGATGCTCACGCACCAGACGGTGATCGACCCAACTGAACTGCTTGGGAATCTTACGGATACGCTGTGGACAAATGGGATGTTTCCTGACCATGACTGCCTCCTTTTAAAAAAACGGGTTTTTCCAAAAAGTCGTTCCCCAATTCTCTCAAACGGCGGGTGATCATGGCTATGTCATCTTGTAACGCATTTCCAGTTAAGTGGGCGATTAGGCCAATTAAAACAGAACGTTGCTCCAATAAGATATCTTGTAACCCATTGGGAGTTAATTCCGAGTTAAGTATATGATTTTGTTTTGTATCCGCCGATAAGGGATCTTGTAACGCATTTTCCTTGGATGGTCTCCGCCAGTACCCCGGATGATCCCTGCGCCACTGCTGTACCCTTGTGACATTTTCAGGTCCCCGGAAGTAGTTGCGGTTTTCAGGCTTGTTGAGCCACCGCTTTTGACTTTCCGCCTTGCCGGCTTTCCGGCATGCAGGTCTCGAACAGAATTGTTGACGGCCATTACTACGTGGATCAGGGTGGAACAACTCTCTGCAATGTCGGCATCTTTTCCTTCTCTCGGCTTTTCCCATCGGTTTAACCCCCCAAAACCAATGGTCACATTTTTAAAGCCGCAACAGAAGAAAATCAAAAAAAGAAGAAAAGGGCAGGAAGGGAAGAAAGATTTTATAAAATGATTTTTTTGAAGAATATGGATTAAGAAGATTTTGTTTGATGTGTATTTTCAAATGACCCGTTTTCGAAGAAAATCAGATCGCCGCTGACACTTGAAAAGCGGGAACCCGTGTGGGACGAGTCCACGGTTTTTTGATGCCCGTCCCGTCACCGGGCAAAGGGCATCATAATCAAGCCCTGCCGCGGTCCTTGATTCTTTTGAGGCCCCATGGGGATGCCTTTGGTGAGAAAGGCCGGTTTATGCCGGGGGCACATGTTTTTCCCTAGCGGCGTGGTGGATTCCGAAGATCCGTTTTAATGTTCAGTTCCTTTTTAATTTCGCTAAGATCGTCGAGTACTTTTTTTGAATTTATCCTATTCTTATAGGCCATCAGGATCAATTTCACAGAGACAAGAAATACCGCGGTTTCAAGCAATAAATCATGCGTAAAACCTTTGGTCAACAATGCTAAAATAAATAGAACAAATGTGATTATAATAATGATTGAAGATCCAAAATCGATATACCTTTTCATCTTTCCTCCGTAGGGCTCTTTTAGAAAAAATGGTCGAGCGTAGCTGAATTCCCGTCCTTGCACATGGCAAGGTTGTGCAATGACATCACCCTTTCTCCATCGTCTTCATCTCTGATCCGGCGCTCCATATCCGGTAGCGCACCTCAACGTCCTCGGGTGCATATACGACCACGGGCAGACGACTGTTGTAACGAATGAGGTATGGCTCTCCGCCCAGCGCAACGAAACGATCAACCTGCGGCGTATTCGGGTCAACCGCCATGCGCGTACCTGCCATCGGCCCTAACTCGCTGACCGTATACCGAGTGAATCCCCACCCCATGATTGTCTATGCATGAATCCTGCCACCGAAGAAATACTTGTTCTTTTTGTCGACCCGGACAATCTTTCCCACGATCAGTTCCACTTTAAACAGAGATTCATCCTGCTGTTGGGGAAGTTGCAGGACATGCCTCACCATTCCTTTCCCTGCCGGCGGAAACGCCTTCATTTTATCTGCCGCTTGGACGAAAACTGCCGTGACAAGCATCAGAACTACTGCGAGCGGGGCGCTCTTTTTCATAACTGGCTCCTTTATCCTAAATAACCAAATGTTCAGGCGCAGCCAGGGCAACGTAAAATTCGATTATTAGAGGCTGCCCCGCACTGGATCTCTACTGGAACAACACGGACGGCAATTAGCCTCTTCGGGCAATTGCTTTGAAAAAAGTGTAGCAAAAAACCCCATCTGATTCAGTTGTTCGAGACAATCCCCTGATACCGTCATCAAATGTTTTTGGGTCAATTAAACCTTGGTTAATGGATGATTCACGTACACCCTCGATCATCGCTGTGAACGTATTTTTAATGAAACCTTCGACAAGTTGAGGTCTGCTTGAATCAACGTAGACCATACGCGGCGATACTTTGATCACACAAAAACCCGCCCTATCTAAAATGGGATAAAGCTCTCGGCCGATATTTGCATTGCCGCCTGCTCCCTTTTGTAACTTAACTTGGCATTGAATCGCCTTATGCGAATCCTGATTGTCAGGATAAAAATAAGTGGATCCGTGATCTCCCTCGATAGAGGTAATGGTACCTCCAACTTTGAGGAAGGTCTTAAGACATTTCAGCGCTTCAACCGGTTGTTCTAAATGCTCAAGTACGAAACAAACAAAGATATGATCGAAAGATTCCGGTTCAAAAGGCAAATTGAAAATGTCTGCTTGTTTGAAACATACATTTGTGTACCCGGCTTTTTCAATCCTCTCCCGGGCCTCTACAATCGAGCTGCTGGAAATATCGATTGAAGTGATATGCGCATCGGGGCTATTGCACGCCAAAGTTACGGTTTGAGCACCGACACCACACCCTGCCTCGAGAACTTCGCTGCCATCCTCATAAAAGGTGTCGGAATGCAGCAAGTCAACAAGTGTTGAGGCTTGATCCTGCAATCGTATATTTTCTCTTTGATTGTATCCATGTACATATTTCATATTGATGTCCTGTTTCTATAACGAACGAAAGAGGCCTTTATTCATTTAATGTTCCCGCCGGATCAGCGCTGTTTGCGGGGTCCGTGTGAAGCCTGGGGATTATGCATCCCCTGTTGGTACAATACCGGCAGTTTCAATCATCAAGACCACTGTCTTTTCAGGTGCTCTGGTTTTATGTACAATACCCTTGGACACAACGTACCCTTGATGCTGTTTCAATGTGATGGTTTCACTGTTTTCGATATCAATTAGGAGTTCTCCATTTAATGTGAAGAAAAATCCATCTTCAACATCGTGCTTATGCCACTCTCCTTTCAGAATTCCAAGCCGTACTACAGATTCGTTTACTTGGCACAATGTTTGATTGTACCATCCATCAGTGCATTTTTCTACTAAGGAGGCTAGAAATAATAACCTGAACAATATCAGTTGTTGTTTGGATAAATTTTGTAGTTCCATTCACCGTGAAATTCATCGCGAACGATTGACAGTTTTGCCATGTCTTCGTCCGAGATTTTGATACCTGTAGGATAGAACGTATAGTTAATCTCGGATCGGATTGCCAGCCCTTTTGCAGTACGTGTGTTGGCAATAAGTTGAACGACCACAGCTTGGCTTTCCAGAGGACGGCCGCGCCAGTTCTCTGTAATGTGGCAGAACATGCGACGTTCGATTTTATTCCATTTGCTGGTTCCGGGTGGAAATCGGATCCGACATCTTTGAAAAAACCATTAACGAGATGATGCCGCCGGCCAAGGTCCCCATCAATCTGCAGGCTTTTTCCTGGGGCCGGGCGGCCTGACCTAAAATCGGCCCTCGTTCCGGGCCTTCCAAGTTGGGAAATACCGGCACATGTTAAGTCCAAGGTGTTCGACAACTATAAATAAAGACTTTAAATGATGTGAGGAAATGATTTGAATTAATCTGGGTAGGAAGTAGCCGAAAGATGGCCGCTTCTCTGAATACGGGTCTATACAGGGTGTTTTACGTTCCTCTCATTGAATGTGGCCGCTTTACAGAAATCTCGGGGATTGCTCCCCGGTGGCTGGCAGCCTTTCGGAGCGGGATTCTCACCCACTAGTAGTTCGTTTCATTTAAATATTTACAATTATACAACGCCAAGATCGAATTTTTTCCACCGGAATACGACAGGGGCAGAGTTCATTTCAGCAATGCCTTTAATTATCCGCTCTTTGAGTTCTTCTTTGGAGGAGACCCTTATATGTTTTAGAAAGGTTCTAGCCATTTTTGAAAATGCCGATTCGATGAGATTTAACCATGAACCATGTTTGGGGGTGTGAACATATACAAACCGGTTGGGTCTGGATGCAAGATATTTCATTGTCTCTTTAGAAATATGAGCGGAGTGATTGTCCAAAATTATCCTGATGGTGCTTTCCTGAGGATATGTGGTGTCAAGTTCCTTAAGTAGCTCAATAAATTCGCTACTTCGATGGCGGTCATGAACTTGGGCAATCATTTTCCCGTTATGCAGATCAAGTGCTCCAAGAATTGACAGGGTTCCAAATCGCTTGTATTCATAATCGCGCCCCATGCTATTGTATTTTCCCGGTTTTGGAGGAAGGTCAGGGGCAACAGTCCCGATGGCTTGGACACCAGGCTTCTCGTCTATTGAAACGGTTATAACTTTGGGAGGAGTTTTTTCAACACTGGACATGGCCTGATCATTCTGAAGGTTAACTTCCTGGTAAACCATGAGAACTTCCTGCATTTTTTGTTCAAATTCAGGATCTCTCTTCTCCAGGTAGTATTTAACTTTGTGTGGCCGAATGTCATTCTCTGAGAGTATGCGCCAGATCGTCGCTTTCGCTGCATTTGCAAGGCAAAAATGGCCTGCTGCGGGGGCATGTTCTCGCGTATATCTGGCAAGCTCCTTATATGTCCAAAGTTCAGCCGCCAGATCGTGCTCTTTAGGCTTCGTGCAAGCCAAGTTGACTACCCAGGCCTTGGCAGCTTCATCAATGATCGGATCAAATGGTCTGTGATAATAATCCTTGAGACCGATCTCAACTCCGGCCGCCAAGGCTTTTTCGATGCATTTATAAATTGTTGGTCTGCTCACTTTCGTCAATTGCTGGATACGGGTTATCGGATTTCCATCGGCATAAAGCAACAGGATCGTCGACCGTTGCACTTCCCTCAAAGGCGCTGATCTGGATCTGCTGATTGCCTTAAGTTTTTCACGTTGTTCAGCCTCCAGAGAGAGTTTCGCGAGCTTTGTCTTTCTTGGCATGGCCACCCTTCCTCCATTTTTTGGGGAAAGCTTTATGGTAACCAAAGCGAAACTGTTTGTAAATATTTTATTGAAACTTTATACTAGAATATGCGACCTTGCCCGGCCGCACCCTTGTTCGATATTCGATATTCGTTTTTAAAATTTCAAATATCTTTGGCTGGTTCTTTCCGTGCCATGTTTTCGATCATGATTTCAGCCGCGGTCCTCGCACCGATACCCGGAGTCAGCGCACATTTTAAGCGCCTTCCATGAAATTCCGAAAAGCGATCACGCCTCTATGGCCGCTGCAATCTTTTCAGCAGTTTTCTTTAGCGCGTCCATGTCCCCTGGTTTTGTGCCGCAATGGCTGGCTCCCAGCGGCGGATCATCGGCGCCTCGGGGCATCAGATGGAGATGGTAGTGCATGATAAGCTGGTTGACCGCTCTGCCGTTCAGCTGTACCGCAACCACACCCACCGGGTTGAGCGCTTTTCTGATGCCGTGTATTACCTTCCGGGACGCCACGTGAACCGCGGCCAGGCTTTCAGGACTAATCTCGTAGAGGTTTTCCGCGTGCTCTTTGGGCACTATCAGCGTGTGCCCTTCGGTCGCAGGATTGATGTCTTCAAAAGCGACAACTTTTTCATCTTCATAGACTTTAAAACAGGGTGCCTCACCTTTTATAATTTTGCAGAAAATACAGTCATCCATTTTGCGCCTCCCTTGCTCATCCCGGTTCTTATTAAAAAGGTTTCGCTTCACTGACCTTTCGAAAATGATAGCCATAAATAGACAGGGTAATGGCCAGGGGGAGGAACCTCGGCCGTGAAAAAATCGTCCAGACGAGGACATTCCAGTAGTGAAAGCGCTCTTTGCCAAATATGCCGATGCGCATGGTTGACCGAAAAAGTGCCATAATCCGCTGAATATCGAACGGCACCGAAATTTTTGGCGGGTTATACTCTTTAAAAAAAATTTTGATGCGCCGGTAATAGTTCTTGGGCGAGTAGATGCTTCGCAGGATATCCCGATACCCCTCGCTAAGCGTGGCAAGATCCATTTTCGTTACGATATTGGTGGTACCGTCGTTATTCCCGGACATGTCGCCAAGGAGCCTTCCTTCTCGTTTGAGACGCTCATAGAGCTTTGTGCCGGGGGGCGCCTGCAACATACCGACCATGGCGGTGACGATTCCGCTTTTCTGGATGAAATCGATCTGACGTTCAAAGATTGATCGCGTATCGCTGTCAAAACCCACAATAAAGCCGCCCTGTACCTGCAAGCCTCCCCGCTGAATGCGTTTGACACTTTGCACAAGGTCGCGATTTCTGTTGTGCTTCTTGTTACATTCGGAAAGACATACTTCATCGGGCGTTTCAATCCCGATAAATACAGACTCAAAACCTGCCTTTACCATCAGATTCATCAACGCGTCATCATCAGCCAGATCAACGGAGGCCTCGGTATTGAAGGGTATGCCTCTCTTGCCATTGCGCCATCGGGCCAAGGCCGGCAACAGATGGTTTTTAAGGTATTTTCGGTTGCTGATGAAATTGTCATCCGCGAAAAAAACAGAGCCACGCCACCCGCGTTCATAAAGGCTGTCGAGTTCGAAAACAATCTGTTCGGCGGTTTTGAATCGGGATTGGTGTCCAAAAAGAGCGGTGACGTTGCAAAACTCGCAGTTAAAGGGGCATCCACGGGAAAACTGGACTGCCATGGCCGCGTAGGATTTCAGCTTGGCCAGCTCCCAGAGGGGTGCGGGTGATTTCTGAATATCGGCATAAGCAGAGGTCTCATAAATAGCTTTGGGGTTTCCCCGATTCAAATCATCCAGGAAAAGGGGAAGGGTGATTTCGGCCTCGTTAAGGACAAAATGATCCACACCAGCAAAGTCCTCGTGCTGGGCCGTGAACAGCGGTCCCCCCGCAACGACCGTCACGGACGCATTTTTACAACGGGAAATGATTTCCCGAGCCGATTTCTGCTGAATAGCCATGGCCCCGATGAAGACCAGATCAGCCCGTTCCAGATCCCTGTCGGTAAGATGGGTTGTGTTCAGATCTATCAGTCGCTTTTCCCATTGTTGCGGTAAAAGCGCGGCCACGGTCAACAGTCCCAGTGGCGGGTAGGCGCTCTTCTTCCGAATGAAGCGAATAGCATGTTGAAAGCCCCAGAAAGTTGCCGGAAAGGCAGGGTAGACCAAAAGAATATTCAAGATGATACCTCGGAATTCGATGTTAGAAAAAAGGATCTCGTTTCCCAGCCAATCCCGGCGGATACGGATCCGAAAAAACCGGAAGAAGAATTCTAACCGTTTAAAATATAATATAATGAAAATAAGAAAGAGGTCAATCTCAAAGTCTGAAAATTGAGGAAATCATGTATAATATCAAATCCTTAGTGATCCGGCCCATCGCCAATCAATCTTACCGGCGAATTTCGGCTTTACAAACAAAGCGTTCAATCGTACCTTTGGAAAGGTTAAGACTTTTTCAGGCGGATGAAGACGGATAAGCAAATTATTTTATCCGGGGATACGCGCATTACGAACCGTATTCCCTCGCAACTTGATCCAAGGGGCAGGGAGGATTAGCGATAATGAACCATAAAAAATACCATGCACTTTCACCCTCGGAACTCAATGGCTGGATTAAGGAAAAAAAGTCTTTTTACCTGATCGATACGCTGCTGGAGGATCATTTTCGCAAAATCCATTTGCCCGGCGCGGTGAATGCCTGCGTTTTCCAGGTCATATTCATGGAGCAGATCAAAGGAATCACGGACGATAAAGAAGTCCCCATTGTGGTTTACGGATCCAGCGACCGATCCATGGATGCTGCGACGGCGGCCGGAAAGCTTGTCGAGAACGGTTACAGGGATGTCCACCTCCTGGGCGGTGGCATCGAAGCCTGGCGCAACGCAGGCTTTCCACTGGCAGGGGAGGCGACCCTGGTCCCGGATAATCCTGAAACCCTCTTGGTGCTTGAAAACCGCTCATACGAGGTGGACCCGGATCAGAGCACCATACAGTGGTGGGGACGAAACCCCAACACCACCCACTTTGGAAACGTCGGAATCGCCAAAGGAGAAATGACCGTAAATGACGGCATCATTACCGGCGCCGTTCACATGGACATGGACGTCATCACGAACATCAATCTGGAAGGAAACCGCTTGCAACCGGTTTTGATTGCCCACCTCAAAAGCGACGATTTCTTTCTCACCCGACTTTTCCCGGAAGCCCGATTTGACATCACCCACGCAGAACCTGTTGAAAAACCCTTTCTAAGCGTTCCCAACTATCGTGTAGAAGGCGCCCTTCGAATCAGAGGGATAAGCGCCAAACAGGGGTTTATGGCCACCATCGCAAATACACCTGAAAACGGCCTGGCTGCTGAAGCCCATTTTGACATCGATCGGACCCGGTGGGGTGTCATTTACGGCTCAGCAAGATTCTTCGAACATCTTGGCATGCACCTGGTGTTCGACCTCATCAGTTTTCAGGTGCGCATTATCGCCTTTTGATCCGGCATCCTTGCTGATTGAGAAGGATTTGCTCGCTATGGAAGCGTAAAAGAGAGCACACTTTACAACTGTCTACCCTACATTTCGCACGATTGGCGCATGATTTCGCGAATTATGTTGAAAAGAAAGGCAGTCCGAAATAGGCACAAAGGCTGAAATCCGGGCTGTCCATGTTACGCAAGATATTGAAAATACGGCCATTTTTAATGGTGCCGAAGGCGGGACTTGAACCCGCACGGGCGTGGCCCACTACCCCCTCAAGCCAAATATTTAGAATCATTAAATAAAGGCTCATACGACGTTTCCGCGTGCTCATGCGTGGGCTGCAAAAAGGACATTGATCAATGACGGCAGCAATGCTTTTCCTCTCCGGCGTACGTTATGGACAAACTCAAAAAACTCAGATAAAGTGGTAAGTTTTCTTGAGACACGCCGCGATGTGGTCGCAGCCCAGATCGTAGAAGCGACCAAAAGCCCTCAATTGTATTGACATGAACTTCACAGAAGCCATCGCCGTCTTCATCTCTGGCATATTCTCCCTTACCATGACAAACAGTCTTATGGGTATAGCCCCAGTCAGTGAGATGATTGTAAATGCTGTACTCATCTGTATTCACCAAGGTTCCTGGTGTTATAACAGACCGCAAAATCGGTTCGATGGTTTTTTGTTTAACGTCTGGAAGCATAAAAATGGCGACATCCCCGGAACGTTCAATGATTCCGAGGACAGGAGGTTTTTCTTTTTCAAGAGTTCCTCGGCCCGGAGCACCCTTGAGCGCTCTGCACCGTGGTGCTCGCCCTTTCTGACGAACTTTTTCCGGATGCCCTTTATGCCCTGCAATTACGTATACTTCGTCGCACTCTACTACCCCACTGACTTTACATCCCGGCTTCCTTGCAGCGATTTCGCTCCGAAGCAAAATAGTCATCCTATGGGCGACATCCGGATTAAGGTCCAGCTCCGCGGCGATTTGCCTGTTGGATAGGTTTAGTCCCATGAGGTATAACATGACGATCCATACTCTGATGGGATGGTGTTTTCTTGCCAGAATGGTACCCGTAAAATCGTTGAAACGGCAACCGCAGTTATTGCATTTATAGTTCCGACAAAGCGGAGCATTACGTTTGTGACCGTTCTTTTTGACCCGGTTTGAGGTACATTTTGGCTGAAGTTTGACAGTTGCCCCAAAAAATGGGCGCCCAAAAGCAGATAAGTACCTGATATTAAGACTTCCGGTTTCAAATTGAGCTCAAAAAGGTAGTGCCACAGAAATCAATTTGTTATATTGACAATTTAATATGTTAGGCTCTACCTTAGGGGTGTCTTTTATATGAGGAGGCCCCAATGTTCGCTCGTGCCAAGAAGTCCGGTAAGTATCAGTATTTGCAAATCGTCGAAAACAAAAAAGAGAAAGGCAAAGTCAGACAGCGTGTGATCGCTACCATCGGCCGGATGGACCAACTGCAGTCAAAGGGCCGGGTGGAAACGCTCATCCGGTCATTGTCCAGATTCTCCGAACAGGCCCTGTTGATCATCTCGGGAAAAAGCGATGTCTCCGCTGACTCCAAAAAGATCGGGCCCGTGCTGATTTTCGAGCGGCTGTGGGAAGAGGCCGGAATCAGAAAGGCTATTTCCCGGGTATTGGAAGGACGTAAGTTCGAGTTCGATGTGGAGCGCGCCATCTTCCTCACGGTCCTTCACCGATTGTTGGTATCCGGTTCGGATCGTTTCTGTCATCGCTGGTGTCGGGATTACATCATCAAAGGCATCGAAGGTTTGGAACTTCACCATCTCTATCGGGCCATGGGTTTCCTGGGTGAAGCGCTCGATGTGCAGAACGAAAGTACCGGTTTTTCGCCCAGATGCAACAAGGACCTTGTGGAGGAACTGATCTTTTCCCATCGCCGAGATCTGTTTTCGGATCTGGACCTGGTATTTTTCGACACCACCTCCATCTACTTTGAAGGGCACGGTGGAGAGAGTATCGGCCAATTCGGTTTCAGCAAAGACCACCGGCCCGACCGGGTTCAAATGATCGTTGGGGCGGTCATCGATGATAAAGGCCAGCCAATCTGCTGCGAGATGTGGCCAGGAAATACGGCTGATGTTACTGCACTTTTGCCCGTCGTTGAAAGGCTGAAAAAACGGTTCGCCATCAATCGGGTCTGCATTGTTGCCGATCGCGGCATGATCAGTGCGGATACGGTGGAACAACTCGAGTCTCCAACAAACCGGACCCCATACATCCTGGGAGCCCGCATGCGAAAAGTGAAAAAGATTCGAGATCGCGTTTTGTCCCATCCCGGTCGTTACAAAGAGGTTCGCACTGAAAGCAGCGATCCGAAAAAGCGGGAGCCGCTCAAAGTCAAACAGGTTCAAATAGATGGTTGTCGATACATCATTTGCCAGAACCCTCGCCAGCAGCGAAAAGATGCCGCTGACCGCGAAGCCATCGTCAAGGCGCTCACTGAAAAACTCAAAAAGGGACCCAAAAGCCTTGTTGGCAACAAGGGGTTCCGGAAGTATTTGAAGGTCGAGAAGGACAGTGCCCGTATCGATGAAAAACGAGTGACGTATGAAGCGCGTTTTGACGGCAAATGGGTACTGCAGACAAACACGGATCTTTCGCCCGAAAAGGTGGCACTAAAGTACAAGGAGTTGTGGCGTGTCGAAAGGGTTTTTCGAGACGTCAAATCACTGCTGGATACCCGTCCCATATTTCATCAGAAGGATCAGACGATCCGCGGTCACGTATTTTGCAGTTTTCTGGCGCTGGTACTTCGAAAGGAACTGGATCAAAGGCTTGTTAAAGCCGGCCACCGTTTCGAATGGGCGGAAATAAAGCAAGACCTGAAGTCTTTACAGACCGTCACCATCGAAGAAAACGGCAGGCGGCTTGCTATCAGAAGCCAGAGCAAGGGAGTCTGCGGCAAAGTTTTCCAGGCTGTTGGGGTTGCCATGCCGCCTACAATACGGGACGTCGAGCCTATACCGGAAAAGTCAGATGGTAGTGCCAACAAAATCCGTGTGTCTTTTAACTAGCTGAAATAGCAAAATAATAATTTTCTAACTGTCAAACTTGAGTTTGGACAACAAATACCACATGGCCACTTCTTTTCTCTGAAGAATTCGTAGCACTTAGCGGGGTCGATGAGTTCAAGGATTCCAATCTCCGGATTTGTAGACGATTTTGTGGTCATGGCTATCTGCATATTTAAGTGGACAGAAAGCCATCTTATTTATACCAAATCTGAAGAAATTCCCAGCGAAAATGACTTTTTCAATCAAATTATTTACAGCACGGGAAATCGTCGTATGAGCCACATTAAAATATAAAATTGAGTAATACGGAGGTGTTTTTTCCAAATTGTTACCTTTTTGTTAACTGTCTCTTCAGTTTCCGGGGATAGGGTCGCTCCCGAAAAGCCGGATATCCTGGCCGGTCTGCCCCGGATTTTTTCAGGACTGCTTTCGGGAGAGCGGCATGTCGAAAAAAAAACAGCCTATTTCAAAGGGACCCCTTTATAAACAATTTGAGCCTTTTCTTCCTTCAAAACCGGATACGCCTTTCTATCCCGTCAAAGAATACGATTCGCTTTCTAAAATTGAAATGACGATTACTACTCAGTCTTTGATAGAAAAGACATCTTTGAACATCGTAAAGTGCGGAGTTAGAGTATACCGGATCATGAAGGCGATTGAAGACGCGATCGACCCTTTAACACAAGAGGATCTAGAAAAAGCCGGGGCCAAGGCTGTGGAAGCCCTCAGGATTAATAATTCTTTTTCAGCTGGGCCAGATGAAGACTTGCCCACAATATCGTTCGGAAACCTTCTTCGATCAATCCTTGAGAAAGACCCTTACCAGGCTAGGAGAATCGCTTTGGGTCAACTCCAAAAATCTTTCGGGCGGCCCACGGACATACCCATGCATATTTTTATTTTCTATTTGCGAGAACATCTAAAGGCCTGCACTGGAAAGTTTAATAACGATACGATAAGCGGATTCCTTTTGGAGCAGGATTTGGGAGAAATTGCTCCTGATGGAATCAGCAAAAGAATGGGAAAATCGACTCATGAACGTCTGCAAGAAGCCTATGAACTGTACCTTGACATATATGAAATTCCGATCGCGGCCAGTTCATCAAGTCTCGAAGATCTAATGGCAGGATTTGAAAATGTGAATCGAATCGCTGCTGACCACCCCACTGAGATACGAGATACCTCCCTTTTTCCTACCTGGAAAAATTATCTACCCGAAATTACAGCTTAATTCCCAAAAATTGCCATTACCACCTAGAAAAATCAGACTTACGACATTTTAACGCTATTTTTCTTCCCTTAAAATCACAAACAAATTCATTTTTTGTGATGGGAGGGAAAAATGTCAAAGGTTGACGATATGTTAGTTGAAAACCATCTGCTTATTTTACGACAAGCTATTGGGCTTCCACAGTGGAAGGTTTCCCTTGCTTCCGGTGTGAAGGATTCTCGCTTGTCTAAACTGGAAAACGGTTGCCCGCCGAATTCGGCTGACATTGCCCGGCTGACGGAATTTTATGGGTTGTCGACGAAACAAATTTGGCCGACGATTCCTGAATCTAAGGAGGGAGCTCAAAATGACAAAAACGCCGCAATTGAAAAGTGTTGAACGGCTCATGACCCCTGGACAGCTGGCTGAAGCTTTAAACGTGGGAAAATCGTGGGTCTACAGCCAGGTTAGGCTAAAGAAGATCCCTTTTCTGAAAATGGGCAAATACCTCAGATTTCGCTTGTCTGAGGTTCTTGAGTCCTTCGAGAGATAGCTATCGAGGAGGTGAAAACATGGCAAAACGAGAGCCTCGCTTTGGTGAATTTGAACGGTCCGATCTTTTGAGTGATTTTCGATTTTACGAGTCCTGTAAGCAAAGACAGATCGCGGCGGTCTGGATAGAGAGACACCGAACAACTGCCGACCTATTCTATGATTTGGCTAGCGTCACCCCAGAATTGGACAGAGCAATAGAACCGGAGCGCGAACGGATACTTGAGGATCGACT
The DNA here is from genome assembly GCA_000179315.1 of delta proteobacterium NaphS2. Lineage (GTDB taxonomy): Bacteria > Desulfobacterota > DSM-4660 > Desulfatiglandales > Desulfatiglandaceae > NaphS2. The sequence goes on from ADZZ01000606.1 coordinate 17,636, forward strand.
CTTGGGGGTTTTCTCAATTTTGAGGCCTGCATCACCGCCCCGGCGCTGTAAAATCGGGTATGGCCAAGCACACGGTCTTCCTTTGAATCTGGCTCGGCAAGCCGCGATCGCGATCGCGGATCTTTTTTTCGAAGAAACAACGCGCGCCAAAAGGATCCTGAAAAATGCCCGATGAAATGGCGGATGTTTATCGGACTTTTTTCCACCTGGGTGAAGTCACCGAAATCCGCGCACTTGGTTTGCGCGGAAAGAATCCGTCATGGGAGGGGTTTTGCGGTGGCGCCGGCGTTGTTAGCGGTTATTTCAATGACGCAGATGCATTTTCGAAGGCAGGCGCTGCTCTGGACGGTGCGGGTGCCTCGGGCGTGTACTTCACCTTAAATCCTGTCAAGCCAGACCTCCTGGCCAGGTCCGTCAATAGGCTAAAAGGCGCACCCAAATTCCTGACGACAGATGCTGATATCGAATGCCTTCGATGGCTTCCGATCGACCTGGATCCAGTCAGGCCCGCCGGCATCAGTTCCACCGACGCCGAATTGAAGCGAGCGGCCGATGTTGCCCGTGAAGTCGCCTCTTGGCTCGAAAATGATTTGGGTTTTCCTAAAGGTATTCGCGCCTGTAGTGGCAACGGCTATCATCTCACCTATCGTCTCTCTGATCTTCCAAATGATGAAGCCCATAAGGCCCTGATAAAAAATTCGATTGACGCAGTTTCCGATAAGTTCGGAACCGATCAAGTTGAGATTGACAGGAAGGTCGGGAACCCTTCCCGGATATGGAAATGCTATAGCACCTCCGGCCGGAAAGGCGATTCGACCAAGGACCGGCCACACAGAAAATCTTACCTTTTTTCAGACCAAGCCACTTCGCTTGATGGGATCGGGATTGTCTCAATCGATGCTCTGAAAAAATTAGCATCGACGGCGCCAGAGCCCGACCAGACACCAAAAGCTAAACCACCTTCTGGAGGGCAGAGGCAAAAATCAGATTTAGGTCCTCTGGACGTGGAGAAATATCTTAATCATTTTGGGATCCCTTTCAATTTGAAAGCCGGAAAAGGCGGAGTTGCAATGTACCGCCTGAGTCAATGTCTTTTTGATCCAAACCACGGAAAAAACGAGGCGTCAATAACTCAAGCGCCCGATGGTATGCTTTCGTATCAATGTTTCCACAGCAGCTGCTCGGATAAAACCTGGCACGACGCCCGGAGAGTCATTTCCGGCGAGAAAAGCCTCGCTGAATATTGTGAAGGTTACAACCCGCAATGGAAACCGCACACACAGAAAACCACAGGGATAGCCGTTGGGAACGGTGCCGGCGATCCTGGTTTTTTAGTTGAAAATGAAAGAGGCCGGATCAAATTCATTCCAGCAAAGATGGCAAATTATTTGGAGTCTCAGTTGAAACCGGTCATCTATGAAGGGAATGATTTTTCAAGGATGTTTTTCAGATATCATGCATCCGGTGTTTGGCGGTCCTACCCTAAGGATGCAATCCGAAAGTTCGTTCGTCGGCTACTGGGAGATCATGCCAAACCGGCCTGGCTCGATAGCTCTGTTGATGTGCTGGCCTCGCAGGTTTTCAAGATGCCGGAGGAACTCGAATTTAACCCGATGTTGTTAAACATCGCAAACGGTATGTTGCACGTTGAAACCATGGAAATAAAACCGCATTCTCCAGATTATAATAGTCGGGTTCAACTTCCGGTCTCCTTCCGTAAAGACGCGACTTGTACCCGATGGATTGAAGCCATTGCTCAGATTTTTTCGGATGATTTGAGCAAAGCCGATGTGCTGCAAGAATTTTTTGGATACGCCTTATACCCCCGGATTTTGTTTCCGTGTTGCATTTTTCAAATTGGCCAAGGCAGGAACGGAAAAGGCGTTGTTGAAAAAATTTTGTGCGCCATGCTAGGCCGGGCGAACGTGTCCCATGTCAGCTTGGCCAGAATGGAAGAAAACTTCGGGCCTGTGGAGATTGAAGGGAAGCTACTAAATTCATGTGGTGAAACCGAGGCGAAACCGCTGGACGTGACGAATTTCAAGAAGATCGTTGCCGGGGATGAGATTCAAGCGCAAAGAAAATACCTTCCGGACGTGAAGTTTACGCCGATTGCGAAACACTTGGTAAGTATGAACGCCTTCCCCGGCGTAAAGGAAAAGACGGATGCCTTTTTTAGAAGGATCATCGTTTTGGAGTATCGGCAAAAATTTGAAGGTGAGGATGACGACAAGCGACTTGTTGATAAACTTCTGGAAGAGTTGGATGGCATCTTCAAGTGGTCTCTTGAAGGTCTGAAGAGGGTTTTAGCTCGTGAAGAAATAGCAAGTCCTGAGGCCGTCTCGATAGCGAAAGAACGATTTCGTGAGAAGGTTAATCCGGTCATTGCGTTTGTTAAAGAAGCTTGCATGCTGGACGTTGATGCAATTCAAACCAATGTAAAGGTTTTGCCAGCGGATTTGTATCGGGCATATGGATCTTGGATGGAGGAGGCAAAACTGAGGTCCTTAGGCAAAAACAACTTTTATGAACAGATTTTGTTGAACTTTCCGCACGTCAAGAAAAGGCGCGATGGTACTCGTGAACTTTTCTTTGGAATTGGTTTACTTGGCTCCAATGAATTTTGAGATTCTCATTCTTTGTTTTTGTGCCCTTGCATCCCATTTCATGGTTTTGAGACCAAGTTTCATGTATTTGAAAACTGCGTTTTTGGAAACTATGAAGTGTAACTACTTGAATAAAGGAATTTTTTCATGGTTTTCATGGTTTTCATGGTTTCATTTCAAAACCTTTTATATTTTTTTTACTCTTTCTCCAGCAATTCCCGGTTGCTGTTGAAAGGCCCAATATCAGTGTAACTTGAAATTCGCTTTTCGTAAAGCCTTGGCATTGAAAGTTCTTGAAAAAGCGCATTATGGAGTTCTTTTTCAAAAAAAGCGTCAAAACTGCAAATAAATTTCAGGAAAACCTGGACATTTGGCGAACGATGGTTCATGATTCACTCCCATAAATGTCATGAAACATCAAAGCCAACAGAAAAAGGGAAGGTTAGCTTCTCGAAAGTATCTTAGTGCTGATCCACTGTTCGAGGGTCTGCATAAAGATTTTTTGGGAGTATCGGACTACCGTGAGGGTAATCCGGAAATATCAATGGCAGACGCCTTGATGTCTGGCTTTGCCGTTTTCTCTCTCAAAGATCCGTCCCTGCTTGCTTTTGACAAACGAAGACAAGCCGCTGAGAATTTAGAAAGCATTTATCATGTAGAAAGTATACCTTGTGACTCGCAGATGCGAACGATTCTGGATGAAGTAGACCCTGTGGAAATTCGACCTGCGTATAAGAATATTTTTAGTAAATTGCAAAGAGGCAAAGCTCTGGAGCGCCTGGCTTTCTTCCAGGGATGCTATCTGTTATCTTTGGACGGAACAGGCTACTTTTCCTCGAAGAAAATTTTCTCTGATAATTGTCTGCAAAAAGTAAACAAAAAGACCGGCGAAATCACCTATTACCAACAGATGCTGGGGGCGGCAATTGTTCATCCCGATCTCAAAGAGGTCATTCCGTTAGCCCCGGAGTTCATAATCAAACAAGACGGCCAAAGCAAGAACGATTGTGAGCGTAATGCCGCAAAACGTTTCTTCGACAGTCTTAGAAAGGACCATCCACACCTGCCCGTTATCATTACCGAAGATGCCCTAAGTTCGAATGCGCCACACATAAGGGAGGCGGAAAAATACAATCTTCATTACATTCTGGGTGTGAAGAAGGGGGATCATCCTTTCCTGTTCAGAAAAGTGGAAGAGGCACAAGAAAATGGCGAAGCTGTTCAATTTGAATTGGTCGATAATGATAATCCGCAAAAAACGCATCGTTTCCTTTTCGTTAACCACCTCCCCCTGAATGAATCAAATCAGGATTTGCTGATCAATTTCCTGGAATACTGGGAAATCACGTCAGAAAAGACGCAACATTTCAGCTGGGTTACTGATTTTACCATAACAAAGGGAAACTCTTATGAACTTATGCGAGGCGGTCGTGCACGCTGGAAAATAGAAAATGAGACGTTCAATACCCTCAAGAATCAAGGCTATCATTTCGGTCATAACTATGGGCTCGGAAAGAAAAATCTGAGTGTAGTTTTTGTGATGCTCATGATGTTGGCCTTTTTGGTTGACCAAACACAGCAGCTCTGTTGTCCCCTGTTTCGAGCTACATGGCATAAGATGGGTAGCAAACGAGAACTTTGGGATCGTATGCGATCCTTGTTTAGAGATTTTGCGTTCAAATCGATGAGGATGCTTTACGAAGCCCTTTTTTACGGGATGAAATTCCAACCGCCGATAATTTTATATGATGACGATTGAATGCAAGATGCACTATACCAATGAAAAAAAGCGTCAATTCCAGAAAAATTGGTATTTGCCGGTAAGGGACATCTGTGCGGTAAATCATATGGGATTGGTTTTAGGTCTTTTTTTTGCCCCTTGTTTCATCAAAAATTGACCGGCCAAACGAGGAATTTCAGCTAATTCTCAGCAAGGCTCTTTGACAGCGGTATCTATTTTGTAGAAATGTTAAGAAATAGACTCAGTAGCGACGCGGTCGGGAATTGCTGCTCTTTCTCTCTATTTTTTTTTCTTTCTAATATAGAGATAAAAGCATGAAAACCATGAAATATATAGTGAAACCATGTCGTTATACCGTTTTAAAACCATGAAAGGTTTCATGAAACTCAGCGTTTGCCGGATACAATATCATGCAATATCTAATTATTTCAAATAGTTACATCGAACACAAAAGCATGAACTCATTGAAATTATTAGAGAATCCCGGGCTTTTTCATGAAAAGGCAGCATTGGAAAAATTAAATCCGTTCTAAGGTGAACTCGTTAGAAATTATCGGTTCTTGGGAAATTCTTGACGAGTTTGAGATTTCCCGTTTTTCGCAAATCAAAAGGCGAAATCGACGCACCGGATGCGGGATTTTCATTTTTTTGAGTCGCTTTCGCAGCTCGCAGCGCCTCACCGTCTCCGAGGTTTCATGGTTCCGCTGGTCAAAAAGGGCAGTAAAGGAGGGGGAAGGGCCGGATTGATTTTGACGCGCCCATGCAAGCACCTGTTGAATAGCTTCACCGTAGGTGCACAAAGTGGGATTTTCCCACTTTGTGAAAACAAACATACAAGCACCTATTGTGGACTTCCAAACTCACCAAGTTTTCTTAGATTAACGTATAAAGTTAGCCAGTTGAAATAATATGTTAGCAGACTTTTTATTTACTATTTCTACAGAAATTGTTAAAAAAATGGTTGACAGCCACGCCATGGAAGGTAAAATATTGCCATCAAAATTTCGAAAGGGAATTGTGATGGCAAAAATGGCGTTTGGTTACATTCGGGTTTCAGGTCAAGGTCAGGTTGAAGGTGACGGTCTTATTAGACAAGAAAAGTCCATCAAAGATTATGCAAAGGCGAACGGTATCTCCATCAAGAAGATTTTTCGGGATGAGGGAATTTCCGGGACCTTGGAAGAAAGGCCGGCGCTTAGAAACCTGCTGGATCTGAAAAAGAACGGTCATGACATAAAAACAGTAGTCATTGAAAGGATGGACCGCCTTGCTCGTGATTTGATGGTTCAGGAGGCGATTATTTCCGACCTTCAGAAAAAAGGGTTCAATCTGATTTCGGTTGTGGAAGGCCCCGACCTTTTAAGTGAGGATCCGACTCGCAAACTGATAAGGCAATTTCTGGGTGCAATTGCGGAGTATGACAAATCTATGGTGGTTTCGAAACTCCGGGCAGCCCGCGAGCGGAAACGGGCATCTGGTGAGAAGTGCGAAGGACGCAAGAATTACCGGGAAGCGAGGCCGGATGTACTGAAAGCAATTCGACGGTTGCGACGGAAACCTCGGGGTGCTGGGATGAAGCGTCGGTCTTATGCGCAGGTGGCAGTATCGCTGAACGAACAAGGAATCCGGACAATGACTGGAAAAAAATGGACGGGTGCCAATGTGGCCGTTGTGGTTCACCGGTCGTAGAGACTTCAGGATGAAGCCGCCTGTTTCTCCGCGCCGGCCCCAAACTTCGCGGAGGTTGGTGGAATCCCGGCGCCAGAAATGTGAAAAAAGAAAAAGGGGGGATTGGAGTCCCAGCCCCCGGGGTCTTAATGAAGTGCGTGGGAAATTTCAAAGTTTTGATACCAGTTTTTCTGGGAATCGAATTTCGCAAAAATCAACAAAAGAATTAACCGGCCATAGAAAAAGTGGGGAGGGGGGTGAGTGGTAGACGCGGTTAAAATCAATTTATGGGGGGGGTATTTTATGGAAGAAAATCAGTTTAAATGTGTATGCGGATGGAGCACTAACAACCCGGATTTCTTTTTCTGCCTGGCATGTGGGCGGGACTTGAACCGAGGTGCTGTCCAGGTAGAGTGTTGCGGCCGCCTTGTCGCGGATCCCTGGGTTGAAAAAATGGGCTTTGTGCGTTTTTGTCCATTTTGTGGGAAACAAACACGCCAGGTTCTCCCGTCGGTGAAGGCAGCTCGGCAAGCTGAACGCGATCGGCGGTGGCAAGAAGAGCGGGAACGAGAGGAGCGTACCGCGCACCCACCTTTGCTTGAAGGGCTGAAGGTTCGGGTTGAAACGGTCGATTCCAGAAACTTGGCGACAACATTACTAGCGGATATCAAGGAAAATTTAGGACAATCTAACAACTTCCTTGTGGTCATTACTGAGACAGCCGATGAGGCTCGTAGCCTTTTTAGTGAACTCAAATCTCCATTGCAGGATTTGATTCATGGTGAAGTTTTGTCACAGTTCGACACACCAAGTCAGAGGAGAGTGGAACTCATTTTATGGAAGTACCCTCTTGTGAAAGTTCTCTTTACCACGGCGACTATTTTAAGCAGTTTGGATTTGCCGCATGCAAATCGATTTTTCGTCTGCATAAAAGATGCTACAGAAGTTTTTCTGAAAGTACTGAACCGGCTCGCGAGCCCGTTAAACATGTCACGCGAGCCCATCTTGATCGACTATCTGATGGCTGGTGAATTTTCTGTTGAAGAGCGGAAAAAAGAGTATGAAACAGCCGGAGCAACAATTCTGGATACAAAGTAAAAAGTGGAGGTTTCAATCATGCCGAATGGATACAGTAATTACGGAACGGGTGAAGATAGTCTATTTAGACTGCAGTTGAGAAACGCGTTAATGTCGAGGTTGAACAGGGCGGCGGCCGCAACGTTCCGGCAACCCGCGGCCGCGGTGAATCCTGCAGGCGACGGCATGGGGTACACGGTGCGGCCCACGGAAACAAGCACCGGTACCCAGCCCACGGCGGCGGAATCCCACGCTTTCAACGAACGTGCTCGGGATCGTGCCCTCTACGGCAGCTACGGAAAGGGCGGCGTCGAGCGGGACCGGATCGTCGGCACCTCCTTGAACGAAGCAGCCAAGTGGGCCTTGTCTGATAAGCAACGTGCTGACGTTTTACAGAAAAATCGTGAGTTGGAAATCATGGCGGCAAACGCACCTTTCCCGGTGGATGATACGACTTACCGCGAGGAATTGGGCCGGATTTTGAGTGGCGATCCCATCGGCCCGGCGCCAGTAAAGCAACAGTCGGGTTTACAGGAGGCTCCACAGACCATACATGGCCAAGAGGGAAATCCCCAAACCGGCGGTCGCATCACAGTTCCGGCGGGTGCACCGAATGCGGGGGTTTACGAGGCACCCGGGCAGTATGTCCATCGCCTTGGGCGCGCTGCCTTAAAGGCGGGTGAGGGGCGCCCTGTGTCGCCCGCCCGCCCTGCTCTGAAGAGACCTGCAGCACCTGGGCCTATGTCGATTGACGACGCCCTGGACGATGTCTTTAAAAATTTGACCCTGCGGTCGTCTCATGGCAGGCTCCGCTGAACTCTAACAGGTGCTGTAATGAACAAAATACAAGCGAAAAAACGTGGGGAAAAAGCCTTTTTGAAGAATCCGTGCGGCCCAATTGGTATGGACGCGGTTTGTGCATCATATCGTGAAGCGGAGGCGGCTGGCCTATGTCCGTATCGTGATGAAATAACATTTCCGGCATTCCGGCGCGGATATTGCGATGCCCACATGATCCACTACATGGCCACTGTACCCGACGCGGGAACACCTGCATCTAAAACCGATAGTCACGCGCGCGGGTAAGCGTAAATACCTCTAATTCGAGGGATTTAATCAAGTAGGAGATAGAAAATGCCATCATATGATTTGTCTGACGTCGCCGAGTACATCGAGAGCCGCCGGCGTTCCGATGACGCGTTTATTACCAGGGTTTTGGAGCCGCCGAAACCGCGATATTCCCCGGAGGAGCGCCTTGGGATGATCGAGCAGCGGGCGGGCGAGCTGATCAAGGCCCATCCGGATCGTGATCCGCACGTCCTGCAGGCTGGACTTGACGAGCTCCGGGAGTTGCAGGAAGTCCCCATGCATTATCCGGTTGTGGAGGACCTGGAGCGGTTCGGCAATGAGCGGCTGAAGCGATTTAAGGATGAATCCTCATCTTTAAAACCGTTAAGGCAGGAGGGCCAGCGGTACCATAAAAAAGACCTGCCTGAAGGAAAATTCGGTGTTCTGGGTGATGTCGGGTCAGGGCTCATCGCTGGGGTACTTGATGCGGCTGAAATGCCTTGGCGTGCGGCCCGTGCGTTTGATCCACCTGGGGGGACGGATATTGTTAGAGACATCGCTACGGGTCAGGTCAATTGGTTTCAAAGGCAGCACAAAGAGCATCCCAAGTTATTGGGGCCTTCGCAAGGCACACTTGAAAGCCCGGTGAGAAAAGCGATTTACGGGGGCTTCAGGGCTATCGTTCCGAGCGTCAGCGCGATCGCGGCGGCCGGGGCGGTGGCCGCTACCACGCCGGTCGGGCTACCTGCCGCCCTGGCAATTGGTCCGGCTACTTTGTTTGGCGCCTCGCAGTTTGACCGATATATAGAACAAGCGGAAAAAGCCGGTAAAACCTATGAGGAATCGGTTCCCTATGCATTGGCCTCCGGCGCCGTTGAAGGTGGTGGCGAAGCACTTGCGAATGTGATCGGAGCCAAGATATTCGGTATTACCGGGGACCTTCCACTTAAGAACGCAATGGGTCCAGTAAAGGAAATGCTGACACAGAGGATGGGCGCATTTCTTGGAAAATTTTTAAAGGAAATGGGAGTAGAGGTAGGAACGGAAGTTGGTCAGGAATCGGGTGAAGCCCTCGTGGCAAAAATGCAGGGAATTTCCGATGATGATCCATTGAAAGCCGGAATGGAAGCCATTGGCCCGGCCATCGTCATGACCCTGCTTTTTGGCGCCGGTGGTTCGCTTTATGATGCCCAGAATCGTAAGACCATCACTGCGTCTTTAATTGATGGGGATGCGGATCCGGAGATCCGCCGCGCCGCCGTCGACAAAATTGCTTCCGCTTTAATCAAAAAGGATAAAGGGATAGGCGAGCAGTGGAAAAGCATGGCGAGTGCCTTTGTGGATGAGAAAAGACCTATTCCTATCGATGTGCCCACGGCAGATCTTTTGGCAAAAAGGGTGCCCTCTGATGACGCCGAAAACGCGGCAGTAAAACCTCCGGTAGACCAGGGCATGGCCGCAGGCACCGGAGAGGTGGACACTCTCGCAAGAACCGAAACCACCCCGAAAAAGGCCCCCGGGAAAACCAAGGCCCCGGAAGCGGATGCCCCCATGGGCTCGGGTGCCGGAGAGGTGGACGCAAGCGCCCAGGCCCTGGAGGCGGAAAAGACACCGGAACCCATGACTTTTGATTCCTTCCTGGACATTGAGCCGGAAGCACCACTTCCGGAGCAAATGCCTGTTTCGGCACAGCCGTTTGGAGAATCTTCTCCACCGGTCCAGAATTTCGTTCAACCTGCTGAGAGGGTTGAAACGCCCTCCCCTTCGTCGGACTTTGAACGGTCGGGGTTTGAAGAAAATGTTGTTTCCGATCGTTTGATGACCGTCCCCACGGATAGCCTCACGCTGGACCCGGACCGGTTTCAGTACAAAAGAGGTATGGGCATGGGCGGCGCCGGGGCGAAGCTCCGGAAACTTCAGAAATATGATCCGGAACTGGGCGGAATACTGGCGGTCTGGCAGGATCCGGCGGACGGGAAAACCTATGTGGTTAACGGCCATCACCGTTTTGAATTGGCACAAAGAACAGGCCATCCGAACGTAGCTGTTCACGTTTTGCAGGCGAAAGACGCGGAGGCCGCCCGGACCAAGGGAGCTCTCATCAATATCGCCGAAGGACAGGGAACTCCTGAGGATGCGGCGGTTATTTTTCGGGATGCCGGTATTACTCCGGAGAGCCTGGAATCGGACCACAATATCAGCTTAAGGGGAGATGTGGCTCGTGAAGGTATGGCGCTTTCCCGTTTGGATCCGGGGCTTTTCAAACGCGTTCAAAGCGGCGCTATGCCTCGAAAATGGGGGGTGGTGATCGGCGAGAACCTTCCGGATCCGGAGAGCCAGCAGGAGCTGGTGAAATATCTGGACAAACAGCAGAGGGCCGGAAAGAAGATGGGTGCCGGCACCATCGGGCAGCTGATCGAAGAAGTAAAAGGCTCTCCTCGAAAAGAAGAAAAGCAGATGGGCCTTTTCGGAGTCGAAGCATTTTCCCGCCCATTACTGCAGGAACGGGCGGAGATCAGGTCATATGTGATCAAGCGCCTGGCGGAAGATAAACGGCTGTTCGGCGCCGTAGCCAATGTGAGGAAGGCGGAACGCCTGGAGGCGGAAGGAAATGTCCTCGATGTCGAGAAAAATCTTGACATTGCGGAAAAATCAGCCATTTTGAAAGAGGCGTTCGAAAAACTGGCGGCTTACGGCGGCCCGGTCAGCGACATGCTGAACCGGGCGGCTGAAGATTATGCCAACGCTTCTGGAAAGGAAAAATCTCATGTCAAACAAGAATTCTTCAACCGGATCCGAAAAGAAATACCAACCCTTGTCAGGCAAGGATTTGGCGTCGTTTCCGAGCGAACTCCGCAGTATCCTGGGGCCGAACCATCCCGGTTTGGTGCCGCAGAAACAGGAGAACCGGGAAGGGAACCGTTCAGCCTGACTCCGGATATCGGCGCATCGCAGCTTAATCTTTTTCCAGGCCCTGAAGGCCGTCAGGGGGATTTATTTAAAGATGCCAAAGAAAAAATCAAATTTAAACCACCCCAGGGACAAGGAGCGGCCGCCCTCGGTTCCCTACGTGCCCGACAACACATTCGAATGGTTAACACCGGAGGAAGTGTTAAAGCGGCATCCCTTCACGTCGATGACATACACGCCGCCGCCTCCCTACTTCGCAGTATTCGCCGGCAAAAACAGGAAAACCTCTACGCCGTCACCACAGCTGAAGATGGTAAAATCCTCGAAATCCACCGGGTGACCAAAGGGACGGTCAGCTCCACTCTCGCGCCCACGGTCTCCACCATGGGCCGGGTTTTCAATACTCCCGGCGCTCACACCGTTTATTTGGCCCATAATCATCCTTCCGGAGAGCCGAGGCCGTCGCCTCAGGATGAAAATTTCACGAAGGAAATGCGCGCCGCCGGCGTTCTGAAAAACATCGATGTTCGAAGTCTGGTGCTGGGGGAAAAATCCTGGCGCGAGATCCTTCCCGAAAATGCCGCGCCAATTCGGCAAAGTATCGTCAGAACGCCCGGCCTGCAGGAGATTCCCATCAAGGAAGGAATCGTGGTTCGGGAAAAATCCTGGCAGCAGAGAAAGCCGGTTAGTAGTTCCACTGTGGCCAAGCAGATCCTGAAAGAAGATTATGGGAATGCGGACGGCATATTGTTGTTAGACCAACAATCAAAGGATATCGCTTTTCTTCCTTGGCCATCGGGTAAGCCGACGCGTGAGGCGGCGGTGGAGACCATTGCCGCCCTTGAAGCGACCAACACAAACCGGATGATTATCAACAGCGGTTCGCGGAATGTCCGGGACATTCAAGACGGATCCCGGGCGGCATTCATAAAGGATCTGATTCGAGCGCTTTCCGGATCCATAGACGTGTTGGACGTTATTGACCGCGGGGAGTCCTGGGCGGATTCCGGTCAGATAATCGCATTGAAACCGCATTACGTGGAGGAGTATCGAAAAGCCCTTGAACGGCTCAATAATGCGCGGGTGTTGCGGTCTCTGGGCGGAGCACCCGCCGCGGGAACCGGCCGTGGCATGTATCCGGATGCGGTGCAAGATCAGGTTCGGGAACTGGCGAAAGGCTTTCCCGGCTTCCGTGGCCGCCTGGTTGTGCTTCCATCGGTGAAAAATCTCGGAGAGCGGAATCTTGCCCGGGCGGGGATCGATCCAAAAACCGAACTGGTGCGGGGGTTACATGTGACCGACTCCGATGGGAACCGGCATATTTATCTTTTCTCCGACGCCCTGGAGACGCCCAGGACCGTGCCCGATATCCTGATGGAGGAGATGTTCCATGACGGGATCTCCACGGCCCTCGGGGAGGATGCAAACGACGTTCTGGACCGGATCTATGCCGACCACGCGGAAGCGGTTCAGGATGCGGTGAGGCTGTATGGCATTGACCTTGAGACACCCGAGGGGCGACGGGAGGCGGCCGACGAATGGTTGGCCAAGGGCATGGTGTCCGACACCCTTCCAGCTCGCGTGTGGCAGCAAATCGTGGCGATGGTGAACGCGGCTCTGAGGAAGGCCAATATCGCCGTGCAGTACTCCGTAAGCGAGATCAAGGCACTGGCCCGGAAGGCGGTTGAACGAACGACGGCCTCGACGGAGCAGGCAACGCTGAGAAAAGCACAAAATTGGAAAATGAAAGGTGTGAGCCCCCGGAAGATATGGCAAGAAACCGGTTGGCTTTGGAAGAACGGCGGCTGGACGTTTAAGCCCGGAGACAGCATCCGGAAATCAAAAGCGCCGGTGCCCAACAGCACAGCCGTGATCACCGGCGACCGGGAAGGAAAACTGGCGGATAAAAGAACGTTGTTCCAGCACTTCAAGGAGTTCTGGGAGCCGTTTTCCACACTTCCGGAGGGCGACAAGGCCCTGTTCGCCCGGTACAAGGGCATGGGTACCGAGGCCCGATCGCTCCGGTATATCGAAAAAATCCACAAACAGCTGGACGCGTTCCCGGACGACGTCAAAAAGGATCTTTTCCGATACATGGACGGGCAGATCGACGAATCTACCCTTCCGGAGGAGGCCCGCACCCTGGGAAAAGCCCTCCGCGAAAAAACCACGGTCATCGGCCAAATGCTGGTGGACAGGGGAATCATCAGCCAGAAGACATTCGACGCCCACAAGGGGCAGTACGTGCACTATATGTACGCCGCCCACATTTTGGGCGACAAGGTGGGCGGCATCACCACCTCCACAGGGAAACTCAATCTCTCCTACGCAAAGCAGCGCAAGGACCTGACCGTCGATGAACGGAAGGCCCTGGGGCTCATCGAGGACGCATCCATCGCCGTTCCGGTGGGGATGGGAAAGTCCCTTATCGATATCGCAAAATTCGATTTTCTGAAAACCATCGCGAACAATGACCAGTGGACCTGGACCCCGTCCATTGTCGAGGTTCCGCGTTTCGTCAAGCGCGAAGGGCAGTCGGAAACCGTCAAGATGGGAATCGGAAAACTGGTGGAGGAGGTGGAGAAGTACCGGGAGATGGCCGAAAAAGCGCCGTCTCCAGAGGTCAACCAACAGTACGAGATCCTGCAGACGGCACTGGACAAAGCCATGGGAGAGACCCGGAACGTCCCCGCCGAGTTCACCCAACTCCCTACTTCGAAGGCTTATGGCCCCTTGGCAGGCGCCTTCGTCAAGACGCCCATCGCCAAGGACATCATGCCCATTATGGATCTCTATTCGGATCGGGGGAAGGTGTTCGAGATGTTGGCCAAAATCGAGGCGGAGGGAATGGCGCTTTTCAAGATGGGAAAAGTGGCGTTGAACTTTCCGACGGCTTTCCGGAATGTCATTTCCAACTTCATTCAAAACAATATGCGCGGTCGCGCTGCTGCGCTGATCCCGTTCGATTGGATCGCGGCAGTTCGAAGCATGAAGGCGAAAGACAGGTTCTACGAGGAGGCTTTCAGGCACGGCATCTTCAAAACCAGCTGGTCGGTCACGGAGATCAATAACGTGCTGGACGAATTCCGGAAGGCCCAGAGCGGCAATTATTTCAAAATCTTGATTGCCATAAAAAACTTGGCCAAGCTCTACGGTAAAATTGACGACATCAACAAGCATGCTATCTTCCTGCAGATGCGGCGTGATGGGCATTCCCTTGAGGAATCGGTTTTAGAGGCCATGAAATGGGGCATGGACTATTCCCTGGCGTCCAGGTCGGTCAAACACCTCCGCCGCCACCTGGTGCCATTTCTGAGCTACAATTACAAGGTTGCCCCGCTAATCGCCGAGTCGCTTCGGAAGCGTTTTTGGGTGATTGGCAAGTATGTCCTGCTGCTTCCGATGCTGGCGGAGGCTCTGACCAAGACCCTTCACGACATGGATGATGACGACTGGGAGGAGCTGGAGCGGCAGCTTCCGGACTATGTGAAAAAATCAGAATCGACGATGATCTTGCCGTGGAAAACGCCGGAGGGGCACTGGCAATGGTTGAACGCGGAATACTTCTTTCCCTGGGGCAACTATCACAACCTATTCCGGGACATTTCCGAGGGCGACGCCGGCGAAATCTACAAGTCGCTGGGGATATCAAACCCGTTCTTAGGCATCGCGCGCATGGTGGCGTCTGCCAGGGGCGACCAACCGCCGCAACATCCGTTTTATGGCACTCCCATTTACAATCAGCTGGACCCGGCGCCGGTGAAGGCGGCCAAAACGGTGGAGTTTTTGGCTTTCACATGGCTTCCTTCTATGTTGTCATCCAGGGGGGCGCTGGGATACACCGCGAAGGCAATTGAGGGTGAAAAAGATCGGTGGGGCAAAAAGGTGACACCGGAGCAGGCATTTTTTCGGTGGTTCGGCTTCAATGTGGTGGCCGTGAGCCCTTCCCAGACAAGGGCCATTGCGTCGGTGAAGGTTCAGGATCTGCGTAAGGAGCTGTACCGCATCAAGAATGATCCGTCTATTTCAGAGGAGCGGAAAGTGGCCGCAGAAAGTCGGTACCGGGAACGGTTGGCGGAGATTGCGCGGACCGGCGCCCAGGGGGCGGTGCTCCCGATCAAAAAGCAAAAAGGCCCGGATCCGGTGCATGATGAACTGGTCCGGATGCTTGAAGCCGGCGAGCACCTGCCGGGGCCGCTTTCCAGAACATTCACCCTGGCCGGCATTAGAAGAAAGATGACGGATGAGCAGTTCGACTTTTATCTGAACAGGGTGAACAGCTTGGCAAGGCCCCGATTGGAAAGGCTCATGACTTCCCCGAGGTGGCGCCAGGCACCGGAGAAATGGCGATCGGAGCGCATTGACAAGATTATTTCGAATGCCCGGAAAC
The DNA here is from genome assembly GCA_000179315.1 of delta proteobacterium NaphS2. GTDB lineage: Bacteria > Desulfobacterota > DSM-4660 > Desulfatiglandales > Desulfatiglandaceae > NaphS2. The sequence continues at coordinate 33,096 of ADZZ01000606.1, forward strand.
GCGCGCGAGCAGAAATCCGCCGGCAGATGATGGGGGGCCGAAGGACGCAGCGAATCCAATCGGCGCAAAATTGAGCTGGTTGGATTCACCTTGCCCCATTTCAGGCATCAAGAGAGGATGGTACAAATGTACCGCCCAATCCAACCACCCAGGATCATTTAGAAAACGGTGAAAATCAAACGAAACTCGAAAAATCAAACGAACCACCCAAAAAAGGCAAAACGGCATTCAAAAGGGCAGTTCGTTTATGGCAGCACAATGTAAAGGTGTCGAGACACACTGCGCGGAAGCGTAGGCAGGAATTAACTGGAAATCAGGAATGGTGGTTTTTTGTCTGCATTACTCTTGACACAAATCTGTAGCGAGGCTATCAAAAGTATTATATAGAAAAAGATGGGCGTTGATTTTGTATGTTTTGGGAAAAAGCTATCTGCTTGTTTTGGGTTCATCTACAAAATATAGTGTTTAGCAATATTCATTGTCAATATTTTGTGTCTTGACATTACTTAGGATATCACTTAACCTTTAAGTTAAGAACAATGTTGATCAAATCGATACTTAACCCCAACAAAAGACCAGTTTGGAATTTTTATGCTATTTGTAATTCTGATAGATCTTGCCCATTACTCACTTGGCTTAACACTATACCCAAGAACCTGAATGCAAATAAAAATAGGTTATTAGCCATTATTGACAAAGCTGCCGATGATAAACATGGGCCGCGTTTGTTGCCGGTAGAAATTAGCCATACTGTAGATTCCAACAATTCTATCTATGAATTTGTAGCTGGAAGGCTGAGACTTTTTTGGTTTTATTCGCCGAAAGAAAGCAAAGTTATAATATGTTCTGTTGGTTTCATTAAAAAGACCCAAAAGGCACCAAAAAGGCATATTAACGCCGCCGTAAAGACAAAAATGGCTTATATTAAGGCTTTCGACGATAACGATATAGAGACCGTAAAGGATAAGAAAAATGACAAATCATGAATCGTTTGCTGATCTTTGGAGTGATGTAGAAAGCGACGATACTTATTGGACTGAAAGGAACAAGTTAGATTTCGCAATAAAGCTCTCCCATACTATGGAGCGTAGGGAAATCTCTAAAAAGGAATTAGCAGAACGTCTTGGAACGTCGCAGGCATATGTTACCAAAATATTTCGAGGGGATATAAATTTCACACTGTCAACAATGACCAAGCTTGTTCATGCTTTGGATGCAAAGCTCGCCATTCAAATTGTGCCCAAAGAAGAAAACGTGAAACGATGGTACAAAGTAATAGAAAGCGGCAAAGAGAAAAGGATAACGCCATCAAAGGCTTGGCCATTGAAACCGAAAGTCGAAAAAGAGCTTACCCAAAACAATGAGTTGGAGGCTTATAGGTTAGGATAATGAACTCCCCACCGCTAGAATTGAAAAAGTATTTCTTTTCATATGTTCAGGTTGCTGCTGATGCTGAATATGAACCCTCTGATGACAACGAACTTGAAACAAATTTTACGGTCAACGTTTCCGTTGAAAAAGATGAAGCAAGTGATATCTATCAGGTAGTGCTAGAAATCATCGCTGAACCCGAAAATGATGAATCGAGAATCCCTTATACTATTCATCTCATTACGATAGGCCTTTTTTCAGTGGATGAGGGGTTTCCTGATAAGAAGAAGTTGCTCGGAATTACTGGTGCTTCCATGCTGTACAGTGCCGCAAGAGAATTTATTATCACTGTAACATCGCGGGGACCATGGGCGCCTATCTTCATCCCAACATTTTCATTTTTACCAACAAAAGAGAAAGAAGATTCGGAAACGTAAGAATTTTAGACCTACAAAATAATGAGGGGATCACAAAGTATGCCCCCATCATTTTAAGGCTGGCTGGGCAATAGGATATCCACCCAATACTCTATTGCCCTTTCTTATGCCCTTTTCATTGGCCTCACAGATTCATGAACAGATCTCCCCGAAATGGGGAGGCCCTTCTCCTTGTGTTTTGCTATAAGACTAATGACTTTGAAAGAGCTTCAACATCCCCGCGGGACCGCTCATTAATTTCCATTCCAAGCTGGTCCAAGCCCTCTGCTATGATCGAACTCAGTTCCGGCCAGAGCTCTTTAGGGCATAAGGCCTGCAACCTTAGGCTCAAGTTTGACAGTTAGAAAATTATTATTTTGCTATTTCAGCTAGTTAAAAGACACACGGATTTTGTTGGCACTACCATCTGACTTTTCCGGTATAGGCTCGACGTCCCGTATTGTAGGCGGCATGGCAACCCCAACAGCCTGGAAAACTTTGCCGCAGACTCCCTTGCTCTGGCTTCTGATAGCAAGCCGCCTGCCGTTTTCTTCGATGGTGACGGTCTGTAAAGACTTCAGGTCTTGCTTTATTTCCGCCCATTCGAAACGGTGGCCGGCTTTAACAAGCCTTTGATCCAGTTCCTTTCGAAGTACCAGCGCCAGAAAACTGCAAAATACGTGACCGCGGATCGTCTGATCCTTCTGATGAAATATGGGACGGGTATCCAGCAGTGATTTGACGTCTCGAAAAACCCTTTCGACACGCCACAACTCCTTGTACTTTAGTGCCACCTTTTCGGGCGAAAGATCCGTGTTTGTCTGCAGTACCCATTTGCCGTCAAAACGCGCTTCATACGTCACTCGTTTTTCATCGATACGGGCACTGTCCTTCTCGACCTTCAAATACTTCCGGAACCCCTTGTTGCCAACAAGGCTTTTGGGTCCCTTTTTGAGTTTTTCAGTGAGCGCCTTGACGATGGCTTCGCGGTCAGCGGCATCTTTTCGCTGCTGGCGAGGGTTCTGGCAAATGATGTATCGACAACCATCTATTTGAACCTGTTTGACTTTGAGCGGCTCCCGCTTTTTCGGATCGCTGCTTTCAGTGCGAACCTCTTTGTAACGACCGGGATGGGACAAAACGCGATCTCGAATCTTTTTCACTTTTCGCATGCGGGCTCCCAGGATGTATGGGGTCCGGTTTGTTGGAGACTCGAGTTGTTCCACCGTATCCGCACTGATCATGCCGCGATCGGCAACAATGCAGACCCGATTGATGGCGAACCGTTTTTTCAGCCTTTCAACGACGGGCAAAAGTGCAGTAACATCAGCCGTATTTCCTGGCCACATCTCGCAGCAGATTGGCTGGCCTTTATCATCGATGACCGCCCCAACGATCATTTGAACCCGGTCGGGCCGGTGGTCTTTGCTGAAACCGAATTGGCCGATACTCTCTCCACCGTGCCCTTCAAAGTAGATGGAGGTGGTGTCGAAAAATACCAGGTCCAGATCCGAAAACAGATCTCGGCGATGGGAAAAGATCAGTTCCTCCACAAGGTCCTTGTTGCATCTGGGCGAAAAACCGGTACTTTCGTTCTGCACATCGAGCGCTTCACCCAGGAAACCCATGGCCCGATAGAGATGGTGAAGTTCCAAACCTTCGATGCCTTTGATGATGTAATCCCGACACCAGCGATGACAGAAACGATCCGAACCGGATACCAACAATCGGTGAAGGACCGTGAGGAAGATGGCGCGCTCCACATCGAACTCGAACTTACGTCCTTCCAATACCCGGGAAATAGCCTTTCTGATTCCGGCCTCTTCCCACAGCCGCTCGAAAATCAGCACGGGCCCGATCTTTTTGGAGTCAGCGGAGACATCGCTTTTTCCCGAGATGATCAACAGGGCCTGTTCGGAGAATCTGGACAATGACCGGATGAGCGTTTCCACCCGGCCCTTTGACTGCAGTTGGTCCATCCGGCCGATGGTAGCGATCACACACTGTCTGACTTTGCCTTTCTCTTTTTTGTTTTCGACGATTTGCAAATACTGATACTTACCGGACTTCTTGGCACGAGCGAACATTGGGGCCTCCTCATATAAAAGACACCCCTAAGGTAGAGCCTAACATATTAAATTGTCAATATAACAAATTGATTTCTGTGGCACTACCTTTTTGAGCTCAATTTGAAACCGGAAGTCTTAATATCAGGTACTTATCTGCTTTTGGGCGCCCATTTTTTGGGGCAACTGTCAAACTTCAGTTAGGATCACATCATTCCCTCCGTGCTTCATCGGCAGGATTACGAACCCAACCTTCTGCTCACTGTCCAGGTCTGCTTCTTTGAATTTTAAATCAATCTCCCCCATCCATGTCCTGTTGGGGATTGATATCTCCATGATTCATCCTCCATTCATAATTTTCATTTTAACTTAAATTACATTTTACTCCACGAAAAAAAATGCCATAAGGGTTATTTTTTTACGGACTTACGACAAAAATGTAGGCGTGCCTAATGCGGCTGTAATAAAAGTGGCGACCTCATCGGTGTTTTTTCCGAGTTAGGTTTTCAATATGCCAGCCGAACCACCTCGCCCCGGGAATGTTGGTTTCTTCTATGGGGCATTTTTCGGTTGACTTTTCTGATCATGCTTCTATGATGATTCCCGTCATGGCAAAATCCATGGCCCGGTTTAGCAGCCGGAATTTCTCAAGGTGCGTAAGCGCCTACCAGTTTCACACGGCGCTATTTTTTTGCCCGTGTGAACCTTCTGGCGGGTTGTGTGCGGGAGCCTTCGGGCTCACCGGTGTCCTTGAGACCGGTCTGCTAACCGTATGCAGCCCGCCTCTTTTTTACCCAAAAAGGAGAGGCGGATATTTCAAATCCCCAATACAAGGCTTCAACGCTAATCTTAACCGAACCAGCCTTGCTAATGAAAACTGAACCATTGGGGCTTTGAACTTAAACCTCAATTGGAGTTGTGTGGTCTGCCGAGACTTAGATCCCTTGAGCGAAACTGGTTCACGGATGGGTTTCTGTTGTGGGAGACAGTTTTGAACGGGATCAAGACACGCGAAAATATTGAACGAAAAAAAGACAGCGGAAGAGAGATTCAGTTTACTTTCGTGGAGTTATGTGGAAAATCTGCATTTGGTTCCATTTTCGGGTATGATTTTGGGGAGTTAATATAGACCCACTGAGCGATGGGGGGTCTGATTTATTAAAAAAGGTAAGGCCCGAAGTTGCCGCTTCGGGCCTCTTTTTTTGGGAAAAACAGAAGCAGACCGTCTTCCCCGGACAATATAAAGCATACCCATCATAGGTCTGCTTTTGATCCTTTTCAAGATCAAAGGCGTCATGCCCTTAAGGCTTCTAAAAAAAAATCCAGTGTAAAAGTTGTGGATTCATTTTCCATGTGTGCCGGAGCTGTTTCAGAGGCCAGGCGTACTGTAGCGATCAATGTCGTGAACAAGCCCGCACGGAACAGCGACGACAAGCACAACGCCGTTACCGGCAAACAGAAAAAGGCCGCAAAGCCCATCGGAGGGCGGAACGTCGGCGAAGAATAAAAAAAAGTAAAAAAACCGTGGATGATCAGGGTTCAACACCCCCGTCATCCGGTGATAAGGTGCCCTCCAGGTGGTCCGGCGTGGGTCCGAGATGCCGTTTTTGCGGCTCATGGGGTGTTATTGTGAAAGATTTTCCCCGCCGAGGCTACGGCAATCATCCACAAACTGTTCCGGAGGTGTTCACATGATGGTTAAAAAGCCTCTTTTTCCAAAACGAATACGCAAAATCGCCGGCGGTTTTGCCTTTATTGAACATCGCTTTTTGCGAAAGGGTTTTTGGGAGAGCCTGAGTCATATTGAACTGCTGCTCTACATTTTTCTGGTGGTGGTATCTGACAAAAACGGGCTGTCTTATTACGGCTACGACAAAATCTGCCGGATTCTAAGGGTGGATGCAGATCAATATATCAATGCCCGTAATCGCTTGCTGGACAAGGACCTGATTGGATTTGACGGCCGTGTGTTTCAGGTGCTTTCCCTTCCGGATCGTCCAGTGATCGTGAAACCTGTGAAGGAAGTCCGGAACGGGGGATGGTTCAGTCTTGGAGAAACCGTACAGGAAATCATTCGGGAGAAAGGACGTGGGATCAACCCGAACAGTTGATATTCATCTGCTGGAATTGCGCTACGCTCATTGCCGGATCATGAACCACCAGGCTTTAAAGCAATTGCGGGATTCCATCGAAACTTACGGGCAAATCGTTCCGGCCCTGGTTGTTACAGAGAAAGACAAACTGATTCTGGTTGATGGGTACTTGCGTGTTCGAGCGCTTCGTGCCTGCGGAAAGGACCAAATATGTGTCCATTTATCAGAAGAAAACGAACAAAATGCCATGTTTTCGCTTTTGGCCAAAACCAATGAACGGCAATGGGAAGCCATTGAGCAGTCGGTTTTGCTTCAGGAATTACATCGGCGGTTCGGGTGCAGCCTCTCCCATATCGCAGCCCGGATAGGACGCGACAAAAGTTTTGTGAAACGACGGCTTGATCTGGTTGAGGCCCTGCCTGAAAATATTTTGAAAGCCGTGATTTCAGGAACGCTTTCAACCTGGAGTGCCAGCCGTGTCATGGCGCCGTTGGCGCGCGCCAACATTAAAGACGCACAAAAACTGATGGCCCACCTGGAAAATGAACCTTTATCCACGAGGGAACTGGCCCATTTTTACGAACATTACCAAAAAAGCAACCGGTCTGTTCGAGACCGCATGCTGGAAAATCCCTTTCTTTTCATAAAGGTTCAAAATGAAAGAATCCAATCCGAACAGGCCAAGGAGATTCATGACGGACCGGAAGGCAAATGGTTCAAGGATATTAAAATGGTATATGCTGTGCTCGGACGTCTGCTGAAAACCGTTTCCCATGTCCATTATCCAAAAAGCGATCCATTTAAGAAACAAACCCTGAAAGCCTGGGTGAACAAAGTCGAAAATCAGGCGGCAAAACTCAAAAAAGAGATAGAGCCATGATCAGACAATCCAAAAAAGATGCCATTTTGGAACTGAAAAATACCGGTATGAGTTTGCGCAAAATCGCCCGAACGCTCAAGGTCAGCCGAAATACCATCACGAAGATCTTAAAGGATCCGGATGAAGCAGCACCCCACAGAGAATCCCGGCATGAAGAACATGTCCCTTTAATCCGCGATCTTTTCAAGGAATGCAAAGGAAATGCCGTGCGAGTGGCGGAGGAACTGGAAAGCCGCCATCAGATCACGATTCCTTATCAAAGTCTGACCTGGATCATGAGAAAACACGAGATCCGGAAGCGAAAAAAAAGACGCGCGGGACAATACCATTTTAAACCCGGTCAGGAGATGCAGCATGATACGTCACCCCATCAGGTTACCATTGATGGGAAAAAAGTATCGGCCCAGTGCGCTTCCCTGACACTGGCCTTTTCCCGAAAGCTTTTTATTCAGTATTACCCGCGTTTCACCCGGTTTGAGTGCAAGGTTTTTCTGTCAAAAGCCTTCGATTTTATGGATGGGGTGTGTTCCCGGTGCATCGTTGACAATACCAGTGTTATTGTGGCCGGCGGCACCGGACCTGACGCATTGATTGCACCTGAGATGAAATACTTCGCTGATATGTATCAAACCGGGTTTGTGGCCCATGCCGTAGGCGATGCCAATCGAAGTGCCCGCGTGGAAAGGCCTTTTCATTTTGTGGAAAATAACTTTCTTCCTGGAAGAACCTTTGTCAGCTGGCATGATTTGAACCGGCAGGCCATCGACTGGTGCCGGAACACCAGCGACAAAACGTTCAAACGGGCTTTGGGAATGATACCGGATGAGGCCTATATCATTGAAAAACCGCATCTCATTGATTTACCCCCATACCGGCCGCCGGTCTATGTGGCAAAACACCGGGTCGTCGATATCGAGGGATATGTGCATTTGGACACCAACCGTTATTCCGTCCCTGAAGCACTGATTGGAAAATCCCTGGAAGTTCAGAAACACTGGCGCAAGGTCATCGTTTATGACAAAAGCCGGAACGTGGCGGAACATGACCGTATTCTGGATAAACGTGATACGCGAACAACTGTGCCGGGACATCATGTTCCGATTCGAAGAAAAAAGGATGCCCGGGTCCCTTCAAAAGAAGAACAGCTGTTGGTGGGAAATGATGCCGTTCTGGATGCGTATGTGGCCGAACTGAAGAAAAGAAGCCATGGTCGTGGCGTGGTCAAGTTACGCCGTCTGCTGCATCTGCAACGGACTTATCCCGGTGAGCCTTTTCTCAAAGCCGTAAGACAGGCCCTTAAGTATCGACTTTTTGATCTGTCCCGTCTGGAAAACATCATTGGTTTCGCTAACCTAAAACTGACCCCCTAAAGGCCAAAACGACAACCTAAAATTGACCCCCCTGAGTGGACCTCTGGTAAGAAGGATTGCTAAATATCAATCCTATGCTGGAGGCAGAAAGGAGAATGCTCACGGTGGATCAATACAGCTACATACGGACGGCACATAGGGTTTATGGCAAAGCCATAAAACAAATTGCCCGGGAGACGGGACATTCCAAAAATACAGTTAAGAAGGTTCTTCGGGGAGAATACAGCGGTTATAAGCCAAGGATTGGACAAGCATACCCTGTTTTGGCCCCCTATATTAGAACCATCGACCGATGGTTGAAGGATGATAAGGATCGTCCCAAAAAGCAGCGGCATACGGCGGTGCGGGTTTTTAATCGTCTCAAACAGGAGCATGCTTTTCAAGGATCTGAGACAACTGTCCGGCGATATGTTCGCGAGGCAAAATTGAGATTGGGCGTTAGTGGTCGTGAGGTATTTATACCATCAGATCCACAGACCGGCGTCGAAGCCGAGGTGGACTGGGGAAACTGCATTGCCATTTTAGGGGGTGTCGAAACACGGCTGAAACTCTTTTGCATGCGATCCAAATTTTCCGGAAAGCATTTGGTTCGGTGTTATCCCTGCGAGCGGCAACAGGCCTTTTTTGACGGTCATATAAAAGGGTTCTCATTTTTTGGCGGTGTTTTTCCTGTCCTAATCTATGACAACCTAACAACCGCGGTCCAAAAGATACTGCGTGGGAAAAATCGTGTTCTCCAGGAGTCGTATGACAAGTTCCGGGGGTACTACAATTTTGAGCCCCGGTTCTGCAATCGGGGTCAAGGTCATGAAAAAGGCGGTGTCGAGGGTTTGGTGGGATATGCACGACGCAACTACATGGTTCCTGTTCCAAAGTCCGATTCCCTGGAAGAACTGAACCAAAGACTTCTCAAAGATTGTCTTTCCTATGGCGGTCATCAAATTGACGGCAGGGAGCACACGGTCAATGAACTGTATGAGAAGGAAAAGGGGGATCTGTTGTCCCTGCCGGACATCCAGTTCAGCAGCCTTGAAACCGCAGGCTGCAAGGTGGATAAATACTCCACGGTCATGGTGGATAAGAATCGATATTCGGTCCCAACAGCGTATGCCTATTGTAAAGTCCGTGTGGTTTTATATGTGGATGAGGTGGAGATATTTTACGGAAGCAAAAAAATCGCATCACATGGGCGACTTTTTGGGAACAACAAATGGAGTCTTCTCCCTGAGCATTATCTTGAACTGATTTTAAAGCGGCCCCAGGCATTTGAATCAGCCCGTGTTATCAGGCAATGGCGTTCGAACTGGCCTGTTTGTCTGGAACGGCTTTTGGATAAATTCTGCCAAAAGCAGGGATATACCAAAGGTGTCAAGGAGTTCATTCTGGTTTTGATGCTCTACAAAGGCCACTCTGCCGAAGCCATCGAATCGGCAGTTGAGACGGCGCTATCATCGGGGGCGGGCTCCAGCCAGGCCGTTAAACACATCTTAATCCATAGAGAATGTGGCAGGGATCAATCGTTTTCAGCCCTGGAAAACTGGCAGACCTTTCCGGCTCCGGACGTATCCATTTACGGACAGATCGGAGGTGGACGATGAACGCCGGTATGAAAGCACTCTTAATTGAGAATCTCAAAAAATTGAAACTGTCCACGATGCTCCGTGAGCTGGAGGGCGTGATCCGTCAAGCGAATCAGGAGAGCCTGAGTTATGAGGAATTCCTTTTAAATCTGAGTGAGGCCGAAGTTCAGACCCGACAGGAGAATGGCCGCAAAAGGCGACTGCAGGAGGCCAAATTCCCCATCTTAAAGCCAATGGAAACATTCGATTTTGATGCAGCTCCCGGACTGGACGTCCGGCTCATGAAGGAGCTTGCCAATTGCGATTACGTGAAAAAAAACCGCAATATAATTTTTGCTGGGAAAAGCGGCGCCGGGAAAACGCACCTATCCACAGCTTTGGGCATGGAGGCTTGCAAGCAGGGAATCAGGTCCCGTTTTGTCACCGGCTGCGGCCTAGCCAATGAACTTATTGAAGCCAGAGATGAAAAACAGTTAGGCCGAGCAGTCAAACGGTATGCCTCTTACGGACTGCTCATTATTGATGAACTGGGATACATTCCTTTTTCCAAGGAAGGGGCACAGCTGATTTTCCAAATATTGGCGGAACGTCACGAAAGAAAATCCGTCATCATAACCACCAATAAGGGATTTGGAGACTGGACGGAAATATTTGGTGATCCCAGTATGACGGCAGCGCTGCTGGATCGGGTAACGCATAAGGCCCACATCATCAATTGCGACTGGGACAGTTACCGTTTAAAGGAAACATTGAAAAGGAGCCCCAAATGAAAGAAATCACTATATACAATACGTTAAAGGGCAGGCTGGAAACAGTCAGTTTTGAGTTTACAGATGAAAACACCACCTGGTTTGATGACCTTGAGGATTACTATATTTACAGGATCGCAGATGCGTTCGGCGGACTCCTGGTCCAAGAAACCGGATATACTTATCCGATTCTAATTGGTGACGTATCGCGGTCTGAAATTGGGAAAAGTCAGGAGAAAGCACTGGAGTTGTTGAAGCAAATAACTTAACCCAACTCCGCGAATCGTTGCTGTAAACCATATAAATAGCTTAATTCAAAAATATTTGGCGACTTGAAGGAATGTTTGACTGATTTAAATGGGGGCCAGCCCCCAAACCCCCGGGATTTAACGCATTATAGACATGAGGAAAGGGCCGTACTATCGAGTACGGCCCCATGCCTACGTCACCTGCTTCGGCGCTCGGGTTGCTTCCCAGCAGTTGCCCTATCCTCCGAGCAGGTGAAAACAGCGTACCAGAATATGGATAAATGCAAAACTATTAAATCATAGAGGGGTCAATTTTCGGTTGACGCAAGGGGTCAATTTTCGGTTGACGTTTCGACATCATCCTCGATTATACCGCGGGTGACTTTTTTGATCTGTCATGAAAAAGAAAATTGAGCAATTACTCATTGACTTGAAGTTTAAAGGCATGGTGAAGACCTTCGATGAGCAGTTGGCTTTGGCCGAAAAGAACGGGCTTTCCGTTTACGAGGTCATATACAACCTCCTGGCTGAGGAATTACGTTTCCGGCAGGAGCGGAGCATGACTTATCGGCTTCAGATTGCACGGCTCCCATGGGACTGGACCCTCAACTCCTTTCCGTTTGATCTTCAGCCCGGAGTCCGGAAAAGCCGGATGATGACTTTGTCCGGCCTTGATTTCATCAATCGAAGAGAAAACATCGTATTTCACGGAAAGACCGGCGTAGGGAAAACAGGCCTGGCCGTCGGCATACTCCGTCAAGCCATTATTGCCGGGTACCGGGGGCGTTTTTATAATGTTCAGGATTTGCTGGATCAACTCTATGCCTCTCTCGCCGATCGATCCACCCCCAAACTACTCAATGCCCTGTGCCGATATGATCTGCTGTTGCTCGATGAACTGGGATACCTGACCCTGAAAAAGGAGCAAATGAACGCCTTTTTCAAACTCATGAAAGAGCGATATGAAGCCGGGCGGCCCACCATTATTACGACCAATCTCCAGCCTGAACAATGGTATTCCCTCCTTGAACCAAAGGACATGGTCGATGCTCTGCTGGATCGCCTCAACCATCGGTGCATCAATGTTCATATCGATGGGCCTTCTCTCAGAAAAACAGATGCCGGCTAATCCATTTTTCTAAGCCGATCTAAACCCTCTCAAACCTCATGATGCCACATGGCTTTCAATTATCTGTAAACCTATAAGAAAAAAACCCTTTTCAAGACCTCTTCTCAAAAAACACCGCCTCTCACATTCCAGTTTATTCTGCAGAAGCAACAGAACAACGCGCAATCACCGGTTCCGTTACGATTAGCAAAACTGGTTCTGTTTTCGTTAGCGGCCAAGATTTGAGACAATCAGGGCCGATCAGGTTAGCTCTCCAGTTGGCAAGCATCGTCTTTTTGATGCCGTACGTCTCTTCTACATCTTGCGGTGTATAGAAAATTTCCATTGTTCAGTCCTCCTTTTGGGATAATTTTCGGCGGAATGGTAGGTTGCGGAAGTGGATTTCAGCGAAGAATTCTTAGCAGATTTCCTTAGAAAACTTAGAAATTTTTATTCTTATGGAGCTGAAAAAATTGGCTGGAGTCTGATCATGGAAGAGGGCAGGGCGTTCTTTTTTAGCTGGATATTTGCAGAAAAACAGCTTTTACTTGCCCGTTCGATCCCTGAAGTCCAGTTTGGAAAAGCCTATTAAATCCGATAGGTTCCCGGAAATGTCGGAAAACTGCTTCATTTAGAAAAAACTTAGAAAAAACGGCCCTAAAAAATAAAAAGGACCTAGCCGAAGTGGCTAAGTCCTTGATATTATTTGGCGTCCCCAAGGGGATTCGAACCCCTGTCGCAGGCGTGAAAGGCCTGTGTCCTGGACCTGGCTAGACGATGGGGACGTTAACTAACGTCAAAATGGTCACCGCCGAGGCATTTGCCTCAAATGAAGTCCGGTATATGTCGCCGTGCTGGTGGGCCGTGGGAGAATCGAACTCCCGACCAACGGATTAAAAGTCCGCTGCTCTACCAAACTGAGCTAACGGCCCCGCCAGAATTCGTTTGAATAGCATTTGGCTTTCTGATTGTCAAACACTTTATTCGAAAATTACGGGGCCGTGCTAAAAATATTTTCCAGGATCAGATCGCGTTCTTCCTGGTTGGGTTCATAGGGATAATTCCACTGCCGGACATCCGGCAGACAATTGCCGAACGGGCGGTTACAGGCCACCTGCCCGTTTTCATCCACACAGCCGGTGGTCATAAAAGGAATTCCGGACCGTATGGCTTGTTCAACGGTCTTAAGCCCTATGCCAAGATCGATAATAGCGCCTGTTTCATCAAATGTCATTCGATTTGAGTCGGAAATTGCATTTTCAATGAGATACCTGGCCAACTGAACCCTCAGGTAGGTGGACCAGGGCGGCTGCGGCATGTTATCCAGCCTTGAGCCTTCTTCGGCAAAGAAGGAAAAGAGATGGTTGTCCACACCCATTTGCCACAACCGATCCATGAGATCAACCATTTCCTTTTCGGTTTCTCCCATGCCCACCATTAGATGCGCACCCACGTTATGGGGACCGAATACCGAAAGACCCTTTTCCATGAACTGCCAGTATCTTTCCCACCGGTGCGGCCCGGACACCCCTTTTCCACGGTACCGGTCAAACAGTTCGGGGGTTGCCAGATCCAGGGCGACACCGATCTTGTCGGCGCCGCGCCCTTTGACTTCGTGAAGAAAATCCCCGTTCAAAATCGTGGGGCTGGTAAGGATGGACACCGGCACTTTCGTTTGCCGGGTCAGCTGTTCGGTCATGGAAAGGGTATGCGCCGCACACTTCCCATTGGTAATCATGGAGATACAGGTTCTCTTGACATAACCGGGCGCAGCGTTAACGGCATCAACGATTTCAGACATTCCAAACAGGGGCCAGTCCACATGAATAAAGCTTTTATCCTCATAGGACCCCGGACGTCGTTTGGCGAGTCCGCAATAGGCGCAATTGGCAGCGCACCCCTCAGGGTAATGAACCAGCAGGTTGACGCAACGGTTGACTGCCCCCCGGTACATTCTTCCCCGCATCAATCCAAGCGACATGGCCGTGGCGTGGCTCATTTTGGCGTAGTCGGGGCTTTGTTTTTCTCTGTTCATGGTTCTTGCCTAGAGTCTTACCTGATTTTCCTTTGCCAGAAGGACCGCCTGCGTCAGCGTGGAAACATCGATGCCGTAGATCATGTCGTCGTGCCAAATGGATGTGATGTTTTCTTCAATGCGTTCTTTGCGGGCGCTTGTCCATTTAAGGGCATTTTCAATTTTGTGAATATCGGCGCTGGTGCTAAAGAAATCCCCCGTGATCAGGATGCTTTCGATGGAGGCGCCCGAAAGGGAGAGGTAGATTTCCAGCAGCCCCCCCCTTGTTTTCAACTGTCCCACGCCCATTCGGGTCCTGGGGTGCTTGTGGGAAAAGATCCATTCTTCTTTGGTGTATCGTTGGTCAATAAAGTCTTGAATGGTTTTTCTCTCCCAGGCATCGGGGCGCTCTTCCCTGAAGGTCACCTGAAATTCTTCCTCGAATGCGCCTTGAATGGCATCAACGGTTTCCGCCACCGAAACCTTGCGGTTCGTTTCATGGCGAACGGTGGTCATGCGCTGGCTGAAACAGTTATAGCCCTTGTCCTGGAATTTGACCACCGGTGTGTTCATGATATCCGCCATCAGCGCCACATCGAAATCCACCAGAAGGCTGGTATGAAAAAGGAGCGTGTTGTTGGCCTCGGCCGCCGCGGAAAGCCCCGCAATTTTTTCCCACTCACTTCCAGGTCGTTCTTGGGTTGAAAATAGGCCTCGATGCCCAGGGCGGCCATGGCTTTTATCAGCACAATGCTCAGGGACTCAAACACGCCTCCCACACCTTTTTTGAGGTCCGGATAATCCACGTTGATGCCGAGACCCAGCGAAACAATTTCCGGGCCCATGATGACGGTGCCGCCGCCCGTGCTCCTGCGGTTGTACTCAATGCCGCGGGCACGACAGCGGTCCAGGCGCAGGGCCGCCTCCATATCCTGGTATTTTCCCACGATAGCCGAAGGGACAAATGTGTACAGGTGGAGTGTGGGCGGTAAATGGTGTTGTCCCACCGAACAGGGCAGGGTGTCATCCACGGCCAAACCCTGTGCGGTGGAAAGAGGGGTTTCGAGATTCCTGAAAAGACGCCAGTGGGTGGTCATGGTTATGCTTTGGCTTTTTCCGCTTCGGTCTTCTTGATTTCCGCTTCAACGAAATCCACGACCGCATCACCATGAATGAGATTGCCCAGTTCTTCTTTCAGATCGTCTCCATCCTCGGCTTCGATCACCAATATCCACCCTTCGCCATAGGGGTCGGAGTTGATCAGGGAAGTGTCATCCTCCAGATCTTCGTTGATTTCCACGATTTCCCCGGAGACGGGGGCAACCAGTTTGCCGATCCATTTCCTGGACTGGATTTTGCCGCAGGTCTCTCCCTGTTCCACATCATCTTCTTCCTCGGGCAAATCCACAAATACGATATCGCCCGCTTCCTTTTGAAACATGTCGCTCATGCCGACGGTGACTTTGGTGCCTTCCACCCTGGCCCAGCTGTGCTCTTCATGGAAGTAGAGCTCATCGGGCATGTCGTATCCTTTAATCTCAGCCATTTTCTAATTCCTCCTTTTCAATTAAATTTTGCAAACGTTCACTTGCCACTAATTGAGATCAGGAAAACCTGGCTTTCACCGCCCTGGCGTGGATGGGAAGGCCTTCTGCTTCAGCAAGTGTGATCACCGTCCCTTTCAGCCCGGCAAGACCTTTCTTGCTCAAATACTGAAATGTGGGTTTCTTGATGAAATCGTCCACGGAAAGTCCCGAAAACATTCGGGCGCACTGACCCGTCGGCAGCACGTGGTTGGTACCTGAGGCATAATCGCCCACCGGTACGGGGGCGTAGGGACCCATGAAAATGGAACCGGCATGTTTGATTCTGTTGAGGGTGATAAAGGGATCCCGGGTGATAATCTGAAGGTGTTCGGCGGCATATTCGTTGGTGAAATTGATGGCTTCATCCATGTCTTTTGAAATAAGGACGCAGGAATGTTTTACCAGTGAGGATTCAAATATGTCCTTTCTGGGCAGATTGTCAAACTCGCGATTGATGACATCGCAGACCGCCCGGGCCAATTCCGTTGAGGGGGTTACCAGCACGGCGGCGGAATCCGGATCGTGTTCCACCTGGCTCAGAAAATCAACGGCGATCCACTCCGGGTTGCCGCTGTCATCGGCCAGAATGAGGGATTCACTGGGCCCTGCCGGGGAATCGATATCCACCTGCCCGTAAACCAGCATCTTGGCGGCGGTGACGTATTTGTTTCCGGGTCCCACGATCTTATCCACACGGGGCATGGTTTCAGTCCCGTAGGCAAGACCCGCCACGCCCCATGGGCCGCCCACTTTGAAAATCCGGTCGCAACCCGCGATGTCCGCGGCCACCAGGGTGGCGGGGTTAGCGGTCATGCCCTTTGAGGGAGGGGTTGCCACCACAACATCTTGGACGCCTGCGACCTTGGCTGGCAGAACCGTCATTAAAATGGAGCTGGGGTAGACGGCGGTGCCGCCGGGGATGTAACACCCCACGATGTCCATGGGCCGCGTGATGCGACCCGCCAGAATCCCATCGCTCACTTCGATGGACCACATTTCACGTTCTTTCTGGGCCGTATGAAACTTGATGATGTTTTCGGCGGCTGCTTTCAGGCAGTCCACCACACGGGGGTCCAGAAGGTCGTAAGCGGCGGTGATTTCCGCCCGTGTCGCTTCCAGATCGGATGGCGTGATGTCTTCCTTGTGTTTCCGGTAATGGGCAAGGGTTACCGCATCACCGTTTTTCTTGATATCACTAACAATCCCGCGGACATCTTCAAATACCCCTGAGATGTCCTCCATGGACCTTTCCATAATCCCTTTTCGCCTTTCGGGCGTGAGCGCATCGATTTTTTCCGGATTCATTTTCATTTGGCTGTGCTTCCTTTGATACTGGTTTTGAGCGGTGGCATCTTCATGGGCCGTTTCAGTGTTCTTCCTGTTTTGGCGTCGCTGGTGAGCCACACGTAATCTGCCAGCTTTTTATTGATTGTTGTTCGTTCTGTCAAGGGATAGAGCAAGATTGTGGCGGCATTGATGTCCACGCGTCGCAGGACCCGCTCGGGAATGCCGAAGCGGTTTACAATGTGCCCGCTGCCCGTAAATACGACCATTTTGCCGCCGTGCGCCTTCATATGGTTGGCCATATAGTCGGCAATGGTTTGGGCCATGGTTTCATCCCACACGCATTGCGCCTGGTAAAAGTAATCAAAATTTCCCAGGCCGCGGGTTGGTTTTTTTCCTGAGGCATGTTGTTTGAAGATGCTGCTGAGATAGTCACGATGGGCCTTGTTATCGAGATCCATGTCCCTGGCCACCTGGTTCCGTTCTTCAGGGGTCAGGCTTTCAAGACCCGTTCTCGCCACCTTTCGGACGATCCTGTTGGGGGCGTTGATGCCCACAAGGGCACTTCCTTTATCCTTTGAGATCCATAGAAGGGGCCGGTACAGATGGTAAGGGAATCGCCAGGCGTTTTTCCAATCAACCTCTTTAAGAAACGCCGTTTCATCCAGATCACCTTCCATGAAGCGGTCCAGAACCGATTGCCGTGTGGTGTCAAAAAATTCCATGGCCACCGCCACAGGTGGTGCGTAGCGTGTCATGAGGGCTTGCAGTAACTGCACCTCAATGAGGTGGTGCTCGGGATTGTCGTGTACTTCCCCCACAAAAATGACATCCACCGGTTCCATCCGGTCGATCAGGGCCGGAAAGTCGATGGCTTTGCCTGTTGTAAGGTCAATGATCCGTCCCTGTGAAAAATGGCGCTTTTCGCCTTCCACGGTGGCCAGCGGCGGCATCACATGATGTTTGGAGGCACAGGCGTGCAGCATCATCAAAAACGGAACCATGAGAAAAAATAGGGCGTTTAACGTGGCGCGGTGCATCGGGTTCTCACAAAAAGGTCCTTTAAACAATGATCTTGACTCCTGGAGGTTCTATCATTAACCTTTTTTGGATGCAACTTTTTTGAAAGTTTTATGTAGGGTGAAGAAATGGAAAGGCAACGAACCCTGGCCAGTGTGCTGAAAGACTACCCGAAAGAAGTGATATTGAAGGATGGTACCGGTGTCACCCTGAGACCCCTCGCGGAGGGCGATCAGGATGCGCTTTTCCGGCTGTTTCACCGATTTCCCAAGGAAGAATTGTGGTTCCTGAATCACGACGTGAGCAATCCGGAATTGATGGATCGATGGGTCCGAAATTCCGACGGCAGGCGTGTTGTTTCCATTGTCGCACTCCTGGAGCGCAGGGTGATTGCCAACGCCGTGCTCATGATGAAGGACTACGGCGCCAAAAAGCACGTGGGCAAGATCCGAATTGCCGTGGATCCCGCCATGCGGGAAAAGCGGCTGGGAACCTGGATGCTGCTGGACCTGATCAATTTGGCGGTGGCAATCGGATTGAAAATCCTTGTCATGCGGCTGATTGAAGACCGGGATATGGCCGTTATCCGGGGGGTGAAAAAGCTCGATTTTGTGGAGCAGGCCGTATTGAAAGACCATGTGCTGGACATGGAGGATAACCCCCACAACCTGGTGATCCTGACCAAACGGCTGCAAACCTGCTGGGATGATTTTTAATCCCATGGGCCGTGACCGTGTGCAATATCGCCTGGATCCGGAATCTTTGGGGAAGGTCCTGCCTCACAGCCCGGGCGTATACCTCTTCTTAGGCCCGCAAAACCGGGTGATTTATGTGGGAAAAGCCAAGGACCTTTCAAAACGGGTCCTTTCCTATTTCAGATCCGCCAATCATTCCGAGACCAAAACCGCCAGAATGTTGAAAATGGCAAAAGGGTTGGAATTCATTCTCACCCTGACCGAGAAGGAAGCCTTTATCCTTGAAAACGATTTGGTCAAGAAGTTCAAACCGAGATACAACATCATCCTTCGGGACGACAAGCAGTACCCCTGTCTCAGACTGGATATAAGGGAACCGTACCCCCATCTTGGCATCGTTCGGAAAATCAAAAAGGACGGTGCCCTCTATTTCGGACCCTTTTCCTCAGCCAATGCCGTGCGGAGCACCACCCGGATAATTTCGAGGGTTTTCAAACTGAGAAAATGCAAGAATCGGAAACTCCTGCAGCGGGCCCGCCCCTGCATCAACTTTCAGATGGACCGCTGCCTGGCGCCCTGTTCCCGGCCCGTGTCCACGGAGACGTACCGGGAAATGGTCGAACAGGTGCGCCTGTTTTTGGAAGGGCGCAACACGGAACTGGTCGCTGCCCTTAAAAAGGAAATGTCGGAAGCCGCCACCCATTTGGATTTCGAAAGGGCCGCCGATATCAGGGACCGGATCTCCGCCATAGAGAAGACCGTTGAACGGCAGCACGTGGTCTCCCGACGGATGATGGACCAGGATATTATCGGTATTGCTGAAAAGGGGGATTTGCGGCAACTGGCCGTGATGTTTGTTCGCCAGGGGCACCTGTTGGGAACCCGGCATTTTCTGTTCGAGGATTCAAACGCTGCGCTATCGGAGGTGATGGAGGCATTTTTGAAGCAATACTATTCCGGGCAGGTCTTTATCCCCGGCACGATTCTGTTGTCAGAGCCTGTTGAGGAGAGTGAATCCCTCGGTGAGTGGATTTCCGAGATGGCCGAAAAAAAGGTGACGATTCACAGTCCCCGGCGGGGCGAAAAGAAAAAGCTGGTTCAGATTGCCGTAGCCAATGCCGGGAACCTTCTGGCGGGTCACCAGGTGGCCCGGAAGGAAGCCCTGCTGGAATCGACCAGATCCCTTTTGCACCTTAAAAAAATACCGCGAACCATTGAAGGGCTTGACATCTCCAACCTCCAAGGGGCGAATGCCGTAGGCGTCGTGGTCGCGTTCAAAGACGGGGTTCCCGATAAGCGGAGCTACTTGAATTATCGCATCAAACACGTTGATGGCATTGACGATTACGGTATGATGTCTGAAGTGGTGGCACGACGTTTGGCGGGCCCGCCCCTGCCGGATCTTTTCCTGGTGGACGGTGGCAAAGGGCATCTGGCCGCGGTCAAGAAGGTTTTGGATCAAAAGATTGAAATAGACAGCGGTATCACCGTTCCCGATGTGGTTTCCCTTGCAAAGCCGGATGCGTTCTTAGGAGAAGTCAATGACAAGGTCTATGTTCCCGGCAGGAAAAACCCCGTTCGACTGGCAGCCGATCACCCCGTACTCTTTTTGATGATGCGCGTTCGGGATGAAGCGCACCGAAGGGCCGTCACCTACCATCAAAAATTGAGATCCAGGAATCTAACCCGGAGTATCCTGGATGGGATACCCGGTGTGGGCGAAAAAAGAAAGCAGGCGCTCCTTAGACAATTCAAGGGGATTGATAGAATTGCAAAAGCAGAACTTGAGGAATTGTGTGCCGTACCCGGCATCAACCGGAACCTGGCCCTTAAAATCATGGAGGGGTTATCCGGCGGTGGCGCGCAAGAACAAGGTGGTCAGACCCAGGTAGATGAGAAGACTCAGGATGTCATTTGACGTGGTGACGAACGGCCCGGCAGCCAGGGCGGGATCCACGTTCAAACGTTTTAATGTCAGGGGGACCGCTGTTCCGATCACACCCGATATGATGATGATAAAAAAGAGCGCCATATTGACGATCAGCCCCAATCGATAGTCTCCCACCCAGAATCCCACGATCAGCCCCAGAATACCCCCGCATATGATGCCGTTGATCAGGGCGACCCGCAGTTCCATCCACAGCCGTTTTCCGATATTCACCAGCCCGATATCGCCGGTGGCAAGTCCCCTGACCACCACGGAGGATGCCTGGGTACCGGTGTTTCCCCCCATGGCCATCACCACGGGAAAAAAGAATGACAGGGAGATCATGGCTTTGATGGATGCTTCAAACTGATCGATGACCGCTGCCGCAAAAACACCGCCGAAAAGCGCGGCAACAAGCCAGGGCAGTCTGGCCTTGGAGATTCTGAGGGTGGATTCTTCGGTAATTTCCTGGTCTATGACACCGGCCATGAGCGACATGTCTTCGTCGGTTTCTTCTTCAATGACATCGATGATATCATCATGGGTGATACGGCCGACCAGCCGGGCATGGTCGTCCACCACCGGAACGTTGACCAGGTCGTATCGCCTGACGATATTGGCCACTTCTTCCTGGTCCGTATCCACGCCCACGGAAATGACATCGGGATTCATGATGTCGCTGACTTTTCGATCTTCAGGCGCGATCACCAGGTCTTTCAGGGAAATGAGTCCCACCAGTCGCTGAAAATCATCGGTGACCCAGATATAGTAGAGGTTTTCAATTTCTCTTCCCTCTTCCCGGATGATTTTAATGGCGTCTCCCACGGTGACGTCCGCCTTTACGGCGAGAAATTCCAGGGCCATGATGCCCCCGGCGGTGTCATCGGGAAAGGGAAGCAGTTTTTCAAGTTCCTCCGAGACATGGTCGTCTACCGCATCGATGACTTCCTTGGCACGTTCGGCCGGCAGGTCACCCACCAGATCGGCGGCATCGTCCGAATCCAGTTCCGCTACGATTTCGGAGATGGCTTGGTTGTCAAGATCTTTGAGTATCCGTTCCTGGACAGGCGGTTCGATTTCAACCAGGACGTCACCTGCGCCCTCTGGCTCCAGAAGTTGGAAAATGACAATTCTTTCGTCGGCCGCCAGGTGTTCGATCAGGTCCGCCACATCGGCCGGTCGCATTTCAGTGATCAGCTTTTTGAGGGTTGGCAGTTTTTCCTGTTCAATCAAGGCCTTAACTTCATCAACCAGCCGGGATTCGATGGCCCTTGTCTTGAAAGCCGTCAAGGTTTGCTCCTTTTGGAAGTCTTTTTGTTCGATGGGGCGTGTTTTTGTTTCAGACTCTTGAGTTTTTCCAGAATCATTTCGTCCAGTTTACTGCAGCTCCCCACGGCGGATGCTATTTCCTTGATGGGAATTTCCGCTCTGGCGGCGGACTTGTGGCCTCCGGCGGAGCCGCCCCAGGGCTCAAAGAGCTTTTTCGCGGTTTTGCCGGCATCTCCCCTAAACCCCGCATTTCTTAAAATGACGATCAGTTTTTCCTCGTAAAGGCCGGCTACAATACTCCATTCGGTTTCCGCCAATTTCATGAAAAAATCGGCAATGATCACCAGCGTATCGGGATTGTCCACCTCCAGCATGTTGACATAAGCCATTTTATCGATGAACACCAGCTCTTCGATGGCCGTCTTGAAATCAACCAGCGTGTGCCGGCTCAGTTCGGAAGATTCTATCTTCTTGATGGTGTTCATGTTGGCGTAACCATAGAGGTATTTGAACGCGTTGATATCGTTACTGAGCGAGTCCCGTACAAAGTTGGCGGTGTCGGTTTTGATACCGTAAAAGAGCGCCGTGGCGAGCCTGGCAGAGGGAACGATTTTCATGCTTTTAAGGTATTCCGTCATAATGGTGGCATTGGCGCCGTAACCTTCACGGATATCCATGAACGTGGCCTTGCTCCCGGGATCGATAGGATGGTGGTCGATAATGATGTCAAAGGAATGGTTTTTGAATTGGGGGTAATGGCTGGGTTGGGAGTCCACGATGGCCCATTTCGTAAGTTTTCGCCCTCGAGTGGAACGAATGCGGCGCTGTTTGATGTTGAGGAGCTGAATCATGGCCAAGTTGTCGGGGCGTTCGATGGTATTCACATGGAGGATCTCCACCTTTCTGAGTTTCCGCCAGAACAGACGTTTCAGGGCCAGCGCACTGGCCATGGCGTCCGGATCGGCGCTGATGATGATGCCCAACCTATCGTCTGATGAGACCATCTCCAGCAGCTTCTGTGACCTTTCGGTTTGGCTGGTGGATTTTGAAAAGGGGTGTTCCATCAAAATTTGTGTGGTGGTTTCTTTCATATCTTTCTCCGGAGCATCCTTCCGTGCCCCTTTAAACCATAGCTCAAAGACGCTAAGGATACAATGCAAAAGCGCCCCGGATCATAACTCTACCAGGGCCAGACGGTTGTCAGGTATTCAAGGCTGGGATTAAGATCTTCTTCCCTGTGAGGTTCAAGGGTTACGGCAATGGGGCGGATACTCAAGGAATGCAGTTCCCTAAAAAGCCTCTGAATGTCGATACTCCCGGAACCGAGCGCCAAATGGTCGTCGTGATCTCCATTGTTATCGTGGAGATGGAGTTGACGAATGTGGGATGACATGGATTGGACCCACTCGGACAAAGGGGTTTCGCTGAATGCCGCCTGATGCCCGATATCCAGACAGAAACCGACATCATGGGCGCTGAGGTTTGTCATGAGCGGCAGTATTTCGGAAGGGCCCCTTTCGTAGACGTTTTCAAGGACCAGTCGGGTGCCCGCCTTTTTGAGGGATTCGGCCAGCGGGTTCCAGATTTGAAGGCTGTTTTCCGTCCACCGATCCCGCATATGCCGGTAACGCCTGTGATCATAACCCGTGTGACAAACCACGCTTCGTGGTTTAAACAATGGGACCAGATTCGCCAACTGGTCGAAGCGTTTTCGGCAAACGCCTTGAATATCCGGATCCGGCGACCCGACGGAAAGATCCATAAAGGGTCCATGCAGGGTGATGGTGCGGCCCGCCCGGTGAAACTGTCTTGCCGCATTTTCCGCATCCGAATATGTGATGACATCCAATGCACCTGCGTCAAACCCGATTTCCGGGTTGAGTCCGTATTCAAGAAATTTGTCCAGATATCCTTCCTTGAGCATCCGGTAGGGGATGTTGATCTGCACCTTTTTGGTTAAAGTTTGCTTCATGAAAATCGCTCCATTGAAATAGCCATTGTTCAAATTGACAAGGCGTTTTGGTTGAGATATAAGCGAACCAGTGAATTGTCAAGTTATCTGTAATTTTTTGGTCTGAAATCGGTATTAATCATGCAGAAATCGATCATGAGCCCACTTTGTTCTGGTCTGGTAATTCCGGGACTGGGACAGATTATCAACCAGGATCTGAAAAAAGGGATTATCATTCTTGGTGTCGTATTCGCCCTTTTTATAGGGGGTATAATCCGGCTCCTTCAGATTATTCAGAACGTTTTCAGGTCGGGTTATACGGATATTTCGGACCCCAAAGCCCTGATGGCAAGGCTTGGTGCCGAAGATCCTACCATGCTCTGGATTTTGGGAGTGGCTTTCGCCGCCGTCTGGGTGTATGCAGTGGTGGATGCCTACGCGGGCGGGCGAAAGATGGATCGGCGGGAAGCGGGGGAATCGCTATCATGAGAGCCTATCTTCTGGACGAAATAAATAGGGAAAATATTCAAAAAATTGTCGAATTTTTAAAGGAAAACACGTCACGATCCACCATGGAGCAGATTTTTTGGGTCAAATTTCCCGAAGATCTTCTGAGTCCTCTCCAATTCCGGCACACGGGATGTCAACCCCATTTTTTTGCGGTGGAAGTGGGGCCTGACTGGATAAAGCTGGAGTTCTTTGTGCGTTCTCTGGAAACCATGAAATGCGACTGTGCCGGTTATTGCACCGACGCACAACGGGATCACATCATTAAATTTGCGGATGGGATGCTGGATAAACTGAGCATCAATACATAACGTACTCCTTCCTAATGGGTTTCCCCATTCCATCTAAAATCCATCAAATTGAGGACGAGAGCCAGTATCCATGGAAATTATGGAATTGACTTGAAATCCCACATCTGATAATTGAAGCGTTTATTCTTGAACCTGGAGGCCCAAGCATCATGGATTATAAGAAGACACTCAACCTGCCGAAAACCGCGTTTCCCATGAAAGGAAACCTGGTCAAAAAGGAGCCGGAAATCCTTGAACGGTGGGAGAAAGAAAAACTCTACGAGACAATTCGAGAAGTCTCGAAAGAGAGACCCAAATACATGCTTCACGACGGTCCGCCCTATGCCAACGGGAATATCCATATGGGGACTGCCTTTAACAAGGTGTTGAAGGACATCATCATCAAGTCAAAGCAGATGGCCGGCTTTGATGTACCCTATGTTCCGGGCTGGGACTGCCACGGGCTGCCCATCGAACACAAGGTGGATGGCGAACTGGGGGAGAAGAAGCGGGAGATGACACAGGCGGAAATCAGAGGGCATTGCCGCCGCTATGCGGAGAAATATGTCGATATCCAGCGCGCGGAATTCAAACGCCTGGGCGTTCTGGGGGAGTGGGACCGGCCTTATCTCACCATGAACTATCCCTATGAAGCCACCATTGTGCGGGAATTCGGCAAGTTCGCTCTGAACGGCAGCCTGGTCAGAAGCAAAAAGCCCATCTATTGGTGTACCTCATGCAAAACGGCCCTGGCGGAAGCGGAGGTGGAATACGACGAACATTCGTCTCCCTCCATTTTTGTCAAATTCCCTATGATTTCCGATCTGGCGGAGGTGGATCCTGTTTTTAAAGGAAAACAGGTTTCGGTTGTGATATGGACCACAACGCCCTGGACCCTTCCCGCCAATCTGGCCATCGCCCTTCACCCCGATTTTCCCTATGTGGCGGTGGAGACCGCGGAAAACCAAGTCATGATCCTGGCCGAAGGGCTTCTCACCGAGTGTATGGAGACCTTTGGTATCGCATCCTATGAAATTCTGAAAACCTTTCACGCAACTGAACTGGAGAATCTGGAAGCGAGACATCCCATTTATGAGCGTCCCTCGGTAATCGTGCTGGCGCCTTATGTGACCCTTGAAAGCGGCACGGGGTGCGTGCATACGGCACCCGGTCACGGACGGGAAGACTATGAAACCGGGCTGAAATACGGCCTTGAGGTTTATTCCCCGGTGGATGACGCGGGCCGGTTCACACCGGACGTGGAACACTTTTCCGGCATGGAGGTGTTTGAAGCCAATCGTTCGGTGATCGATAAGCTGATATCCCTTGGTGTTCTGGTCAAGGAACAAAAAATAGCCCACGAATATCCCCACTGCTGGCGATGCAAAAAACCGGTGATCTTTCGTTCCACCGAGCAGTGGTTTATTTCCATGGATAAAACGGGGTTGAGGGATGCGGCACTCAAAGCCATCAATGAAGTGAACTGGATTCCTTCCTGGGGCCGGGACCGAATTTACAGCATGATTGCCAATCGGCCGGACTGGTGCATTTCTCGCCAGCGTTCCTGGGGGGTTCCCATTACGGTGTTCTTCTGCCGAAAATGCGGTGAAGTGGTCATCAGCCAGGAAATTATCGATCATGTGGCTGAAATGGTCGAAGCATCGGGCGCGGACGTCTGGTTTACGGCGTCGGAAGGCGAATTGCTGCCTGAAAACACCATCTGTCCGGCTTGCGGCGAAAAGGATTTTGAAAAGGAAACCGATATCCTGGATGTGTGGTTTGATTCAGGCGTGAGTTACGCGGCGGTCATGGAAAACCGTCCCTATCTGGACAGTCCGGCCGATCTGTACCTTGAAGGAAGTGATCAGCACCGGGGATGGTTCCATAGCTCGCTGCTCTGCTCGGTGGGGACCCGGAACCAGGCGCCCTACGGCAATGTGCTGACCCACGGGTTCGTGGTGGACGGCAAGGGAAAAGCCATGCACAAGTCCGCGGGAAACGTGATTCCGCCCGAGTCCCTCATCAAGAGTTACGGGGCCGAAATCCTGAGGCTCTGGGTGGCGGGGGAGGATTACCGGGATAATATCCGGTTGTCAAAGGAGATCCTGCAGCGTTTGACGGATGCCTACCGGCGCATTCGCAATACCTGCCGGTATCTTTTGGGGAACCTTCAGGATTACGACCCGGAAACCGATGTGGTTCCTTACGGGCAGATGGATGAGCTGGATCAATGGGCGCTGCATCAGCTGCAGGGGTTGAATGACCGTATTATGAGCGCCTATGAGAGTTTTGAATTTCATCTGGTATATCACCATCTTCACAACTTTTGCGTTCTGGATCTTTCTTCATTTTATCTGGACATTATCAAAGACCGGCTTTATACCTCCCCTCAAACGGCGATTTCACGACGGTCCGCCCAGTTTGCCATGAATGAAATCCTGGAAACCCTGGTGAGGCTGATGGCGCCGGTTCTTTCTTTTACGGCGGATGAAATCTGGCAGTACATGGGAGGAAAAGACCGTGCCCCCAGCGTTCACGCCGATCTCTTTGTGCCGACGAAAAAGGAGTTTGTGAATCCCGAATTGGCCAACCGATGGGAAGATATTATCAGCGTTCGAAAAGAGGTGACCAAAGCCCTTGAACTGGCACGAAAAGAAAAGATCATCGGGCATCCGCTGAGCGCGGCGGTGACGCTGGGTCTTTCAAAGGCCCTTCGAGAGAAGCTGGCGGACTACGTGGACCGGTTGAAAACCATTTTTATCGTTTCATCCGTGGAGCTGGTTGACGTGGCGGAACTTGAACAAGGGATTGAAAGTGAGACGGTTCCCGGGCTCAAAGTGCTTGTGGCGCCTTCCGCCGATACCAAGTGTGAACGATGCTGGATACACGATTCATCGGTGGGCGAAGATTCTGAACACCCAACCATATGCGGACGATGCCGAAACGTTCTGGACACAATTACCCGTTGATCATCTGGCCGGCGCTCTTGGTCGTCTGTTTGGATCAGGCGAGCAAGATCGCCGTGTTAAAAGGGCTCAGGGTCTATGAGAGCGTGCCGCTTGTGGACGGATTCTTCAATCTGGTCCATGTGCGAAACCGGGGCATGGCCTTCGGATTCATGAATCGATCGGACATGGACTTGGGTTTCTGGATCCTGGTTTTTGCCACAATTGTCGCCATTTTCCTGCTGTTGTTCTGGTTCTATCATATGAAGGGCGAGAGCAACTGGACGACCCTTGGCCTTTCGCTCATCCTGGGAGGGGCCATCGGCAACCTCATTGACCGCATTAGACTCCACGAAGTGATTGATTTCCTGGATTTCCATGTGGGCGCCTGGCACTGGCCCTCCTTTAATGTGGCGGACGCAGCCATTACCGTGGGCGCTTTTTTGGTGGGACTGAGCCTGTTTTTCGGCGGCGCCCCCAAAAAAACCGCGTCAGAAACCCATAGCGGATGACCAGCCGCCCGGATCATGTTGCCAGATCTTCTTTCCGTCGGACCGATTACGTTTCATACCTATGGTTTGTTTGCGGCCGCAGGATTCGTAGCGGGGCTCGTGCTGACCCTGAAAATCGGCCGATCCTCAGGCATTGGCGGCCATCTGCTTGCGGAAATGGCCGTTTATATGATCCCCGCTGCCATTGCGGGATCGCGGGCTTTGTACGTGATGATGAATTTCGGGTATTTCAGTGACCATCTTTCAGATATTCTGAAGATATGGCAGGGAGGCCTGGTTTTTCAGGGGGGACTCATCGCCGTCATGCTGACGCTTTTTTGGTATGTAAAGGGGCACGGACTTTCCTTTTGGGATATGGGCGATCTTTGGGCTCCCGCTGCAGCGCTGGGGCAGGCAATCGGGTGGGTTGGATGCCTGATGGCCGGATGCGGTTTCGGTAAGCCCACCGGTTCTTTTTTTGGGATTGTCTTTACAAATCCCCATTCCCTGGCGCCCGTCGGCATTCCCCTCTATCCCACACAGATATTTGCCGCGGCAGGCGGGTTGGGTCTTACTTTTGTGCTCGTCCGGATTCTCGCAAAGAAGCAATTTGCGGGTCAGGTGCTCCTCTGGTATCTTATTTTGCACAGCACAATTTCTCTTTTCATTGAAAAATACCGGGGTGACGAGCCGGCGGCTTTGCTGTACGATACCATGAGCGTCATTCAGGGCCTGTCCCTGGTGATACTGGCCTGGGCCGTTATCTCGCTATTTATTTTGAAATCAAGAGGGCGCCCGACCGGAGATATTGAAAGGTGAAAATTGTCCCCGGTTGACTTCAGATATGCATATAGTATAGTTTTTCTCCATAGGGCGGTCTTTTTTAAAGCCCACAACCTTGAACCCTGAGTGCGCTTGATGTCTCCATTTCAGGTGCCATAAGGCATTTCCTGATGAAACTCTTCATTAAGATTCTGCTCTTTCTTTTTTCCATTGTTGTGGTCGTCGGCCTTTGCATTGGCGCCTATTTTGCTTATCTGTGGTCCAGCAACCTTCCGTACGTGGGTTCCGTCAAAGATTACAGGCCGCCGGTGATCACCCGGATTTATAGCGAGGACGGCCATATCATCGGAAGGCTCTGGGAAGAGAAACGAACGGTGGTGCCCGTTTCGGAACTGCCCGCGCATTTGATCAACGCTTTTGTCGCCGCGGAAGACGCACGCTTTTTTGAACACCAGGGCGTGGATATTCAGGGCATCATCCGCGCATTTTTGAAGAACCTCTCGGCGGGAAAGGTGGAGCAGGGGGGGAGCACCATCACACAACAGGTGACCAAGTCGCTGATTCTGAAGAACGTCAGGAAAACCTATCGGCGCAAGGTTCGGGAGGCGATCCTCTCCGTCCAACTGGAAAAATCTTTTTCTAAAGAACATATTCTCTTTCTTTATCTCAACCAGATCTATCTGGGGCACGGTGCCTACGGCGTGGAAGCTGCGAGCCGGACTTATTTTCACAAACCCGCAAAAGACGTGACACTGGCGGAAGCTGCGCTTCTCGCGGGACTACCCCAGGCGCCGGCCCGGTATTCACCGGTCGCCCATTTCAAACTGGCCAAGGCCCGGCAGAAATATGTCCTTTCCAGAATGTATGAAGAAGGCTTTATCACTGAAGCCGAGCGTGATCAGGCCCTTCAGACCAACCTTGTAATTTATGGGAAAGATACGAACACTTTTGAACGGGCACCCTATTTCACTGAACATGTGCGGCGCTATCTGCTGGCAAAATACGGCAAAGATCTCCTTTATCGCGGTGGGTTGAAGGTTTACACCACCCTGGACCTCAAAATGCAGGTTAAGGGCCGTGAGGCGCTCAGGCGGGGTTTGACGGAGCTGGATAAGCGTGAAGGGTACCGGGGGCCCCTGAAGCATCTCTCGGCGGGAGAGATGAAGGATTACAAAGCCAGGGCATTAAAAGACCTCTCCCTTCAGAATCCCAAGGTGGATTCGGTGGTGGAAGGCCTTGTTGTGAAAGTGGACGACAAAGGTGAAGAAGTCTCGATTCGATTGGGAGAAGCGTTGGCCCGGTTGCCGCTTAAAGAGATGAAATGGGCCAGAAAGCCGGACAAAGATGTTGCATATTATGCCGCCCGTGTGAGGAAACCCTCTTCCGTGTTGGCAAAAGGCGATGTGGTTCCGGTACGAATCCTGGAAAAATATGGTGATGACAGACCCAAAGAAACAGACGACGGGAGAAAAGGAAAGTCCGGAAAAAAGCATGACGGATTTACCTGGCTGGTAGCGTTGGAGCCGGAACCGGCAGCACAGGGGGCGTTGGTCTGTCTGGATGCGGAAACAGGGGAAGTCAAAACCATGCTGGGTGGTCGCAGTTTTGATGAGAGCCAGTTTAACCGGGCCATACAATCCCGACGGCAACCCGGTTCCGCTTTCAAGCCCTTGATCTATTCCGCGGCCATTGATCAGGGGATGACCCCGGTAACCATTATTATGGATTCGCCTTATGTGTCCTCTCCCAATGCCGCCGGGGAGGTTTGGAAACCGAAAAATTATAAGAAGAAATTCTATGGCCCCACCCTGATCAGGACGGGTCTCGCCAAGAGCAGGAATGTGATAACCGTCAAGATACTCAACAAAATCGGCGTGGGTTATGCCATAAAATACGCGAGGAAGATGGGGATCGAATCGAATCTGGCCCCGAACCTTTCCCTGGCGCTGGGGTCATCGGGCGTGTCGCTCATGGAACTGACCCGCTCATACGCTGCCTTTGCCAATGGCGGAATGCTGGTAACGCCTTTCTTTGTCAAACGGATTCTGGATCGTGGCGGGAACGTCATTGAAGAGAATCAACCGGCCACCACACCGGTGCTTTCAAGGGAAACAGCCTTTGTCATGACGGACTTGTTGAAGGCCGTCATATCCGAAGGAACCGGCTGGCGTGTCAGGGCATTGAAACGTCCCGTGGCCGGCAAGACGGGGACGACCAACGATCTTCGGGACGCCTGGTTTATGGGCTATACGCCGGAGTTTGTTACCGGCGTATGGGTCGGCTACGACGACTCGCGGGAGATGGGAAAAGGGGAAACCGGTTCCAGGGCGGCAAGCCCCATCTGGCTCAGTTTCATGCAGGAAGTTCTGGCGGAAAAGCCCATCAGAGATTTCGAGGTGCCCGAAGGGGTTGTTTTTGCCAAAATAGACAGGGAGACCGGCCATCTGGCAAGTGGTCGTTCCAGGAAAGCCGTTTTTCAGGCATTCAAAGAGGGCACGGAACCGAAGGAATATTCGCCCGCCCGGTCTTCCACGGCCGCGGCCAAGCCTTTTTCTCAATTTGATATGGACGTTCAATAAAGCGGCTTATGAGGGCAGTTTAAGGAAAGAGGAACTAACCAATGGCCTTTGAGATCAGTGGCCAAGAATATTTTGCACCACTTGGTCTCCAAAATCGGATGTGTTGATAACCTTTTTTTCCGAATGCCAGGGTCCGCATAAATCGCGGGTAATGAACCCCCTTTCAAAGACTTCAAAAATTCCTTTCCAGATATCCGCTGCTTCTTCCGGCAGTGCCAGACATTGCTCAAAGAGCATGGCCAAACTGCCGATCATGGAGTAGGGATTGGCAATGTTTTGTCCGGCGATATCCGGAGCAGACCCGTGAGCCGGTTCCACGTATCCCTTTTCGGGTCCAATGCAGGCTGAAGGCATGAGGCCCAGAGACCCGATAATACCCCCTGCCTGGTCCGTTAAAATGTCTCCCTGCATGTTTTCCAGCAACATCACACCATTGAACTTCGTGGGGTTGACCACCAACTGAAAGGCCGCATTGTCCACCAACACGGATGCGTGGGGAACCTCGGGATAATCCTTGGCAACATCTTCCACAATTTTTCGCCAGAAACGGGAAGTGGCGAGAACATTGGCCTTATGAATATTGGTCAGTTGCGTTCTTCTCTTTCTGGCTTCTTCGAATGCCACAATGGCCACACGCCGTACATCTTTTTCCGTATAGATGCAGTCGTCCCTCGCAAATTTCATTTCAGTGGACGAACCTTCAAGTTTGTCTCCAAAGTAAATTCCCCCCACCAGTTCACGAATCATGAGGATGTCAATGCCGTCGCCTACGACTTCTTCCTTCAGCGGCGAAAAGGATTTCAGTGATGCGGGCAGTTTTACGGGTCTAAAATTGGCAAAGGTGTCGTAACGTTTTCGAAGCGGCAGAATCGCGGCATGTTCCGGGCGATTCTCCTGGGGGATTTGATGCATTTCCTCAACGGCCAGCCCAACCGGGCCCTTCAGAATAAAGTCGGCCGCGTCACATATCCGTTTGGTTTTTTCCGGAAACGCCGATCCTTCGTCAAAATAGGCTGAAGCGCCAAAGGGCGCACGAATCAGTTTAAAAGTATGGCCATATTTTTTTTCGACGACCTCTA
>ADZZ01000605.1 GCA_000179315.1 delta proteobacterium NaphS2
GAATTTCGCGGAACGGTTTGTTCTTGTAAATATTTCAGAATATGGAAGCTTTCACGGCATGACCAATCGAGAAGTATAACACTTACTCTGGGCCGTGAAACACAATCGGAGCTATAGCGAATCTCCATTTATCCGCCTTTTTATGTAACCGTGTCTAATTCTGTAACAGTTTTAGTTTGTTCATGGACGATTTGAAAATTATTATCATCGGCTCAAGAAAAAATGCTATCACGCGCACGAGTATAAGTCTCTTTGGTCTTTCCACTATTTTTGCAAACTCAGCATATTTCCCTTCCAATCTCGACCCGATTTGGCGTTGCTTCAATCGTATTTCATGGATATAGTGATTTTCTTTCAATGGCAAAATTCTACCATGGGTGAAGGCTTTAACCGCATTAAATGCATGGTAATCAATATGAGGGAAAGCATTTTGCCGCCATATCTTCAGCGAATATAAAGGATGATGATCCGAGTGCGCGAAGCGCCAGATTGCAGTTTTTTCATGATGCCAATTTTCTGTGACTCCTGCATTTATAAGCCTCCAGCCAAGTTCATAAGGCCCGCATAAATTCCCCTTATATGTGTAATGTTCATCAAAACCACCAAAGGTCAGTGCATCAAGCCTTCTTAAAGACATACAAGCCTTTACATTGAGCAATACATCATCCTGTTTATAATTCTCATTCTCTATTAGCTCTTTAAAATCTTCAGAATATTTTTCATCGATGCGTCGCTCGTAATGCATGAGCACTTTTGATGAGGGTGAATCATAATGACCAGATACATTGAAGGAGGTCATGATAGTTGAAATAAAATCAGGAGGAAATAAAGCGTCGCTATCACATATGGTAATAACCTGTCCCCTGGCATATAGTAATCCGATGTTGTAACCGATGTGCTTGTGATATAATCCTTTCTGGTTACAGGTTATGACAACATCTGATTTATCCATTACATCTGGAACGATCCGATTATATAGCTCAACCCAGATCAATTCGTAGTGTTCT
>ADZZ01000604.1 GCA_000179315.1 delta proteobacterium NaphS2
TGATCGCCCGTCTAAAACCATTGAAGCACTTGATCCTGAAAAGGCCGTCGATCATAAGCGGGAAAGCAGACCCAAACAACCTGTTAACTTCAGCAGGATCTCCGAAGCCGAAAAGGGGGATGGCTATGTATAAAAAGGTCTATGGGCTGACCCACTACCCTTTTGAAAAAGATCTGGAACCGGACAAACTGTTTGGTTCAAAAGCTGCTGATGAGCTTGAAGCCCGGCTCCATTATCTGTTGAAGCTGCGCGGTATCGGGCTTGTCACCGGAGAAGTGGGCAGCGGGAAAACCAGTATCTGCCGAAAGATGGCCGCTTCTCTGAATACGGGTTTGTACCGGGTGTTTTACGTTCCTCTGACCACCGGCAATGTAACGGATATCTACAAATCCATTGCCTGGGAAATGGGGCTAACCACGGAACGGAGCCTGGCAGCCCTTTATCGTTCCATCCATATGGAGGTCAACCGACTCTGTCTGGAATCCAAAATCAGGCCAGTGCTGATTATTGATGAAGCGCAATACTTGAGAAACGAGGTCCTCGAAAACCTCAGGCTGCTGACAAACTATGAGATGGACTCACAAAATCGTCTCTGCATGATATTTGTTGGCCAGGCCGAGTTGAGGCGACGGCTTTCACTGTCCGTCCATGAGCCTTTGGCTCAAAGGCTTGTGGTGCGTTATCACATATCCGGTCTTGCAAAAGAGGAGTTGCTCCCTTATCTGAAACACCGGCTTGAGTTGGCCGGAACCCAGATGGATCTTTTTGAACAGCCGGCTCTTGAAGCGCTTTTTCAGGCGACAAACGGTCTGCCACGCAAAATCAATCTGCTGGCACACCTCTCATTGAATGTGGCGGCACTGCAGAATGCCCAGCTTGTATCGGCTGAACATATTCTTACCGCAGTGGAGGAAACGGGATAGTGCTAAACCTGCATAATCAGATTCGGTGAAACAGAGGCGAGCTCTGC
>ADZZ01000603.1 GCA_000179315.1 delta proteobacterium NaphS2
AGAGCATAGCTTCTCATATTAAGCACGAATTAGAAATATTCATCGATCTTACAATATCCCAAGAAAATCAAGTTGTAAGTAGCCTCCTTTCCATCCAAATGAGGAAAGGCATCAGCTTCAAAATCACAAATCACAATCCCAGCTTTCCTGTGGTAGCACGGGGATCTAAATGCTACATTGGAGATATAGGTGAGTGCATTGCAGAGTGCCTATTTCGAGGGTGTAGTGAACAGGAGGTGGATTAGAAGCGGAACGCCAGGACAACACCAAAAAACTATGACGTTCCAACCTTTAAAGCTTTTGAAAATGATACACGACCACACTAAGAAAGATATTGAATGGATTGAGAAAAAGTACAATCTGACAGTCAGTAAATTTATGAGAGAGGTTCTTGATATTCTAGTAGTTCGTTTCATTTAAATATTTACAATTATACAACGCCAAGATCGAATTTTTTCCACCGGAATACGACAGGGGCAGAGTTCATTTCAGCAATGCCTTTAATTATCCGCTCTTTGAGTTCTTCTTTGGAGGAGACCCTTATATGTTTTAGAAAGGTTCTAGCCATTTTTGAAAATGCCGATTCGATGAGATTTAACCATGAACCATGTTTGGGGGTGTGAACATATACAAACCGGTTGGGTCTGGATGCAAGATATTTCATTGTCTCTTTAGAAATATGAGCGGAGTGATTGTCCAAAATTATCCTGATGGTGCTTTCCTGAGGATATGTGGTGTCAAGTTCCTTAAGTAGCTCAATAAATTCGCTACTTCGATGGCGGTCATGAACTTGGGCAATCATTTTCCCGTTATGCAGATCAAGTGCTCCAAGAATTGACAGGGTTCCAAATCGCTTGTATTCATAATCGCGCCCCATGCTATTGTATTTTCCCGGTTTTGGAGGAAGGTCAGGGGCAACAGTCCCGATGGCTTGGACACCAGGCTTCTCGTCTATTGAAACGGTTATAACTTTGGGAGGAGTTTTTTCAACACTGGACATGGCCTGATCATTCTGAAGGTTAACTTCCTGGTAAACCATGAGAACTTCCTGCATTTTTTGTTCAAATTCAGATCTCTCTTCTCCAGGTAGTATTTAACTTTGTGTGGCCGAATGTCATTCTCTGAGAGTATGCGCCAGATCGTCGCTTTCGCTGCATTTGCA
>ADZZ01000602.1 GCA_000179315.1 delta proteobacterium NaphS2
ACACTGGCTTTTCCCGAAAGCTTTTTATTCAGTATTACCCGCGTTTCACCCGGTTTGAGTGCAAGGTTTTTCTGTCAAAAGCCTTCGATTTTATGGATGGGGTGTGTTCCCGGTGCATCGTTGACAATACCAGTGTTATTGTGGCCGGCGGCACCGGACCTGACGCATTGATTGCACCTGAGATGAAATACTTCGCTGATATGTATCAAACCGGGTTTGTGGCCCATGCCGTAGGCGATGCCAATCGAAGTGCCCGCGTGGAAAGGCCTTTTCATTTTGTGGAAAATAACTTTCTTCCTGGAAGAACCTTTGTCAGCTGGCATGATTTGAACCGGCAGGCCATCGACTGGTGCCGGAACACCAGCGACAAAACGTTCAAACGGGCTTTGGGAATGATACCGGATGAGGCCTATATCATTGAAAAACCGCATCTCATTGATTTACCCCCATACCGGCCGCCGGTCTATGTGGCAAAACACCGGGTCGTCGATATCGAGGGATATGTGCATTTGGACACCAACCGTTATTCCGTCCCTGAAGCACTGATTGGAAAATCCCTGGAAGTTCAGAAACACTGGCGCAAGGTCATCGTTTATGACAAAAGCCGGAACGTGGCGGAACATGACCGTATTCTGGATAAACGTGATACGCGAACAACTGTGCCGGGACATCATGTTCCGATTCGAAGAAAAAAGGATGCCCGGGTCCCTTCAAAAGAAGAACAGCTGTTGGTGGGAAATGATGCCGTTCTGGATGCGTATGTGGCCGAACTGAAGAAAAGAAGCCATGGTCGTGGCGTGGTCAAGTTACGCCGTCTGCTGCATCTGCAACGGACTTATCCC
>ADZZ01000601.1 GCA_000179315.1 delta proteobacterium NaphS2
ACGAACCGAAGACCCGGTGTCCACCCCTTCTAAAGTGGGGTAGATTGAAGACTCAGTTTCTTCAAAAATTGCCCGATGATGCAGCTGAGCATATCTCCGGATGGTTTTTCGGTTGATCCCGGTCTTCCGGTTGATCTCGCGTTGACTGAGTCCCTTTTCCAGTAATGTTATGACTGTTGCTTTCAAATTCGGCTTCAAAACGTTCATCCTTCCTTCCCCCATTCGTGGATTTCACAAATGGGAGTAGTTACGTTCTGTCGCCTTTTTCAGCAATCTCTACTGGAAAATCAGACTGGCTGGGTGGGGGATTTTGAGGTGGCCACAAGTGGGGGATTTTGGGTGGCCATCAGGGCTTGGGCAATCATTTTCCCGTTATGCAGATCAAGTGCTCCAAGAATTGACAGGGTTCCAAATCGCTTGTATTCATAATCGCGCCCCATGCTATTGTATTTTCCCGGTTTTGGAGGAAGGTCAGGGGCAACAGTCCCGATGGCTTGGACACCAGGCTTCTCGTCTATTGAAACGGTTATAACTTTGGGAGGAGTTTTTTCAACACTGGACATGGCCTGATCATTCTGAAGGTTAACTTCCTGGTAAACCATGAGAACTTCCTGCATTTTTTGTTCAAATTCAGGATCTCTCTTCTCCAGGTAGTATTTAACTTTGTGTGGCCGAATGTCATTCTCTGAGAGTATGCGCCAGATCGTCGCTTTCGCTGCATTTGCAAGGCAAAAATGGCCTGCTGCGGGGGCATGTTCTCGCGTATATCTGGCAAGCTCCTTATATGTCCAAAGTTCAGCCGCCAGATCGTGCTCTTTAGGCTTCGTGCAAGCCAAGTTGACTACCCAGGCCTTGG
>ADZZ01000600.1 GCA_000179315.1 delta proteobacterium NaphS2
CATCCTCCCTCGGGATGAAAGGGACAATGATCAAGCTCCGCATGTTCCCAGGCCTTTTGCTCATTGTATTCTTCTATGGTTAAATCTATAGGGTATCGAAGCTGCATATGAAAAAAATCGGACGTAATGAGCCCTGCCCATGCGGCAGCGGCAAAAAATATAAAAAATGTTGTCTCAACGCCTCCAAATTACCTATTGGAGGGACCTTTATTTATACGGATTTTGACAATTTATCAAATCAGGTGCCGGACTTGATTCAAGACAAGAAGTTTGATGAAGCCGAGGCGGTGTGCCGAAAGCTCTTGCGACAATATCCTGAGGAGATCGATGGCCTTCATCGTTATGCTGAACTCTATGAAGCTCAGGGAAAAAACCGGGACGCTGCTGAGTACTATCGAAAAGCAGTTGCATTTGCCGAAAAGGCTGGAGGGTTTGGGAAGGAATCCGTTCAATCCTTCCGACAAAAGGCTGAAAAACTTGCACTTGCCGAGAAGGGGTAGTCTCACTTTACAATACCGGTTCCAATAAACCACCGGTGGAATAATCAGATATTTTGAGCCGGTTCTTTGCTATTTATTGTGGCTGACAACATTCAGCAATCAGAACTGCGAATTGAGCAGGGATGATTCCGGCGATTTGCTCTTGACGTTTTTGGATGGTGATCGTTATGGTGTCAAAAAACAACTGGCAAAAAGAATGGAGCAAAGAAAAAATGCCGGATTAAACCGGGTATCCTGGTGGGGTGGAATCGGCGTTCAAATCGAAGTCAAAAACCAATATCAACTCTGAAAGTGGTGTTGAAATTGTCACGTTTCGGTGGTGTTGAAATTACACTGGAAAAGTCTGGATATAGTTCTGTTCAATTACCTTCCCGTCTCTGTGAAAAACGAGTTCGGGCAGGTCTCCCAGCCCGTTCTTCAGGGCCTTTTCCTTTTCACGAGCCTGGTGTTTTTTAAGGACGCTCCTCAATTCGGTTGCCATGTCCACTTTGCGTGTCTTTCCGTTCTTGGGTTTGGTGAATCGGCCGCGCCGGTAAGATCGTTTTACCCAAATGAATGGCCTCTCATGAATGGCGCCGCCGATGATTACCCTATGGGAGAAGTCCAGATCATTCCATCTGACGGCCAGGAGTTCCCCCAGGCGCATTCCGGAACGGGCGGCCATGAAGAAGAACGGATAAAAGGCGGCAAAATCTTTCCTGCAGGTGTCTAGGAAAAGGCTCATGTCCATTTCATTCAGTGGGTCCACTTTTTCGGATCGGTCCCTTTTGATTTTGAGCCGTTTGGTGATGCCCCTCGCCGGGTTGACCTTTACAAGCTCATCGTCGATCGCATAATTGAAAACACCGCTGATAACATCCCGGAAAACGAATGGTTTGAATTTCTTTGATTTCTCAACGATGAAGTCCCGTACTTCACCTCGACTGATCTTATCGAGCGGCCGCTTCCCGAATGCTGGCAAGACATGGTCCCTCAAGACTTGACTGTATCGCTCATAAGTCGAATATCGCCTGTTCATCTGGATGAATGCCAGGTAGTTCCTTGAATATTCACCGAAGGTTGGAATCTGTTTTTTCTCCTCCAGCACTCCAAGGTCTCCCAGCACCAGGCGTGCTTCGATTTCCTTGGCGACAGCCCTTGCTTTATCTTCGCTTCTTCCAACTTTCTTTGAAGCTCGTTTGCCGCGGTGATAAATGAAAATCCACCATTCACCTGATCCTTTCTGTTTCTCTCGAACTCTTACGCCCATAAAGCCCCTCTACTTTCTCCCTGTTGGTGGGGCCCAGGAAACCGGGCAGGGTCCCCGGCGTTCGCCTGGCCTTGGCTATCCTGGGCACAGTATCCTAAGACAATCAAACGTGAGACACTCTTTTGGCCTTCTTGGCCCGGATCCCGCCCGGCGCCGGAGACCAAAGGAAAAATATAACTCAATATGGCTAAGATTTTTTGCATGCCCAAAAAAATTCTTGATACACATTTCATGTGATGTTTACCACCGAAAAAGGACTCCAGCCTACCCCAACCCCCGGGATCTGATGAATGAATGAAGCGCCGTTCTGGAGACGCCGAGAATTTTTGATATGGCCGTTTTGTTCACGCCTTTAGCCAGCAAATCCTTGATCTCCTCTTCTTTTCCATCCATTTTAGATTTCCCCAGGGTCCCCTTGGGCCTTCCCAGCAATCTTCCTTTAGCCCGGGCGGCCGCCAGGCCGGCTTTGGTCCTTTCACTGATCAAATCCCGTTCGATTTCGGCAAAAAGTCCGAACATTGTTACCATAACTTTCGTTTGGATGTCGGATTTTCCATTGATGACCATGTTCTGTTTTACTGCGATGAACTTGACCTTTTGCCTTATGAGCGAGTCAACTATTTGAATGATCTGGCCCAGGCTCCTGCCCAGTCGGGACAATTCGGAAACGATCAGGACGTCTCCCTCCCGGAGCGTTTCAAGGAGGCTGTCAATTTGCCTGTCCTTGGTCGTTTTCCTTGAAGATATTTGAAGCTCCATGAAATCATCGATTTTCAGGTCCCGTTTTCGGGCATACTCCAGGATCTCGATTTTCTGATTATTGAGCTCTTGCTTGTCGGTGCTGACTCGTAAATAGGCGATCGTTTTCATTTGAAATCCTCCAGTGTCTATTAAAACCACATTTCGGGTTAATATTTACATTATATGTCTGTAAAAGTCAAGCAAAAACATAGACAATATGCGTTTATTTTCACGTTCGTTTTAATAGACACCATGCAGGAAAATTCTATCAATTTTTATCCTGATCTTTGGAATAGGGATAGTAGCGGCTTATCAATTTTCGGGCGCGTTTCCTGGCATACTCTTTTTGAAACTCGCCCCTGTTCTTCCTTTGTTGTCTGGCAAGATTAAGAAACTCATGGATTTCCCTTCTATGAAGACAAAGGGCAGCACACACCCTCCATATCGTCCTTTCAATAGGAATGGTTTTTCCGACTTCTATCTGCCATACCACTTCCTTTTTCAATCCCGAGATTTTCTCCAGCTCTGTCTGAGTTAACCCGGCCGCAATACGTTTCTCTTTGATCAATTCGCCGACTTTTTTTGAAATGGTTCTCATAATAACCCCCATCAAAATTGTTTTGGAGACGGCCTCTTTTCTAAAAGAGACAGGCCGCGTTCGAATCTAAACAGGAATCAGTTTGACATTGGGCTTGGTTTCCTTTTTCTTCACATGGGATTCAATCAGCGCTTTTATGGTTTCCGGTGTCTCTAACCCAAGGCCGTGTTCTCCTTCCAGGAATTCCTTCAGGTCCTTGGTGGCTTTCCAGCCTTCCTTCTTTTCGAAAAACCGATCGAACAAAGAGCCCAATTCGCGTTTGATTTCCGTGATATGATCATCACAGATGTACGTCTCTCTGAAGGTAACGGATGCAGTCCCGGAAATCCCCTTGAGGATTGTGGTCGTTTTGCCGTCTCGCCGGGATCTGGCCAGGGCAATAAGCTGCTCTTTGACTTGATTGAGCTGGGAGTTGAGGCGGTCCGTTTTTTCGGCCAGGCTTAATCCTCTCCGGATAAGCTTTTCAACTTCCACTTCCTCCGCAGGGAGATCATATTTCTTCCCCAGAACTTGGGTCCTTTTGAGTGTTTTCTTTCTATCCATTTTGGAAATCTCCTATGAATAAGGCTTTCTAAAACATGAAATATTTATGAAGAAAAGTATAAAAAAAGTGAAGGCTTTTAACATTGCGTTATAATGATTTCAAACGGTTAGCGCTACCCCCCCCACCCCCAGGATGAAAGTCCGAAAAGACATCCCGGCGCCTGAAATCTCCCGGCATGCGCTACGCTGCATGCAAGGATATTGCACGTAAAAATATTTGAAAGTTTTTACTTTGCATGTTCCTGGAGTATGAATAACTATTTGAAATAACCTGCATAATCATGTTTCCTGAACTCTTTAGGGCGGATCGAAAAACAAAAATTGAAGAAAT
Source organism: delta proteobacterium NaphS2 (assembly GCA_000179315.1). Taxonomy (GTDB): domain Bacteria; phylum Desulfobacterota; class DSM-4660; order Desulfatiglandales; family Desulfatiglandaceae; genus NaphS2. The sequence continues at coordinate 3,963 of ADZZ01000600.1, forward strand.
TTGTTTTTACCAAGAAAATCATTAAACTATTGTAAAAACAATAAGTTATGTCTATATTGGTCTTCACCTCGTTTGTATAATATACTATTTTTCAAAATCGGTGAGAAAACCCGCGTAAACGCAGTCTATGAGCGGGTTTTCAAAAAGGTTAAAACTTATTGGCCAAAGGTTAAAACTTTTGCGCTGCATGTGCCGTGAACGCTCTCTTTTCACAGGTTTAACGGGTTGTGCATGCCCACGTGGTCGTCAAAACTCTGAACGCTATGAAGGTAAATCATGGTGGTACTGACGTCCTGGTGACCGGCCAGCCACTTGAGGTCCACCAAGGTTATGCCGGCCCTGGCCAGGAGGGTTAACGCCGTGTGCCTCAATGCATGGGGGCTGATGACCCGGTCCCGGTTTTCTATCCCGGCCGATTCCGTGTATTTGAGCACGATGTTTTCGATGGTCTTGACGGTCAACGGTTTCTTTTCCCTGACTTGTGCATGGTTCACGACCAGGCCGCCATCATTGATGCTCCAGATGAACCCGGCGAAAATAGGCGAATTCGATTCGAAGTGGATCCCACAATTTTCTATCCAGTCGTCAAACGCCTGCAGGGCCTTTCCGTTAAGGATGATATCCGTATCAGCTCTTCTTCCTATTCTCCCTTTCCGGTCCCTGATCCAAATCCTCTGTTGGCCTTTCACCCGCTCCTGGTCAAGGTCCTTATAGGAAAGTTTGCAGATTTCCCCAGCTCTCAGGCCATATGTCAACATCAGTCTCAGAATGGCATGATCCCTTTTCCCAATGAGGGTTCGCCGGTCCGGTTGCTTCAAGATTTTGTTGGCCTCTTTTTTTGTCAGTACGCTGTAATATCCTTTGTCTTTTTTTGCCGGGATGAGGGCGAGGGCTCCGAAGTTCAGAGGGTTCTTAAACTTCCGGCTCCGGATGCTCATGAATTTGAGGAACCCGTTGATGGCAATGAACTTGTTCCAGACCGTAGCGGGTTTGAGCTTTCTCTCCGTAAGGAGGTGATCCCGGTACCTGACAAAGTCATCCTGCAGGAGGTCTTTTGGTTCCTTTCCAGCCCAGCGAAAGAACAGACGGACCTGGCCAAGATACGTTTTCCGAGTGCTATCGCAAATCAGCGTCTCTTCCCATTTTGTAAGCTGCTCTTCAAAGGCCTCTGATTTGGCATAATCCCGGCTCTGAAAAGATTTCATATCTCCATAGCTCTTTCCCACCGGGGAGCTGAAACTCTTCAGGTTCTTTTCCAAAAATTTGAAAAATTGGTTCAGGATTGAAAATTTCCGCTTGATGGTTTTGGCGCCCACGTTCTGGGCCAGGTGATCCCGGTATCGAAGAAAAGCGGATTTGTTGAGCTGGTCAATATCGCCTCGGAAGAAGTCAAAGAACTGGCGGATCTCCGACCGATAGACCTTCTGGGTGCTTTTTCCGTCGAACTTGGCGAGGTATCGCTTGAAAAGCCTTTTTCCCTCTGCTGTTTCAATGAATGACATGGCCGTTTCCTTCGTCAGTTGTAGTGTTATCTTCTTCGTTGTGTGAGAGGATCTTCTTCAAGACCAAAAATAAATCACTCGCCTGCTTTCGGTTGTGTTCCCTGATGGTCAGATGACGGTACTTTTCACGCCAGGCCTTAAAATGACCACGATCCCAGCCCAGTTCTTTGACCATCTTCCGGATACCCCAGATCTGTTTCATGGTTGGAAAGTCCGTCCCTTTCCCGGGGATCTCATCTTCGGACCTGCACCTGGGCGGCCTTTGGAATGTTTCATCACCCAGAAGTTTTTCGATAATGAAGCATGCCTCCTGCCTCGAAAGGGAGCTTATGGACGGTATCAAAATGAGGTCTTCAATCATGGCATACAGTTTTTCGTAGGGAATCTGTTTCTCCCTTACCGTTGCATGGATCTTCTTGATCTGCTCATCCGTGATCGGTTCATAGATCTTGCACATGATGACTCCTTTTCCCAGGTGGCGGGACAGCATTCTTGAGGGTCCAAATAACCTGGCCTGAAACGGTCCGGATTTGTTCCTTGGCTTCCCGGGTGACCCGTTCAAGGATATCCGGATGGTTTTTGAATTCCACGATAATGGCCGTTGGTGAGAGTGGAAGGGAGACTCTCTCGGGTGTTTTCGCTTGGCGCTTTTTGTTTGGCATCTTGCCCATGCAGGAAGGGCAGAATGGGGTGTTTGGCGATATGGTAGGTTTGCCGCATTCACAAAGCCGAACGGGCGGGGCATCCTCGGTCTTTTCGGTTTGGCGTTTTTCATCCACCGGTGCCGGCAAATTCTCTTTCTTTTCCTCGGTCAATTTCAGGCCTCCTTTCGGTTGAACGCTTCTGTTCTTGATCCCCTGGGGGCAGTCTTCACAGACCATAAAAGGTGCTTCCGCAAAAGCCCTCGTCTTTTTGTTGGCTTCCTGGCGCTGAATGCATACGGCAATCCTGAGCCTGCAGTTTGTTTTCTCGCAGAAGAAGTACTCCGGTCCGTTCAGGATGTCCCGGATATTTGTCATTCGGATCGTTCACCCTTTTTCCATGCCGTTAAAGATATCGGCGTTCTTCCTCAAAAAGCCGCTCATGAAAATATTTGCGTTTACGCTTAAGACCCCTCAATAATCTGTCATTCTGTCACTAATCGATATAACTACTTGTTTAAAAAAGGGAAAGCAGGTGACAGATCAGGTGACAGATGGGAGGTTCATCTGTCACCTGATCTGTCATCTGTCACTTCCTGAAAATCCATCACCACCCATCTGTCACCATTTGTCACCTATCTGTCACCCCATCTGTCACCTATTTATTTTAATAAATTCAATTGATTAAATACTTTAGTGACAGATAGACAGGTTTTTGAAGAAGTATGCCCATTATTTTTTTCGCCGGGAAAAGTGATGGCGTCAGTTGTCCGAGCTGAGCATTTTTACAAATCTATGGCGCTTTTCAGTTCCCGTATTTTCCTCACGGGGGAAAAATAGCCAGCCATTTTCTTCCAGCACCTGACGTGAATTTGAGATACGCTTTCCGAGTTGCCCGGGGGATGTAAAAACGCGTGGCAACCCCCGATTTTTAGTCAACAGATTGAAAGAAAATAGCAGTTCACTGCTGGAACAAACAAACTGGATCTCCTCTCCATTCTCCGATTCATCTACGCGGTGGATGTCATACTCCTGTTCAAAGGCGGTCTTGTTTTTCTGATAGAGCCGTAACAATATTTCAAGGCGATCAAGAACGGGATCCGTTCCTGATGTGACGGTTTTTGAGCGGGCGTTCTGATAATTAATCCAGTCATCAAGAATCGCCTTGGCAATTTGTCCGGATGTCATTCCGGAATCGTTATATTCGGGATGTGGGATGTATTTGACAAGCTCACCGCAGAGAATGAACAGACAAGCATAGAGTTCATTCAGCCGTTCTTTTGCATGGCCCGGGTATTCATCCCTCAGCATCTGAAGTGCCCTTTCCCTTTTCTGCAGAAATTCCGGCAGAACGTCATGGGCGAGTATCTTAAAAAAGGCGCTGAAGATCAGACCTCGATTTTTAACGATTTCCGCTTCAAGGGCCTTGGCTTCAGGATAGTCAGGGTTTCGGTACCGTTTATCGAATTCAATGTCATTGGTGCGTTGAATCAATTCGGAATCCATGAACGGTTCGATGGCCGTCACGATCACAATGGTTTGGGCGCGTTCATAGACGTTTTCGGAATCGGTTCCGCCTTTCCGCTTCTGGTTCGTGACGCCACTACCGGCCGTCAACAGGAATCGTTTTTTATCAGCTGTAATGTCAGCGTTTTCCAGGTTGTCCATCACGGTGATAGGGCTTCGGGTGGCCTCCGCGAAATCGAATGCCGTTGACCCAATAGTGACGTAATCCTCACCGTACACCAAGCTCGTGATGATCGATGCAGCTCCTGTCTTTGCGGATCCGGAATCGCCGGATAATTTCGAGATGCCCTTTGCTTTGATGAAGGGCAGTAAAAGGGTGTTGAAGATCGAGCAAAGCAAGAAAAAGCGTCCCTGAACATCGCACGTCAGGTTATCGTAGATGAGGGTGACAAGGATTCTCATGGCGGCCATGATATCGGCGGCTTGGTCGTATTCCACTGGATGCACCTTTGGAGAGGCACCCAGAAAAACGCCGTACGGGTTGGTGCCGTTTTGAAAGACTTCCACTTTCCCGGGAGAAATTCTGATGATTTCGTTTCTTTCGTTGTGTAAGTTGAAATAGATTGCGCTTTTTTCCAGGTCCCCGTGAATGGATCCGGGCTCAGTGGTGTGCTCTCCAAAGCTATAGCCTTTAGATTTAATAACCTCCACCGCTTGTTTGGTTTGATTAAGGGCATAGTTGAGACCGAATTTCTCGTAAAGAATCGACTTGAACGCCTGGACGTTTCCAATCCGGTATATTTTGCCTTGGAAAGACAGTCGGCAATCCTCCTCTCCGACAACGAAAAAGTGCCCCAGGATATTGAGGCAATCAAAAACGATTTCGCCTATTTCATCTCCGTTTCTCTTGCGCTCCTGGTCGTCACACAAGGTGCGGTATGCGTGCATGACGGATTTCAGAGGCATCAGAATTTGTTCCGCCTGGTCAAGACATTTTATCAGCGCCCGCTTAGCATCTTTTCTTGATCTGAGATAATCGTCAATATCGTTATGTTCTGGGTCGAAGCGCATGAATTTGAGGGTTGTCACGGGCTCATTGGAGATTTTTGCCAGCCTGGGCGGCATGCAAAGGGCCTGAAACGCCTTTCGGACGTCTTCCCTGTAATTTTCCCCGCCCTTGTCATTGTCGGAACAAACGAACAGGGTTTTCCCAGGCGCCCACTTCGCCAGGTAGTCCAATTGTGTTTTTGACAGTCTCCCGATGCCGGCAATGACGTTTTGAAATTCGCCACGGTCCACCACGGTAAGAAGATCATTTTCCCCTTCCACCAGGATTAACGGCCCATTCGATTTGAGCGCCGGCATGTTATAGAAGTGGCATTCCGGATCCTTGAAATCATTGGGCAGTTGATACTTCATTTTTCCACGCGGATCCTTTTGGGTAAAATGCTCAATCTGTCCGGAGCGGCCCCGGTGGGGATAGATGTAAAGCCCCTTGGTGAAGTAATCGCGTTCACGGCCTTCATGAATGTTTGTCAGGCCGCTCTTGAGGCGCAATTCCTGGGGGAATCCATGCCCGGCAAGGTGTTCATGCAGCCGACCGTCCGAATACCCCACCTGAAACGCCTTAAGGACATCATGGGAATGCTTACGGTCCTGGGTTTGATATCGAAGTGCGTTCTGATCCTTGAACATGTTCTTGTGATAGTATTCCGCGGTCGCATTACGGACGTCCTGAAGTGTCTCGCGCTCCTTTTGCCGCGGGTCTTCCTTGTTTGTCCCCTTGGTCGCCGGCGCCATTTCATAACCGCATGATGCTGCCAAATCTTCCAGGGCTTCCAGTCTGGAGCAGTTGTCCAGATTGGCGACGAAATTGAAGATGTCTCCGCCCTTTCCACCACCGGGACATTCGTGGCAATAATACACCCCTTTCGATGGCGTGATCCGGAAACAATCATGCCCCTTACAGAAGGGACATTCTTTCAGGTCAATACAATCACTGCCGATTGATTTTGTCGGTTGCCCCGTTCGACTCCGTATCTCGGAAACTATGTCGATCCTGTACTTTACCGCTTTAAAATCTTCATTCGTTTGCATGGTTGCCGTCCTTTGCCGCCGTGTTTATTCGCCGATTCCATTTCAGCGCTTTGAGTTGAAATCCCTGAGTACCTGGTCCACCATCTCCTCTACTTCATTCTTTTTTCGGACGAATCCTTTGAGGTATTCGTCGATGTCGCCCCGGTAAATGAGGACGGTCCCCGTTTTCATTTTGGCATGTGGGAGTCCTTCCTTTAGCCAATTGGAAAAGGTCCTCGGGCATACTCCAGCGTATTTTGCCGCCTCTTTTATCTTGGCCCAGCCTTCCATCTGTTTTTGACCTCCGGTGCCATGTCATGGCAAAAAAAAGCCAGGGCAAAGGGGGTTCCCTTTTTCCTGGCTGCTGGCTGAAGCTCGCTGGCTGTGGCTGGCTTGCCTTTTGTATGGTCTATACTGTCTGTGGCCTCATATTCTTTGTCATTCTCAGATAGCGCCCTTCAAACCGATGGACATTGCCATCTTCATCTTGATATCCGAGGGGGTGATCCGCCGGTTTTTTCGGGAGAACAATCATGCCGTCTTTGACAAATGGGAACCGTTTTCGCTCATGTTTCTTCTTATCCATCTTATTCCTCCTTAAGATTCTTGACAGCCCGGAGTTCACCGCTTATAAAAGAAACGTGCCCGTTGCCGTCCGCGTTGGTTTATGGGTTTTACGACTTTAGGCCGCTTACCTCTGGTCCAGGTGAGCGGCCATTTCATTTCAGCCCTGGTCCTTTCAATAAATCTTGAAACTTTTTCAAAGCCAATAGCTCCAATTCGTTTAAACGAATTCGTTTCTCAAGATGTGACATGATTTCTTTATCTGTGAACAGACCGATTTTCAAAGCCTTTGACAACTGTTTGTGGTTCATCATGTTCAGAGGTTTGACTTTGAAAAGAGTGCTGTCGCCTAAGGCATTCTTCGAGACATAAGTCAGACCATCCAGATAATAATCTATGAATTTTTTCAGGGAAGGAATCTTCTTTTGATTCGTAGGGTCCAAGCCATAAAGGCCGCATTCGTAAGAGGTCTCATCGTAATAGAACAACCACATGATGCAATCTTCAAATAGGTTTATTGATTTATAAAAGAGAATGCTTTCTGGGCTATGATCAATAGCGTCGTCAGGAAATGAGAAAAAGCTTTCAATGTCCTCTTGAATTCGGTTCTTGAGTTTTCTCCCTCCGTTTATCCCGTAGCCCATGTCATGACAAAGCTTCAGTAGGTTATTAGCAACGATAGAAATATCGTTTTGGTGGAAATAGCACACACCGTCGTAAAAATAGGGCGGGGCATACATAATCTCATTTTCTACAAGGTCAATAATCTGCTGAGGCTTGTGCTCCCACTTCTTTGGATCAGGGATGAATTTATTGTCAATTCTTTTTCCTATTGGCTTTCTCAAATCAACATGGACATCCCAAATTACTTTGGCAAGAGCTTCAAAGCATCTGGCGATTTCCTCAATTTTAAAAAATTCACTCTTTTCAAACTCGTGATCGTAAAGGATTTTCCGGATTTGGCCATCGATATTCACATATTTCTTTGAATGATGAACCGTTTCGATGAACCGGTATGTGTTTCTTGGCTGTGAGACTAGAGTCTTCCTTCCATCAATAAAGGCTTCAATCGTTTCGATAGCTGATTCGGCTATTCCAAGGTAAAATATTGTATCAAAAACGGTAAGATAGCATTCATCATTGTAGGGCCACTCGCCTAACAAATCTTCGGCGATCCTTTTCTTGGCGGCCTTTATTTTCGTGAGTGACAGTTTGTAATCTGAGTTGAGTCTTTTTATGACGGAAGCTTCTTGAATTTGCCGTTTTGAAAAAAAACTTTTTCCACCCTTGCCCTGATAGAGGACTGGTTTTGGAAGCACACCCTCAAAAATCAAATTTGTCAGGGTTCTTCCCGGTATTCCCGCCTCTTCTAGCAGTTCCTTTTTCGAATAGAGACGGTCGTATGCATCCACATCGTGGTTGTTTTTTTCAAGAGAACTCATTATGTACTCCAATAAATTATTTATTACATACATAGAAGTAAAATATGTATAAAATAAACAACGGCGCCTGTCAACAAGATTTTCAGTCTTTTTATTTCTCCTCAGTTTCTCTCTTCTTTTTGGCGGCCGCTTTTATGAATTTGTACTGGGAGTTTTCCAAATCCTTCGCTACCTTTTGGACTTCGATCCTGGCCTTTATTCCATCCTGGAGGTCCAACAGGTCTTCAAGCACTTTTTGGGCTTTTGGGTACTCATCGGCGCCGAATGTGGCAATCACCTGGTTCATACGCTGGATTTCCTGCCTGACGTGCTCAAGCGCAACCTCTGGGCTATTAAAGCATCCTTGCCGCGTATATTTGCACATCACTTCAGCGTTCTCGATAAACCATTCCGGAGAGGTAGCGTTTCGGGATTGGAGGGCATTCAGCTTTTGTTCCTGCCGGTCCAGATATAGCTCAACGATGTTCCGAAGTCCCCTACGGTATTGACTGGCAGCCGTGGTCACCTCGTCAGAGAAATAGTCAAGGCTTGATGATTCCAGCAGTACCCCAAATGCCCGCAATGCCCAGCTGTCTTCTTCCATCTCTTCACAAAACAGACTTACGTCTTTCTGGTTGAACGCGTTCAGCTTGATTTCCTTTTCATCTTGTTGGCTCATCACACTCACTCCTTTCGATTTGGCATAGTCATGCAGGGATACGATTTTCCCTCGGGGTTTTCCGCGGGGCTCCTCAGGCGCAAAATTGCGCCCACCTAATCTTGTTGTCTTCTCGTTTGTGAGGAGACTTTTTTTATGACCGGACGCACCCAAAATGCCTTTTCCTGGTGCCTGTCCGGTACTCTTTTGGACTGATTCCAGTTTGTTCAACATAGGATCATTCTCCATGAAAAAACGGCTCTCTGAGAGCCACGAGGTTGGCCGTTCTCTTCCTCCCGAAGGGTTTCGGTAAGGGCCTTTTTTCGGGTTGTCGGCGGCCTTGGGAAAATTTCCTCAAACCATGTGCAACTTTCTGGGCTCAGGGCAAAAACGCCTTATGCTTTTCTCAGAATTTGAGCTTGGCGGCCACCCATCTTCTGAACTCTTTTGCTTTCGGCGAATTGCTGAAAAAGGCGAGGAGGTAGACGCCTTCCTCTGAAAAGGCTCTAATTTCACCGGAACCTCCATCCCGCCCGGCCGGCATGAGCATAGTCATTTCCTCCAGTTCATCTTTATGCTGCTGGAAGATGCTCTCGACATCTTTTATCGGCTCTTCGAGTTCCAGGGCGTTTCCGATGTCCTCGGCCGTCATCCATAATTCGACGTCCTTCCCGTTGGATCGTATGAAACGGACCGGGCCTCCATCGAATTTGCGTGTTGAAATAATCTGATCGTTCATTTTGGTGATACCTCCATGTTTTTTGTGAAAACGGAAAAGCGCCTTACTCGTTGCAGTAGGCGCCGGCTTTCAGATAAGGGACAGCTGCTTGTTTTTAATCCTGGGATCCTTCTCAACGATGGCCTTGACCGCTTCCTGCAGCACTGGAACCGAATCGAGAGCCTCAATGGTCCCTTCATCCCGGATGATCCTTTCGGCTTCCGCCCGGGCTGCAGCCTGGAATTTCCGGTTCTCTTCCATGAAGAGCCGGTGTTCCTTCATCCTGGCCAGGCGCTCCCGGGCGGCCGCGCCGATGCCAAGTTTCCCCTGGCGATATGCCTTGAGCAGCTTGGCAACCCATTTCCGAAATTCCTTTGCCTTGGGTGATTGGCTGAAGAAAGTTATGAGGTATGTCCCCTCCTCACTGAAAATACGGACATCCTGAGTGCCTCCGGCTGTTTCTATTGGCCAAAGCATCGAGAATTCTTCGAGTTCGTCTTTGTGACGTTCGAAAATTTTAAAAATGGCCTTCTTAGGGTCGGTAAGTTCAAGGGCGGTGCCTATTTCCTCGCCAGATAGCCAGAAAGTTCTGTCATCGCCCTCAACTTGGATTATCCGAATTCCAACATCCTCAAATCGTTTTTTATCCAAAACTTCGAATTTCATGATACCCCTCCTTTTCCTTTGGTTGGCCCGAAAGGGTTACCCCAAATTGGGGTAACCCTTTAGTCATAAATTGGCTCACTGAATATCTTATATGACGTTAAAATAGCATATATGATGCTATCGTATTGTGTCAAGGGAAAAATATCATAGAAGATATTTTGTTAAACTATTCGATATAAAACTGCTTGAAATGAATTTATGACTATGTTAAAGATTGAAAAAAATAGGAGTGGTGCGGAAATGATTATTTACCATCTGAAGGACCTTATACTTAGAAAATCTGCGACAGAAGGCCGGAAGATTACTTATGCTAATATTGCTGAAGCCACGGGCATTTCCAAAATAACCCTTTCAAGGATGGCTTCAAAAAGAGGTTACAATGCCGGTGCAGATATAATCGAGAAGCTCTGTATTTATTTCAACACCACCCCAGACGAACTCATGACCATCATTCCGGATCCGCCTGAGGAATGATTTCCAAATTGTAGGCGCCTGCAAGGCCGCACACCACCTGCCGGCGCCGGGTGCCACGGTCGGTACCGCGGCCGGGCCCATTCATACACGCTCCTTCAGCCGAAAGCCAAAGGAGGCACATCATGGGACTTCTCGATTTCTTCAAACGGAAAAGAAAATCCACAACTCCCCACATCAAAACTGGACATCCCAACATTTCAACCGTCGACGATTTTCTGATGATAAAGGCCATCGATTTCTATGGGCCTTTTTCGAGTTCCCCAAATGGCAAATATATGGTTGGTCTTGATGACAGTGATTACAGGGGTACTAGAAGGGGCGGCCACAGGGAAAGTGGGGATGGGAGATGCGTCCTCGTTGAGGATGAAAGTCTGCTGTACCAAGTGGATATGGAAAGGCCGTGGACCGCCGCAGTTTCAGACAATGGGATCGTTGCGCTATATGATATTGGGTTCGACGGCAAGGGACCTGATTCTTTTTACGTCCTGGATTTAGAAGGAAACACGATTATTGACCATCAAGCCCAGGCCAGAGATCCCGTTTGTGGCCTTTCTCTGGCCGGAGATCTGGCATGGTTACACACCGGTTTTCAACAATGCCTGGTCTTTTCGGTGGATCCCTCTCGCTTTCTTTTTGAAATAGAGGTTTTCTATCCGCCTCAACACATTGAGAAAAAAGGTGAAACATTTGAAGTGGCCTACAAAGGTATTAACCGTATATATGACACTGACGGGACCCTACTGAATTATCGAGAAATAGCCGAGAGCGAGGTCGGCTGGGTGATCGAAAACGGAAACCAATACGAACTGGAAAGGAAAGCCAACGAATTATTGAAGGCCATTGAAGTAGGGACCTTGGGGACTGACGCCAAAAACAGCGTTCGTCTGTTACTTGAATCAGCCGCCAAGAAAGCGCCCCAAAGCCCACATAAGGCGAAATTTCACAGAAAACTCGGTGAGCTGGCAGAAAGTCTGAATGACAAAGTGGAAGCCCTCAAACAATACACCCTGGCTATCGAATATGACCCGAAGGTGGGATGCAAAAGGGCTTTGGCCAAGCTTGAAAAGGAATTGGGATAAGGGAGCTCTTTTTGCAAATATGCGTCGAAAATCGAAAGGCACGGACGGTCTGGGTCCGTACGGTTGTGTGCAAATGACATGAAAACAGATCTTTTCGTATTCGTTATTGCCGAAGGATTATTGGTTCTGTTATTCGGAGTCGCCGTAGTCGCTGACATCTTTTATCGCTGGAAGGATAAGGTCTCTCCTGCTTCCATAGAGATAACACGTAGCGAGAAAAGCATAAATGCTCTCTATGTAAATTTCGGTATTGCGACAGTAGTTTTCACCCTGATTGTCCAGACCTGCAAAGTTCTTGAAGGCAACCAGGTTCTGTTTATTGTTTTGAATTATGTGCTCCTAACGTATATGTTCTTTTTCAGTTCTTGGTTCCGAAACCAGCTTTTTTTTAAAATGCTAAATCGGATCAGAAAAGACTGAAAGATTTCCTGTTAGAAAGAAAGGTTCCAACAATGTCTGAATTTCTACTATCCATCAAAATCGAATCCCTTGAGGAAGGCGGGTACCTGGCAACCAGCGATGATCTTCCCGAGCTCTTGGCCCAAGGGAGAACGGTCGCTGAGACTCTGGAAATTGCCCAGGACGTGGCGCGTAAAATCGTTGAGTCATATCTCGATCACGGGGATCCTCTTCCGGACGCACTGAAGACCGCTATCCCCGCCGGTGTCGCCCTCGAAGCCAAAATCCCTGTATCGGTGGCCGCATGACAAAATTGCCGGGTATGAAGCCGGTCCAGGTAATCCGGAAACTCAAAAAAGGAGGTTTCGTTTTCGACCGCCAGGCAAAAGGGAGCCATGAGATATGGTATAATCCTGTGACCCGAAAAAGGGTGATTGTTCCCAATCACCCGGGAAAAGATATTCCACAAAAGACCCTGAGATCCATGATCACACAGTCCGGAATCCCTGTCGATGATTTCTTGAATCTGTAATCTTTCTGTTTTCCTGCCTTTCCAGCTTCTCGGACCTGGTCCCTCATTATTGGAATGCTTGCCCTGTTCTGTCGATCTCTGATTTCCCGCATCCTTGGCGCTCCCTACGCCAATTTAAATCAAGCTGCTTTTTCTTGTTGAGCCCAATTTTCAAAATCTCACTCCCTTCATTGGGGACCGGCGGTTAACGATCATTTGAAAAAGGCTTGTTCTGTTTGTAGCCTCGCTTTTTAAGGGCTGGATGCCAAACGAGGATATTCCCATTCCAGGAGGGAATTCATGCAAAACGGAGATGAAACCCCAATCAGAAATCTTGTTGCAGAGCACCGGAACTCCCTGGATTTGGTAAAGGGTTATCCCAGCCACTACAGGTATATCGCTGAGAAGCGTTTCCTGTTGATCAAGGAGTTTGAAGCATTAATGAAACGGGAGGCAAATCGCGCCAATGCAAAAAGAAGAAAGATGAAGCTGCTGGAAGCCTTCTGTGAAGAAAAAAAGATCGGCGCGAAAACGTTTAGCATGCATATGAGGCTTGAACGGGAAGGCGGCATCGAGGCTCTCGTACCGAAACGGGGGAAGAAAAAAGGGAAGAACCTTAAAGGTGCCTTGGATGAATATCTTGAAACCTCACGGGAACCGACTCCAGTTTTTCCCATTCAACCAAAGAAAGATATGCTTCAGCAAGAATTGGACAAACAAGCGGTTCAATACGGGGAACACTTCGAGAAGGTAAGTGAGTACCCCGATTCTAAGAGGATCATCGCCGAAAAACGGTTTCTGCTTATCAAGGAATTTGAAGTATTCCTGCAAAATGAGACGTCGCATAGTGGTCTGGCGAGACGAAAAATGAAGTTGCTGGAGGCCTTCTGTGAAGAAAAAGAGATCAGTGCGAAAACACTTTACAGGCATATGAGGCTTGAACGGGAAGGAGGCATCGAGGCCCTCGTACCCAAATGGGGCATGAGAAAGGGGAGAAGAAAATGCTCCGGCTTAATCCTTCCCATCATTAAAAGAATCGCGCAGCCAGGGAGGGGCATTAAGTGGCTCCATAAAGAAGTTTCCAAGGATTGTTTGCTCCTGGGGATCGAGGCTCCGGGCTACCATACTGTAAGGCGAATTTGTGCTGAAGAGGGCCTTTTTGATCAATTAAGAAAGAAGAAAGCGCCTGAACAACAAGATATCAAGCCAATCTCTCTGAATTCAAAAAAGACGATCGACAAAAAAATACCACGCCGCTACAGAATTCCAGCCCCTCAGTGGCTCAGGGTCCCAACCAGGCGGGCTTTCAATCTCGCTATGTACAAATACAGCCTTGTGACCCCATTTCTCAACCCGGAACTCACACGCAAAGACAAAACAAGAATGATAGCCGAAATCACGGAAAGAGAACACCATCCTTCGCTTGGCGTCACTCTGAGAATATCGCGGCAGGCCCTTGCGAATTACATCCATCTCGTCAAGGAACATGGCTGTGAAGGCCTTTTCAGGAAGGAGGGTGCCTATTATAGCCGCCAGCACAAAAATTTTATTTGGCCCACTTTCAAAATCGATATGGGTGACCCTTTGGGGGCGTTGCTCCAATTGAGGCATGCTATAGATCAGGGGCCGGACGTGGCACCCGATGTCAAAGAGGTCTCATTGCGGTTTATGGACCAGTGTCTTGCCAAGTTGGATGGCCACCCGGTCCACCGGTACAAGCAATTGTCCCTATACAGACCATTGACCGATCAGGAAAAGACGAGATTGAAACAATATAAATGGGGCAGCAATAAGAACCAAAGAGCCAAGGCAAAAGCTCTTTTTATGGCCGATGAACACCATATCATGCCGGAAATCGCACTTGCCACCGACCGTTCACCAAAAACGATATACCGATGGTTTAGGCTATTCAAAAACCGAGGGATCGATTTCATAGAAACCAAGCCCAACAGAGCAAAATATGATGCTGAAATGAGAGAGAGAAGAGATAGGATTGTCAAGATCCTTCATACCAAACCGAGTGATTATGACATCAACAAAACGGAATGGGTTTTGGAGGATATTGCCAAAGTCTATGAGATAAAATACGGGATGAAATTTTCCACGACGGTGATCAGAAGAGCGATCAAGGATGCAAAATATTCATGGAAAAGGGCAAAAAGGGTTCTGACGAGCCCTGATCCCGAATTCCGGGAGAAAACCAAGAAGGTCCTGGAAACCCTTAGGAACTTGAAACACAACGAGGCGTTTTTTTTCATTGATGAAGGTGGACCCTATGCCGTCAAGAAGTATGGTGGGCAAAGCTTCACCCAAAAGGGGACCGTAAAGACTTATCCCCAATTTCAAACGAAAAAGGGCAGCGTGACGTTTATCGGTGCCCTGGATGCCATCAAAAATCAAGTCATTCTGTTTTTCTCAAAAAGCAAAGATACTGAGGCGGTGATAGCTATCATCAAGGTCCTTTTCTACAAATACCATGAAATGGAAAATCTTTATCTGACTTGGGATGCCGCGTCATGGCACAGCTCCAAAAAGCTTCAGAAATTTCTCAATGTATTGAATTCAAAAGAAGACAGCCCAGGAATTAAGGTGGTCCCCCTGCCCAAACAATCCCAGTTTTTGAACGTGATCGAAGCCGTATTCAGTGGCATGAAAAGAGCGGTGATTTTCAACAGTGATTATGGATCCGATTATGAAATGAAAGTGGCCATCGTGAGGCATTTCAGGGAAAGGAATGAATATTTCAAGGCCAATCCCAAAAGAGCAGGTAAAAAGATCTGGGATCAGCAGAACTTTGATTTGGATAAACTGGAAAGCGGGTTGTATAAGCGGATGTAATGGTCTTTCATCAGGATGCCGCTGATATAAAATGATGTGCCTCTGGAATTTCAGATTTCTTTCATGAACAGATGAAATATCATTTTCTTGAATAACCGGGCCCCAAACTGTTGGCAATTCAAGCGCAGTTTGTGAGAGTAGGATTTTCAGAAGAAACGAAGGAGCAGATGGTGAATCGAGATTACAGTTGAGCCTGATTCAAGCTTATGGTGACTGACGTATGTGTGCTCCAAATCACAGATTGCTTGATGATTGTAGGGTGGGTTGGAGACGCTGTATTTATCACCTTTCTTTTTGAGAGCTTTCTTGATTTTCTCTGACCAGTCCTTCTCCTTGCCGGACTGGATATATCCGAGCATGCCGGCTTCATTATGCGTGAGAGGATATTTTCCCGAAATAAAACATCCCATTCCCTCTGTCCCAAGATATGAGGAAATCGAGTGTCCTCTTGTTTTCCCCAAACGCTTAGCTTCGAATCGTAGGCGGGGACGACGGCCACGCACGCCAGTCTTCTCAAACTCGATATCCACACGAGGCCTTGATTTGCCGAATTTGTCTGGTACATCCATAGGAGGGTCATCGCCAAGAGAATAATAATCTGCCCAATCAGGGGCGCTGCCTGATTCCATGAATTCCCTTATGCTCCGAACCAGCTCCCCTGTTATGGACG
Organism: delta proteobacterium NaphS2; assembly: GCA_000179315.1. Taxonomy (GTDB): domain Bacteria; phylum Desulfobacterota; class DSM-4660; order Desulfatiglandales; family Desulfatiglandaceae; genus NaphS2. Next base: position 19,647 of record ADZZ01000600.1, read on the forward strand.
GTTCCTCCCAGTCGGAATAGAGAGACGTGTCCATCCGTTTGTAGCCAAACGAGATCAGTTTATGGGCATGGATTCTAAGGGCAGCTACATAGACCTCTCGCATGTCAGCAAGATCGGCCATCACTCGCTCTGCTGCTCCAAGGTCTCGACAATTATCTCACCAGCATCTAGGATTGCCTGCCGACGCGTCCATTGGATCCGTTCCATAGGTTTAAACATGTACATTGTTTTGTCCGCGTATATCCGAAGATTCCTGTCAAAGTAGAGCCACTGGCTGTGCTGCTTCAATAAGTGCTCTCTTGTTTTGGCGAGGGATTCCGAAGCGCTTTCATCGGCTCGGAAGACCGATGGCTCAAAGGCAGCATCTGTCTTTAGGGAAATCGCGATAAATGCAGAGACTCCGGCGTCATGCATAGCTTCAACAGAATGCCTGATCCCTTTCTGATTCCCGACAAAATCGTCTAGCTCTGATTTGAGAGCGTAAAGGTAATCCTTCATAGTCGGAACGTTTGGAGCGGCTGTCACTTGACGTGGGACTTTTCCCTTTATGGTCCGCATGTTCCAGTTGACAAAATCCCCTATCAAAACCATTTCGGAATCACGGAGTCCCAGAATCTGGATTACCCTTTTATTCACCTCGTCGAGGAGATCTTTGGAAATGGCCTTTCCGCCAATCCCTTGTTTGGCAAGCGCATCATATAACTCAGCCCATTCAGAAAGTTCTGTTTCAGACAGTTTGGCAATCGGTACTGGGAGATTTTTGAGTGCAGCGAGGGTCGCTTGCGAAGTGCTAATGCCCCATGCAGGGGTGGTAAAAAACTGGTGATAGATGGCAAAATCTGAGGCGAGATATAGACTCAATGTCTTGAGTATTTTCTTCGAACTTTCCGGCCCAGAAATGCCTATCTGCCTGGGAGGGACCGCGATAAATTGATCGCTATATATAGCAAAACGTCGTGCTGCATCGACGATGATATGTGGCGGAGCTGATATCTTTAAACCAGCCTCCCCACCTCTCTTTCTAAGAAAGGCAAGGTGGGGAGGGATCCGAGCAACGGCTCTATCTGGAAATGCAAAAATACGTCCACAATTTCTCAGCTTGGAAAAGTCAATCTGCATTTTTCCTGCCAGGTAAGGCATTGCCTCAACAGATTCATCAGATTCAGTCGGGTCTCGAAGTTCGAAACCCTGATGCGGTTGCGTTAGCCCTTTAGATTTGAGGAAGGTTTTCAGTGATGGAAAACGTCTTTCGATACGCCGAAGTAGCTTTTCATCACGAAATGTGCCCCACATTGCCAGTTTCCACGGCCTCATTTCGCCTGTAGCCGCTTTGGCAACACTAATTTCGCTGAGTTCAGATCCACTTACAACTATGCTCCAAGTATCTCTTTTGGAACGTTCGCGAGTACTACGGTTTGCTTTTTGGTTTACAACAAATGGTGCAAAAGTGAGTATTTTGTCATTGTGTTCGCCAGCAACGCCACTCTCGGTCTCAGGAGAGAAAAACAGCGTCATCGCAGGCAGTTCAGCACGGCCAGAAAAAAGAACATAGGCCAGGTTGGAAAAGTTGGCAACACACCAAGCACGGACAGTTCTGAAGAACTGTTTGCGAAAATTTGCGGATTCGAATTTGAAAAGCGTCATTGCAGGGAGTACTATTCCCGCGACTGCAGACTCGTTGAGCAAAGGGAGAGATTTCCAAACGAAAGCCTCAGCTATCTGATTCCCTCCGACGGGGCATGAATCTGCATGTTGAGTAGCCCACTCCCGGACGTCTCGATCTTCTTGATTCTTGGAATTAAATTCTCTCCAAGGGGGATTACCAACAAGCCAGTGAAATGAAAGATTGTTACTCCTTGCAACCCATTTTGAACTCGGATCAAAGAAATCTGCCTCGAAAATATTGCTGCCTCTCAAAACAGGGAGTTTGAAGCGTGGATTGTTCTCCAGATCAGGCGGGTCTGTATAGTCCAAGAGCGTTAGTAAAAGGCTCATTTCTGCCACTCGGCAGGCATCACCGTCGCGATCCACTCCAAAAATGTGTCGGACAAGCAGTTCACTTAATTCAGTGGGAAGTATCGAACCGTTCTTGGCCAATCGCTTTTCAACCAAAGCCCGATAGCACTGTACAAGAAAAGCCCCCGATCCGCAGGAAGGGTCGAGTGTCCGCATCCCTTCCACCAGTGGATATCGGGTTTCCAACTCGTTCAGTACAAAATTTACAAGCGGTAGCGGAGTATAGTACGCTCCGGCTTTCTTTCCTTTTGTTGTTCCATCTTCCTCTGACGAGTGAAGGAACTGCTCATAGATGATGGAGAGAGTCTCAATCGGTATGTATGAGAAATCATACGCTTGAAAATCAAAATGCAGCTGTCCTTGCGGTGTGTCACCGGAGAAAACTCCTGCAATCAGTTCAAGCTGGGAGGAGCTGATGGCATCTAAAGGAAGAGGGAAAATTGCACCGTTTAACCAATCATTGAGGCGGCAATTAACATCTTTGAATGCCTCAAGCGTAGGTTTTCTACTGAAAACATTCTCAGGCGCGATATTCCATTTGAAAAGCTTCCGATCAGAAAGGATATTTCGATCTCTAAGGTATCTGAGATATACAAATTTTCCGATCAGCGCATGGGTAAGGCCCCTATTCATTCCTTGGCTAACTAATTCGTGTTCAAGATCTTTTAAGTAGTTCAGAAGAGTCCAATCCACTCTTGTATTAGAGGTTATTTCAGTTCCCCATACATCCCATATCTTTCCGTTATCGATTGAATCAGCGCAAAGCGCATTTAAGCGATCAGCCACTTCGTTGAAAGCAATTGAGGCATCTAGGATACCACGTGAGCGATCATCTCCACCGTGTTTCCTGAACTTAAATCCGCAATACAGCCGGAGCATTGCGGGTGTTTCGACGAGCACGAACGGCGCTACATCCTGGTTCCAAACGCGTTGGTGTATGCTATTTGCTTCGTCCTCGTTTTCCGCCTTACAATAGAAAACGACAGGAACCTCGGTATTTCGATTGTTGTCATTGAGGAGATAGACACCCTGCAACCCGCAGTATTTTACTGCCTTACGATAAATGTGACTGAATCGCGATGAAGATGTCGCCTCAATTCCAGAACAGTCATTGAAGTTTGGGGAACGATCATAACCCAGAGATTTTAATGCATTTACGCTGCTCATGACAACATATTCAAATTGGACAATAAGGGTGGATTTCGTCGAATTAGGCCAACGAATTTTCCTGCAATATGGAGCCGTTGATTAGAATCAGGAAAAACGATGATGTCTTGATAAAGATCATTTTCAGCCTTCAGAAATATGCGATCCCGGTCCAACATCACCCGTTTTAGGGTAGCTTCATCGTCGAGGATGACGGCTGCTATTTCTCCATTTTGTACCTCTGGCTGCTGATTAATAATTGCTATGTCGCCAGCCTTGATGCCGGCATTGATCATGCTGTCTCCTTGAACACGTAATGCGAAAAGATTCTGCCCGCGAAAAACATCAGCCCCTATATTAAGAACCTCTTCCACCTCTTCCACGGCCAAGAGAGGCCTTCCTGCAGCTATTCTCCCAAGCAATGGGATTTTTCGGATTGCTTGATCTGATTCATGAAATATTGATGACGTCACTCTGATTCCACGTGCTTTACCACGGACCAAACGGATAACGCCCTTTTTTTCCATCAACCGGAGGTGTTGCCTGACGCCATAAGTGCCTTTCAGATTGAATCTTTCTGCGATTTCTTTTTGGGTGGGAGGAACACCTTTGCCATTAAGATATTCCTGTATGAATCCAAATATTTCTTCCTGTCGGGGGGTAAGGTTCTTTTGGCCCATCATGAAATTCCTCCCATTGAAATCTATATACTGCCTTTATTGGCAGTAGTCAAGCCTTTTGAATGCGTTTCTTGTAAATTAGAACTCGCCAACTCAAATCCCGCTGGACTTCGGGCAACAGCGGGCAGAGAAATAATTTCGATGAGACCCCTCATGACTATGATGGTACTGGACTGGCAATCATTTTGAATTGACGAGGAATGTCTTGAAAAAAATGGGCTTCCAAGCCTATGTTGAAACCTGGTAGCCCATTCATTAGTGAACATCCCTAGCACACGGCAGATGCCATATTTTTCTGGGGTGGGGAAATAGCCACACAAACTTACCCGCGAAAAACGTGGAAAATAGGTGCGCATAGGGTGCGGATCGCAGCAAAATTTGATAACTTTTCACAAATAGTGCGTAATAATTTCAAACAGTTACTCGCTACAGTCGTATCTCGCCTTCGGCACCATCGATTAGAACTAGCCGTAATCTTAATTGGTTACGGCTTTTCTATTTTTGGGGAGCTGTTATTTTGCCCTTTCATTGAAAGCCTCACAATCAGAATCCAGTCTTATCCCACGAATGTTGCGGGCATTTCTAGATTGACACTCAGGGGCAAATCCCTTAAACATTGAAAACTCTTTCCGACCTCTTTCCCAAAAGCTGTAGCGCCGAGGGCTGGAAGTCGGGCAAGATGCCTTGTCAATCGTAGACGGGAGGTTTTCGTGAGCGAATATCGGGTTAAGGAATTGATGGTGCCGCTGTCTGAATATGCAACGGTTCCGGTGGGTTCAACCTTGTTTGAAGCGGTCCTGGCCCTGGAAGAAGCCCAGGAGGAGTTCGACCATACCAAATATAAGCACCGCGCTATCTTAATCCTGGATAAAAATAACCGGGTTATCGGAAAATTGGGTCAATTGGATGTGCTGCGGGCACTGGAACCGAAAGACGAGAATGCGGAAAAAATCGGCGAACTTGGCCAATTCGGCTTTAGTCCAAGTTTTATCCACAAACTGCGCAAGCAGCGGCGATTGAAGGCGGCACCCATGAAGGATGTCTGCAGCAAAGCTTCCAAGTTGAAGGTGGAGGATTTCATGCAGACCCCCTCCGAGGGTGAGTTTATTGAAGCTGAAGCCTACCTTGACATGGCCATCATGCAACTGGTTACGGGGCCCCATATTTCACTGCTGGTAACGCACAACGAAGAGATTATCGGAATACTGCGCATGACCGACGCTTTTGCGGCGGTGTTCCACACCATGAAAGAGTGTGAAATCTAATAGCCTATAATTTTTTTAAGGAACCGTCATGAACGAATTGGAAAAACTGCTGGGCCGGATTATTCAAAGAATCAATGTTAATTTGCGTGAACTTGAGTACGATGTGAGTCCGTTCATAAAAAACCTGGTTCCGCTGAATCAGATGGTCAAATTTCATGCCTTCTACGGCATCACCCCCAACCATTCCCTTGATTTTCTGTTCAACCATTCCAATCTGGCCGGCAGTTATTTCTTGGGAAAAATCCAGGTCAGGAATTCGATCCTTTACAAAAGTGATATCCGGGGTGACGAGCTGAAAAGCAAGGGTGACGTATTTCACTATCAGAAGTTTGAAATCCCCATAACCACGGATGAAGGCATTGACATAGAAGACAGTTTCCTGATCAAAACCCTGGTTCATAATTTTTCACACGATCCGGAAACCCTGGAAAAATTTTTTATCAGGGATACCATAACAAGCCATTATGCCAATATCCATGGGGCGCCTATGGATGGCTCTTTTCTCGGTCCCTTTTCGACGGTGGATCTGACCACAATGCGTGATTGCGTGATCGGCGCCTTTTCATACATTCAGGCGGGTGAGGTGGATCATCTGAACATCGAGCCGGGAACCGTATGGGTTCGCAGTCCTGATGACTTCAACTTTCATTACCGCTACCCCGCGGACCGTCTCAAGGATTATATTTGTTTTGACAAAGGTGCCCCGCCAAAAGGTTTATTCATCGATTTTGTGGAGGACCGGAAGGAAGACTTTGGGCAGCTTTTTAACGTATTCAATATCGAACAACCCGCATCGGTTCCTGAAAGCAGCTCGTTGAACCGTTTTTCGGTGATCAAACCAAAGACTTATATCAGTGAAAATGTTATGGTGGCCCAGCGTGCCTATCTTGAGAATGCGTGGCTCGGCAAAGGCGCCAACGCACAGGAACAATGTTATGTTATCAACTCCCGCCTCGATGGATTTGATATCATGGCGCACGGCGCAAAGATCATTGAAACCAACTTGGGTGAAAACGTGTTCGTGGGATTCAACTCCTTCCTGAGGGGCCGCACGGACTCCCGGCTTACCGTAGGCCGGGACACCATCATCATGCCCCATACCATCATCGATACCAAAAAACCACTGGCCATACCGCCCGGCCATTTGGTTTGGGGGCTGATTACCACCCCGGACGAGCTTGAATCCAACAGCATTGCCCTCGAGGATTTGTCCAAGATCGATGCTGGCCTGATGAAAGGCAATATGTCCTTTGAAGGGAGTGGCGCGGTTTTTGTCAACGCCTTCAGGGAACGCATTCATCACATTTTAGAGGCCAACGGGGCCTTCTTCGACGGCAAGAAGAACAGGGGACATGCCCAAAAGAACCAGAACATCTCTTTCAATACCATTCAGCCTTACCCGGATGGTGAATTGCAGGGGCTGTACCCGGCCATCGTGATTCAACCGTGAGGTCTCCGAAATTAAGCATCCAACAAGGGCAACCACGGAGGGTTGCCCCTACTTCAACGGCTGTTTTCATTTATGGCTTCGAGTGCTTCCCATCTTTCATAGGCTTTTTCAAGCTCGACTTCAAGGGCCTCGAGGCGCCCTTTGGCAGCTGCTATCTCGGCGCTTGCATTCCTGTAAAAGGACGGGTCCGACATGCGGCCATAGAGCAGGGCATGCTCCTGTTCCAGGGACTCGATCAGGGACGGCATGTTTTCGAGTTCCCGGTTTTCCTTGAAAGTGAGTTTTCTGGGTCCTTCCCGTTTGGGTTTCGGCTTTTTTCCGCGACTTTTTCCTGGGTTGGATTGGGTTTTATTTTCATCTTCCGACTTCTGTTTTACCCAATCGTCGTATCCACCGATGTATTCGGCGATGCGGCCGTTTCCCTCAAAAACAAGAATGCTTGTGACCAGGTTGTTCAAAAACGCACGGTCATGGCTTACCAGAAGCACATTTCCTCGATAATTCAGGAGCAGTTCTTCCAGCAGTTCAAGGGTTTCGGCATCCAAATCGTTGGTGGGTTCGTCCAGTACCATAAGGTTGGAAGGCTTCATGAAAAGACGGGCCAACAGGAGCCGGTTTTTTTCGCCGCCTGAAAGGGTTTTTACCGGACTCCGCATCTGCTCCGGCGTGAACAGGAAGTCTTTGAGATAGCCAACGGCATGTCTGCTTTTTCCGTTGATGATAAGAAAGTCACCGCCCCCCGTGACATTCTCTATCACGCTTTTTTCCGGATCCAGCTGTTCTCTTGTCTGGTCGAAATAGACACATTCGACCCGAGCGCCCATTCTGATGCGGCCTTCGGAAGGTTTTCGTTGCTTCAGAAGAACCTGAATGAGGGTTGTTTTTCCGCATCCATTGGGCCCCATGATGCCCACCTTGTCACCCCTCAGGATGGTGGTTGAAAATCCCTTGACAATCGGTCGATTACCAAACTGGAAGGTCACGTTCTGTGCTTCGAGGACCAGCTTCCCGGATCGATCCGCCGCCTGGGCCGCCATTCGCACCCGGCCGGTTTGCTCTCGCCGCGCGCGCCTTTCCTCGCGCATTTTCATGAGTGCCTGCACTCTTCCTTCGTCCCGGGTTCGGCGCGCCTTGATCCCTTTTCGGATCCAGATCTCCTCCTTGGACATCTTCTTGTCAAACTGCCGGTTCTGTTCTTCCTCGGATTCAATGAGCGCTCTTTTTCTGGAGAGGTAAGTCTTGAAATCGCATGCCCAGGACGTAAGACGCCCTCGATCGATTTCGATGATTCGGGTGGCCAGTTTTTCCAAGAATACCCGGTCGTGACTGACAAAAAGGAGGGCTTTTCGGAATTGAAGCAGGAAATCCTCCATCAATTCAATGGACGGAATGTCCATGTGATTGGTGGGTTCATCCAGCAACAGCAAATCGGGGCCTTTTGCAATGGCTCTTGCCAGGAGGACTCTTCGTTTCATACCCGTTGAAAGGGTCTGGAATTCTCCGTCCGGCGGAAGCTTAAGCCGGGTGATGGTTTTCTCCACCCGGGTCTGGATTTCCCAAGTGAACGGAGCCTCTTCCGAGGGGTTCGTATCCTGACCGGAGGAAACAACATCAATAATCTTTCCAAGGAGATGCCGGGGTATTTCCTGGGAAAGGGTCCCCAAACGCAGACCGGGCTTGCGAAATATGTCTCCCGAGTCCTGCTTGACCCGGCCGTTGATCAGGTTTATCAAAGTGCTTTTTCCGGCGCCGTTTCGGCCCACCAGGCATATGCGCTCACTTTGTTCGATTTGGAGACTGACGTTATCGAGGAGCAAAGGCCCGCCAAACGCCAGGCTGATATTCTGAAGACTCAATATGGCCATGGTGTTTTTAACCTTGTTTCCAGGTTTGTTTCACAAGGGGGGATTCAGAAATCGGGTGAGAAAAGCATGCCTTGCTGATGAACCTTGGTCTCTCTTCTTTCTTCGGGTTCCAGTGTGCCGGGGAACGGGCCTTTAAAAAAGAATTTTCGGAACAGGCGGTTGAACTCGGTCCAGGAACCTTCCTGTCCATCCCGTTCCATAAAGCGGTGTAAGCCGTTGATTTTGGCGTCCAGGTCGTCCAAGAGATGCAGTGCAAATGCCTCCAGAAATTTGGGCTCTTTGGGCGAACCGAAATCGTACTGGCCGTGATGGCTGAGGATTAAATGTTTCAGTCGAATTGCCCATTCATCAGGGAAATCCTTCAACGACCCTAATTTTTCATCCAATATGGCCACACCCAGCACAAGGTGACCCACCAGCCTGCCTTCATCGGTATAATCGATGTTCATTCCCCATGAAAACTCTCGGGTTTTACCCACGTCATGAAGAAAGGCGGCGGTGATCAGCAGGTCTTTATTTAAAGCCGGGTAGTGGTCTGATACCTGTGCCGCCAGACGGCAGACGGACAGGGTATGTTCCAGCAGTCCTCCCAGATATCCGTGGTGAAAATTCTTGGCCGCAGGCGCTTTCCTGAAAAGACTCATGAACTTTCGATCTTTCCAGAACAGATCAATCAATGCCTTTAGATGGATATCCCTGACCTGGTTCAGAACGGTCCTCAGGGACCGTATCATCACAGGAATGTCAAAGGGGGACGATTCAAGGAATTTTTCAGGATCCGGCCTTTCAGGGGAAGGACGCAGTTCGGATATGGTCAATTGAAGCTGCCCCTGGTAGGTGGAGCTCCGTCCTGTCACTTCCACAACCTCCCCTTCATGGAAAAGCGGGGACAGGGCTTCGGCCCTGTCCCAGACCTTAGCCGGCAGGTCCCCTGTCTTGTCTGCCAGGGTGAGGCTCAGAAAAGGGTTTCCGTTGCGTGTGGTGGAGAGCTTTTTCGATTTTACCAGGTAGCATCCGGAAACCCTTGTATCAGGCGCTAAATTTTCCACCCAAAGATGTCGATCCGACCGACAATCTGCGGATGGTTCAGTCATCAAAGTCTCCCGTGGGTCCCTTGTCCGAATCGAGTGCAGCCATCCTTTGTTTGATCTTGTCTTCGGTCCACTCGGTGGGGTCTTCAAGGCGTTGACTCTTTGGCCCCATGTCGTAAGAGCCTGCCGCCTGAATCGCCTCAAGGGCCAGAGTCGCTGTATCCTGAGTATTGAAGACTTTTGTTAAAAGGCCGTAGACAAAATCTTCCACCCCCTGAACCATCCGTTCCCGTATATCCCGTGGAAGGGCCAACAGCTTGTTTTCAAAAGGCAGGTTGAGTTTTTTATAGTTTCCACCCTTAATATCTCGCTCCTGTGCGTAGCTGACCATTTCATGCCACATCGCATCGGTCATGCCTGCATTGGGCATTTTGATGAAATCCCCATTTTCATCCAGCATGGCGTTACCGAAATCATTGACTTTGACGCCCCACGAGATCATCTGCAGCGCCGTCGCCACATTGGCTTTGGTGGTGTTGGTTTTTTGTGCGATATTTCTGAGGCGTTCCGAATTGTTGCCGGAGGTACCATGTTGTGCGCCCGATATATTGTATTTGGCCAGGGCCTCATGGATTTCTGCGGTGAGCGGCACCTGAATCCCCTCATCACTCTGTTCGATACCGTGGGTGGTGCCGTTGTTAAGGGCGATCCAGTCAGGGAAGACACCGTTTGCATTGAGCCCTTGAATCAGGAAGAGGGCTTCCTTCGCAGTCGAGAGCCCCAGCTTTCCCTTTATTTCTCCAATTTCAGTTTCATAGCCGGCCCAGTCGGGGATATAGGGACTGAGCGCCAGGTTGGCAAAAAGGTTGTCGTCATCGGGCATGTGAGATGCGTCAATGGCAATGGATGTCATGCCCGATTCAAATAGCGTGGGAATTTCCACTTTGGCAGCTTCAACGTCTGCCTGGCTCTTAATGCCGTAATGGTCCGCGTGGATGGCGACGGGAATGGTAATGCCCAATTCGTTCATGACCGCATCGGCCTGCCTGGCAAGATTCCAGTAGTTCACGGGGCAGTAAGCGTTGGCGCCCCCTTCGGATTTGGCAATTTCCAGGATGATGGCTGCATTGGCCCGTTGCGCTGCTCGCAACGCCCCGCGAATGACGAAATGATTGCGACCGTTTGCCGCGATGGTCATGGCCTTGCCTTTTCTCTGCATGGCTCGATCGATGACTTTTCCGCTCACAATGAGAGCCTTGGAATTCGGAAACAGTTGAACAATGTTGGGGGGACGACCTATTTTCAGTACATTTTCAAATTCTTCGGATACCGTTCCTTTTGTAAAAGACATGGTAAACCTCCTTTCATGATTGGTCCTTTATTTTTTCAACATTTTCAGTTTCCTTATGAATTTTTTCCCTGAGGGTGGTGTTTCCGGCAGCCAATTCTTTGGCTTTATTAAAATGAAACATTGCTTTGTTGAATTGGCCCATATTCTTAAAATAGACGCCGAAATTATAATGGGCCAGCGCCAGCTGTTTATTCCTGCCGTAACACACCCCCAGGTGATAATAAACATCGTTTTTAACCGGCGGGAGATAAGACAGTTTCTCGAATATACGAAGGGCTTTTTCCATCTTACCTTCTTCTTCGTAAATGGTACCCATCAATAGAAGTGCCGCTTTGTCACTGTGATCCAACTCCAGCACCGCTTCGATAACATGACGGGCCTGTTGCGGTTCCCCGTTCATTAAATATGCTTCTCCAAGGGTCCTCAGAATGGGTGGAAATTCCGGCTGTTTTTCCCGGGCCTTATTAAGGCGGGTGATGGCTTCGGGATATCTGTTGTCCCGCAGAAAAGCAATTCCCAAACCCAGTTGCGGCAACCATGCATCCGGGTCTTTTTTTAGGATGCCCTGGAATTTTTCCATGGCATCTTCCGGCTTTTTGCTGACAGCCATGACAACGGTTTGAAACGCCGGAAAAAGAGCTTTCAGATAAACGGCTTCTTTACTGAGACTTAACGGTTTGTCGGTATTGGAAAGGGATTCAAGATTGCTCATTCGCTCGGGTCCCGTGGGGTGGGTCAGCAGGTAGGGCGGCGTTTGGCCGGTCCCGATCCAGCTCCCCTTCTGAATTTTTTCAAGAGCTCCGATCATCGCTTTTGAATCAAAAGTAGATGGCCTGATATATTTATAACTCAACTGGTCGGCTTGGCGTTCATCCTCCCGGCTGAAATGATACTGGGCCTGCATGCCGGCGGCCATGGAACCTGTGATGAAGGCTGCCGCAAGCGGACCGCCGACGAGTATGCCTGCGAGAATTCCCGCCATGGTCCCGATGCCGATATTCTTGGACTGGTCGATACGTTTGGACAAATGCCGTGCGGCAATATGGCCGATTTCATGGCACATCACCGCCGCCAGTTCATCCACGCTGTCCATGGCCTCGATGAGGCCGGAATAGAAGAAGATGTGCCCTCCGGGACCTGCAAAGGCGTTGAGGGTGTCGTCGCTGATGATATAAAAGTGAAAGGGAAAGGGCCTGGTTTCCAGCGGTTTCAGCAGATAGTGGCCAAGATCGTTAATGTATTTAACGGCAAAGGGATCAGAAACCAATTCGGATTGCCTGCGGATCTGCAGGAAAAATTCCTGCCCCATTTTCCATTCGTCTTCGATAGAAAGGGCGTAAGCGGCGGATTTGAAAGAAAAAGGAGACCATAATAGCAAGGCCGCGATCAAAAGCGAAATGATACGTCTGTGAGATGGCCAGGCTTTCAACGCCAATTTTTCCAATGGCTCACGTTTCAAGGCTTACCTCCGGTGCTTCCACCCAGAGTCCTTCAAGATCATAGAATTCACGCACGGGCTGATAGAAGACGTGGATAACCACCTCACCATAGTCCAGCAATACCCATCGCCCCTCTTGTTCCCCTTCAACACCGTATGCCTTTACGCCTTTATCTTTCAGGGTTCTTTGCAGGTGGCGTGAAATGGCCTGAACCTGGCGGGTGGAATTGCCGCCTGTGATCAGGAAGTAGTCCGCAACCGTCGTAAGGCCCTCCACATGCAAAAGGACGGGGTCAACAGCTTTTCTTTCCAGAATGGTTGCCAGGCAAAGTCTTGCTTTTTCCATGGGAGTCATCATTCAGATAAAGTCCTTTTTCTACAATATAGACCCTGACCGTTTCGGGAACAAGGAAACGGATGGATTTATCATCTTTAACCATGTTTCGAATATTTGTCGAGGATATTTCCATGCGGGTCGGTGTTATAAGAATAATAGCGTTTCCGGATGGGGCGACAAATTGGTTTTCGGCACCCTTTTCGGCTGCCTTAATGCCAAGATCGGAAAAAATGTTCCTAAGTTCTCGGTCCTCGCAGCCGGCACGGTGAAGGATGACGAAATGCGCGTAGTCAAAAAGGCGTTTGTGATCCCGCCAGGTTTTGATTTCCAGAAAAGCGTCTGTTCCGAGAATAAAAAAAAGTTCCGTTGAAGGGCCAAAAATCTGATGCAGTTCCCGAAGGGTTTCAATGGAATAGGAAAACCCGGGCCTCTTACCTTCCAAATCCATGGTTTCGAGCAGAGGGGAACAATCTGTTCCCATCCGGGTCATGGCCAATCTGTGGCCGAAAGGCGTTATGGGAGATTCGCTTTTGTGCGGCGGCTGGGCGGAAGGGATTAAATACACCTTTTCAAGGGCCAGATACTGGCCGATCTCTTCGGCGGAGCGCAGATGTCCCAGATGAATGGGATCAAAAGTTCCGCCGAGAATACCCAGTTTCACATAAAGCTCCTATTTTCTCGTTTGTCCCTGACCGTAGACCACGAATTTGGTGGTGGTCAGTTCTTCCAATCCCATGGGTCCGAAGGCATGGAGTTTGGATGTGTTGATGCCGATTTCAGCACCCAGTCCCAGCTGATTGCCATCGTTAAACCGGGTGGATGCATTTACCAGTACCACGGCAGAATCCACCTGGGCCAGAAACCGTTGTGAACGGTCATAATCATTGGTGATGATGGCTTCCGTATGCTGCGATCCGTAGGCTTCTATGTGGTCCAGGGCTTCATCCATACTGCCGACGACCTTAACCGCAAGCACCAGGTCCAGAAATTCCGCAGGCCAGTCCGATTCGGTGGCCGCCACGGCATCGGGGATCAGGGTCAATGTCTTGGGACATCCCCTGATTTCGACGCCGGCCTCCCGAAATTGCTTTCCCATTTCAGGAAGGAACCTCGCGGCTGAATCTTCGTGGACCAGCAACGTTTCAAGGGCGTTGCAGACTCCGGGCCTCTGCACCTTTGCGTTGAAGCAGATATCTTTGGCCATATCAAGAGAGGCGGATTGGTCCACATAAATGTGGCAGACCCCTTTATAGTGTTTCAATACCGGAATTCGTGAGTTCCGGGTGACAAACCGAATGAGGCCTTCTCCACCCCTGGGTATGATGACATCGATTTCATCTTCCATGCTGATGAGCGCATTGACCGCCTCCCTTTCCGTGGTGGGGATTACCTGAACCGCTTTTTCGGGAATACCCGCTTCCTGCAGTGTTTCCGCCAGGAGTTTACCCAGGACCATGTTGGAATGGATAGCCTCCGAGCCGCCTTTAAGAATGACGGCATTGCCGGATTTGATGCACAGGGCTGCCGCATCCACCGTAACATTGGGACGGGATTCAAAAATGAAACCGATGACACCCAAAGGGATTCGCACCCGTCCCACCATCAGACCGTTGGGACGTTTCCACATGCCCGGTACCGCTCCGACCGGGTCGGGCAGGGCCGCAACTTCCCTCAGGCCGTCCGCCATTGCGCCGATAACCGGTTCGCTCAGGGTCAGGCGATCCAGCATGGCCGCGGAAAGCCCCGCATCCCGGGCAGCCTCCAGATCTTTCCGGTTTTCGGCTGAAATGATTTCCCGAGCCGCAACCAGCCGTTCGGCCATTTTAAGAAGGGCGTCATCTTTCCGCCCACTTTCCAGACTTCTCAATCCTCTGGATGCCTTTTTGGCATCCCCGGCCATTTCTTTGATCATATGTTCAAGCGACATACCTCGTCTCCTTCATCCATATGTGCTGTGAGCACCAGGTTGTTTCGGTGAATGACTTCGTCGTCATTTTTAAAACCCAAAATAGACTCTATTTCGGCGCTTTTCGCGCCCATGATTCTCCGGATGTTTCCGGAGTGGTAGCTGACCATTCCGACGGCCACGGGTTCACCGTCCTCATTGATCAGCAACACGGAATTGCCGAGGCTGAACTGACCCCGTACTTCTTTGATGCCCGAAGGGAGCAGGCTTTTCCCTTTTTCCACAATGGCAATCTCGGCGCCCCGGTCGATGATAATTTCCCCTTTTGGCGCCTTGGTAAAAGCGATCCAGTGTTTTCGGCTGCAAAGGGAAACCGCTTCCGGCAGAAAAAGCGTCCCCTCTTCATGGCTCTCAAAAAGACGCTTGATGATGCCGGGTTTCAGTCCATTGGCGATAATGGTGGGAACACCGGCAATGGCGACCTTCTTGGCGGCCCTGATCTTGCTCCCCATTCCCCCCCTTCCGAGGAATCCCGGGATGGCGCCGGCGAACCGGGTGATTTTCCGATCGACCTTTTCCACCACGGAGATGAGCCGGGCATCATTATGATCCCTCGGATCTTTGTCAAACAGACCGTCGATGTTGGTGAGGTTGATGAGGAAATCAGCTTCGGACAGGTTGGTCACCATGGCGCTCAGATTATCGTTGTCTCCGAATTTGATTTCGTCCACCACAACCGTGTCGTTTTCGTTGACGATGGGAATGATTTTCCATGAAAGAAGGGTGAAAATGGTGTTGCGGGCATTCAAATAGCGACGTCGATGGGTCAGGTCGTCTCGGGTTAAAAGCACCTGTCCCACCCGGTGACCGTAAACTTCAAAGGCGTTTTCCCAAGCCCTGATAAGATGTCCCTGTCCCACGGCCGCCGTTGCCTGTTGCTGGGAAACCGATCGGGGTTTGCGGGCCATCTGCATCTTGCGAATGCCCGCTGCAATGGCGCCTGAAGAAACCAGGACGACCTCTATTCCCGACGCTTTAAGGGCGCTGATATCGGCGCTGAGACCATACATGACGGGCAGGTTCAAACCGTCATCGCCGGTCAGAACGCCACTGCCGATCTTGATGACAACCCGTTTGACCGTTTTCAACAGTTCTTTTCTGACGTTTTCATTGTTCAAAATTTGAAACCTTTGTGAAAGAAAAGGGAAAAAACATCATGCAACGACGCTCTAAGAATCTGAGAAACCGACTTTTTAAATTTTGCGGCTTTGGGTGAGCTCTTTCCAGTTTTCCGTCATCAATTGGACCAATTCGTCAAGACCTTCCCCGGTAAGTGCTGAAGTACACATGGATTCTATATGGATTCGATCAAGCGCCCTTCTTAGTGCTCTTATCTCTTTATTTTCGGGACCGGAAAGATCGATCTTGTTAATTACCACAAAATAGGGTTTATGGGCAAGGGCGGGTGAATAGGCAGACATTTCTTCTCTGAGCATCAGGAAATCACTTAAAATATTTTTTTCCGAAGAACGGCCGGCATCCACCAGGTGGAGCAGGAGTCGTGTTCGTTCAATGTGCCTCAGGAAACGATGCCCCAGGCCCCGGCCCAGTCTGGCGCCTTCCACAAGTCCCGGGATATCGGCGATGACCAGCGTTTGTGCTTCGTCAAGGGGCATGACGCCCAGGTTGGGGACCAGCGTGGTGAAAGGATAACCCCCTATTTTGGGGCGGGCTTGCGTAAGACGGGATAGAAGGGTTGATTTCCCGGCGTTGGGAAGGCCAACCAACCCCACATCCGCCAAGAGTTTCAGCGTTAATTTGAGTTTCAGCGTTTTTCCGGGAAGGCCGGGCTGTGCGAACCTGGGCGCCCGATTGGTTGAGGTGGCAAAATGCTGGTTCCCTTTTCCACCCGTGCCGCCGGGAATGAGAACGATTTCCTGATCATCAAGGATCAGGTCGGCCAGAACACGGCCCGACTCAACCTCTTCGATAAGCGTCCCCACAGGTGTTTTAAGAATGCAATCCGCGCCGTTGGCGCCGGATTTATTCTTACCCATTCCCGGTCCGCCGTTTCGGGCACTCAGATGCCTTTTGGATCGGTAATCTTCAAGGGTGAAAAGTTTGCGGGTACTTCTGGCGATAACACTTCCGCCATTTCCCCCGTCCCCGCCGTCCGGTCCGCCTTTGGAAATGAATTTTTCTCTTCTGAAGCTGACGCATCCACTCCCTCCGTTTCCGGACCTGACCGTGACGACGGCTTCATCTAAGAAAAACATGGTTGTTTAACTCTTATGGGGGAGAAGGCAAACGGCGATTTCGGGAATTTACGCGACGTGAACGCTGACTTTTTTTCGATCCTTGCCGAAGCGCTCAAAGGCGACAACACCGTCAATCTTGGCGAAAATTGTGTAGTCTCTGCCCAGACCCACGTTTTCACCCGGATGAATGTGGGTTCCTCTCTGTCTGACAATGATGCTTCCGGCGCTGACTTTTTGCCCGGAATAACGCTTGATACCCCTTCTCTGGCCGTTACTGTCTCTTCCGTTTCTGGAGCTGCCGCCCGCTTTTTTATGTGACATATCAATTACCTCTTTGTTTTAGGCGCCCGTTTCGATGTCGCCGATTCTGACAAGCGAAAAATGCTGGCGGTGCCCATTTTTACGTCGGTATCCTTTACGCCGTTTATATTTATAGATCAGCACCTTTCGATTCTTGCCGCGAGCGGTAATGCGCCCGGCCACTTTTGAATTTTCCAGAAAAGGTTGCCCCACGTTAATGGTTTCGCCGTCCGATGTCAGGAGAACCTGATCAAACATTACCGTATCACCCACTTCTCCCGGCAGTTTCGACCCG
>ADZZ01000599.1 GCA_000179315.1 delta proteobacterium NaphS2
CCCGAAACCTCTATCTTAACCTATCTGCTGCTCATTACGCGCTATAATTGCATCCTGGGCATTTTTCGGCAGACTGACAAACCTTGCGCTATAGCCCGCTATCCTCACAATCAAAGATTCCCATTTTTCCGGTTCTTTCTGGGCTTCAAGCATATCCTTCGTTTCAACGACATTGAACTGAACATGATCAATATTTAAATCATGCCATGCCTTCATATAGGCCGACCAAACCTGGAAACCCTTGTCTCCCCTCATGATGGAAACAGGCAACCGCTGATTGAACTGAACCCCTTTATACCGGTCATACGGGATATGCGCCACGGACTTCAAAACCGCCGTGGGGCCTTTCTTGTCGAGACCCACATAGGGCGAACTACCACCGTCGTGCAACACCTCTCCATGTAATTTCCCGAAGGGCAAAGCGCCTATGCGGGGCGCCCGGGTGGCGAAGGTAGATACCGTTTGCGGATTTCCGAGCGGATGCATCCCGCTGTAGGTGGTCTGCTCCATCAACTTATCGGCCACCATTTTGAATACACGCTCTCCTATTTCATCCACATAAGGATCGTCATTGCCCCACTTGGGCGCCGCCAGCATGTCTTTGCGCATTTCCTCATATCCATCGAAGTTGGCCTTCATGGCATTGACCACTTCTTCCATGGTATATTTCTTATCGTCAAAGACCAGCTTTTTAACCGCCGCCAGTGAATCGGCCGCAGTCTGTTCGCCCGGTGTATTATTCCATGGATTCGGATAGGTCTTGTCGACAAAGGCGCCGACGCCATCGTCCATACAGGCATCATCCAGGGATGCCACAAAAGGAGACTCGATAAACTTGATCTCAGCCCGGCGGGTTACATCCTTATTCCGATAATGCAGGGCCGTGGCAAATTCGACCTGCTTTTCAAATGCCTCGAAAAGCTCTTCAAAGGTTTTGAATTTGGTTGCATCTCCGGTCTTGGGTCCGGTTTGTATGTTGGCGAATGAATGATCAAAACCGTCGTAAAAGGCTATCTCACAGCATTTGTCAATCCAGATGAGTCCACCACCCTCGGTCCGGGTCTTCTGGAGGCCCCGACGCTTGCTGACACCCGGCGCCATGCACAACACCAGAGCCCAATGAGCGGCTTCGTCCGGCGGAACCTTGTAATGTTCAAGCATCTGACGCGTATTTTTCTCCTCATGTTTGATCGATGGAAAACCGAAGCCCGCGGCAATATTTTCAAAAACCAAACGCCTGGTTTTTGCATTGATCTTCGGGCTATACCTGAAGCCAAGAGAAGGCTCCGGAGTCCTGATGTTTAAGGACGCCTCTAAAATGACGTTGGTTAAATCATTGGTTGCGTCATTCCCGTTTTCATCCAGGCCTCCAATGGTGATGATATGCAAATCGTTGGCGCCGGGTTGACCCTCACGATGCGCTCTCCCTTTGGCAACGCCCCGCTCACATACCTTAAGCCTTTCAAGTTCGACCAACTGGATAGCTTCATCCCGGGTCATGGGCTGGGCGGTCTTGTCAATCACGCTCGCCTTGTAATAGGGCCACATCAGTCTGTCTTCCAGATGGGCATAACCGGAGGAATAACGCTCCAGGGAGTGGCAAACAAGGTAAACGAACCATTTGCTCTGCATGGCATCCTTAAAGCCCTTTGCAGGTTCCGCCGGCATCCTGTAGCAGATATCCGAGATCTCCAAGAGCTCATTCTTCCGCTCCTCCGCACCCTGTACGCTGTCGCTCAAGTCGAAATTCTCGGCGACGATCTTGGCCAGCCGGCTATACCTTCTGGCCCACTTGATGACCGCTTTGTCCGCGATGATCATAGCGCGCCAAACATCAATCTGATCCATCAGGGGCATATTCTCCGGCCCGTTCCAGGGGTATGCCCTCAATTTAACGAATGCCTTTTCAATATTCTCTTCGGCCGATTTGATCCTACCCAACAAACCGTCTTCCAAAACAGACATGTATGCCGGGCACACACTCATGTAGTTGGCGATAAAGGGTGGAACATCTACAATTGTCCACGGCGTCGCTATGTCTATTTCGTGCTGATCGTAATACGGCATGCACTTGTCCTGAAGCCCCAACGGCTTCCAAAACATGGCGATCTCACGGGCTTCATCCCGGATGTCATCATCCATAAGCTCCGGGTCTTCCACGATATCGATGGTGGGGAAAAAACCCATCTCGGGGAAAATAGCCAACGTGTCCGGATTTTCCGCAGCATCCCCCACAATGAATTCTTCATCGTTAATGAAGATCGGATAATTTTCCAGAACATGATCCAACCCCTTGGCCCTTCGGATCATTTCACTTTCGCCCCTTGTTTCCTTATATGATTCCGTCAAAAGGCGCGCACGGGCAATCCCCACCTTGACCTCTGGCCTCATGTACATACCGCCCGCAACATGTTTCCAACGGCAGCGGTCATACAGGAACTGAATCCTTTCGGTACTTCCGGGAGTCTCCTCAGAAATTTTTAAAGCAACGTTTTCTTGCATTTTGCTCTCCTTTCAATGAGAAATATTTAAAACTTCTTCGGTTGAACACCTTTTGGAGATCCACTCAGAAACGATTTAAAACAAAAACTTCAGTACGCTGAAAATTCTCTTCTAAAACAGCCCCGGCGAATCACAAACCCTTTCGCATCATTAATCACACTTTCTTAACAAAAGTTCCGCAGCTCTCGCTATCTTCAAAAACGGGTTTGGAGAGCCAAGATTTACCCTTTTCATTTCGGATTTCAGTCACGCAATCACCTTTACCGGGTTTAAAATCATCCGCGTTTTCCGGAACACCAAAAAAGAATCGACATTCTTTACATTCAGCCATTTTCTCCTCCTGAATTGTGACCATTGATGTTTACACCATCACTATTTTCCCTTCATTCAAAACCTACACACCCATTATATCACCCCCCTTTCGTATTTTCATCACCATATCGCATCGCCCTTATTCCGCAGTTGACGAGCATTTACAAACCAGCGCCGGCGATGCCCACAACCCAAATGGCCTTGCGCAAAAGCGCTTACACAATCCTGCCCTAGCCTACTGACTGAAGCAATATCCATGCCGCCGGGCAAAGAATAAAAAGCTTTTACAAATTAGGATGTTAGCGCAAATTTTATTGTCAACATTCAATATCATGCCAGACTAAACCTGAGACACTAGCGATACACTCTGTTTAAAGCGCCAGCCTCGACCCGGTGCAGCCATAAATCGTCAAATTGCGCATAAAAAAACAATATTACTTATTTATCACTAGGTTCTGGGATGTGCAAAGTAGCCACAAACCCTGGTCATCCCCCCCGGCAAGCGACCAAAAGTGTTTCATGTTCCAACCCGAAACATACGTGTCTTACGAGACAAACGGAGCAATACACATTCCAGCCAAAATCCAAGAACTCTCTTATCTACTATAGCACGTTTTGAAAACATACAGTTGCATCCGAAAAATTCGAAATGCAGAACGTAAACTTAGATCATTGACAAAACCTGTTTGACAAGTTTCTCTATGCCATTCGCCACGTGTTTTATGTCCGGACCTAACATGTAGGCAGGTGTTGATACGATCTTGTTTTTTACATCAATTGCTATTTCATCAACCGCACACACGGTGTGTTTAACGCCGAGGGCCTGTAAAGCGCCGATTGTATTTTCATCGTTTCCGATTGTCAGCTCAGGCGATTTGTCTTTTAATGCCATGCCAACAGTCGCGGGGGCAATGCAAAGGGCGCCGATGGGTTTATTTGAGGCAAGCATATCATCAATCAGGCGCTTAACATCAGGATAGACATCTCCGCCGGGTCCTTTAAAGGCGAAATCACTAAGATTTTTTGCGGCGCCGAACCCGCCCGGCACAATAAGGGCATCAAGTTCGGCGGCCGTTACGTCCTTCAAATCCCTTATCTCACCCCGAGCAATTCGAGCCGATTCAACCAACACATTTCTCGATTCACTCATTTCTTCCTGGGTAAGGTGATTGATCACATGGGCCTGAGGTATGTCTGGGGCCATACAGATGGTTTCCACACCTTCCCGGTTAAGATAAAGAAGCGTCAATACGGCCTCGTGTATTTCCGAGCCGTCAAAAACCCCGCAGCCGGACAGCAAAACGCCTACTCGTTTTTTTTCCATATCTTCCTCCTAGAAATTCCGAATAAATAAGTTGCTTACCAAGGGCCTCCAAAAAAGGCGACTGACCCGCTTCAATGATGCATCTCCGAAAAGACACCACTCCTTCGCAAACTCAAATGTTCATCCATCTTTCAATTGGTTATTCACTAATTCAGCAATGTCATAAGCTTTCTCAACATCGGCATACTTCTTCAATCCATCTGTCAACATAAGCAAACAAAATGGGCATGCAGTGGCGATCTTAACAGCACCTGTGTCTAACGCCTCTTTGGCCCTAGCTTGATTGATCCTGGTACCCTCTTCCTCGGCCCAGTAGTTGCCGCCTCCACCTCCGCAGCAAAAGCTGTTCTCGCGATTCCTCGGCATCTCTATCAATCGTCCCAGAGATGCGACAACGTTGCGAGGTTCTGCAAAGATATTATTGCGCCTTCCTAAATAGCAGGGATCATGGTAGCAGATAGTCTGTTCCCCATTTCTCAGTTCAAGCCTGCCCGACTTTATCAAGCTGTTTATGAACACGGAATGGGGAACGACTTTAAACAACCCCCCAAGCGGTGGATAATGCCGCGTGAAGCTATTGTAACAGTGGGGGCACATGGTAATGATTTTTTTTATGCCAAGGGACGTGAACTCCTCGATGTTCTGCTGGGCAATTTCAGAGAACAGAAATTCATTCCCCATTTGTTTTGCAGGATCGCCTGTGCAACGGCTTTCTTCCAAAACTCCGAAAGAAACCCCTGCCTTCTGAAGGATATTGACCATCGACCGTGCAATTTTCTGCGTCCTTTCTTCATAGGTAATGGCACATCCTATCCATAGGAGATATTCAGTTTTCCCTTCCTCAAAACTGGGGATATCCATGTCTTTGCGCCAGTCATTGGGACCGGAACCCGTGCCAAAGAACGGATGTTGCCGCGCCTCAAGACTTTTGTGCGCCTGCCCCATGATATCAGGTATTTCCGAGCGCTCCATCAGCAGGTGCTGCCGCATCCTCATAATGGCCTTCGGTTGATTTACTGAAACAGGGCAGACCTCCATACAGGCTGCACAGGTTGTACAGCTGTAAATCGCGTTGGCGGATATTTCGTCAAGGAGCGAATCATCCTGAAATTTATCTTTGTTCATGTATTCTGAAAGGGTGACAATGACCCCCTTGGGGGAAAGGCTCTTACCTGTTTGGGCCGCCGGACATACCTCATGGCATCTCCCGCACCATAAGCAGGATGAAAAATCCAGCAGCCTTTTGCGACTGAAGTCTGTAAGTTTGCAGACCCCGAGGCTTGGGAGTTCCTCAGCTTCCTCATCTTCAAAGGCGCTGAAGTCAAGCACCCCCATTTTAGGCCCGGGCACAGGGATGGCGAGGCTGGTGTTGATCGGCGCCAAAACCAGATGGATGAGGGGCGAATAGGGGATATAAGCGATGAAGGCCAAAGCGACAAAACCGTGCCCCCACCAGACGATCTGATGAAGCGAAAGGCTGTCCCCACCACCGAGAAGGCCCGCAACCCAGTTCCCCACAAAGGCGCCTTCATCAAACCCGTTATGAGCGATCCGTAGCGCCTCTAGCAGAAAACCGGTTAAAATAATGACGGTAATGGCCACTTCCATAAGAACAAACCCAGGACGCGCCTTTGGGGCAACCAATCCCTCAGGGGGAAACGCCAGCCTGCGAATCAAGAGGAAAAGGGTGCCTGACAGTGCCGCCAACCCGCCGGCATCAAGGGCAAAGGACATGAACCACCGGTTGAAGGCCCCCTTAAAAACAGGAAGACCGAACAGAACATTCAGGAACACAAGGGCCGTTCCGATCGACAGGAGGAACATCCCCCAGAATAAGAAACCGTGCGCAACGCCGGTGAACAGCTTTTTGTATATGCGGGAGCCGAGTATCCCTTTGGTGAAAAGGGCGCCGATATAAACGGGACCGATCTTCAGCGAGGAGTTGCGCAGACTAAAAGTGAGCCTGGCCTTCCCTTGTTTAATTCGTTTCCAGTGGCCATACAATCCATAAAGGAAGATGATTATTAAAGGAACCGCCAGCAAATCGATCCCAATGCCATAACTGATGTTCCAATATGGAACCCGCCCCATTTATACCTCCTTCTTCAGTAGGTCAATCAGGGCGGGCACCGCTTTTTTATAGTCCATCACGATTCCAAACCTGGCCCTGTTAAAGATATTGGCCTCTTCGTCTTTGTTAATCGCAACAACGCATTTGGCATTTGCAATGCCTGCCAGATGCTGACTTGCCCCCGAAACGCCCACAGCAAAATACACGCTTGGCGCTACGATCTTTCCCGTCTGGCCTATCTGAAACGTTGGCGGCATCCATCCTTCATCCACAGCGCCTCTCGAAGCGCCAACCGCACCATTCAAGGGGGCGGCTACATCCTGTAACATTGCAAAGTTCTCAGCATTGCCGATGCCGCGGCCCCCCGTGACAATCACATCCGCATCTTCAAGGGGAATACCCTCCTGTTTTTCTTCCTTCTCTGCCAGAAGAATAACTTTTTCAGGGCCGCCGGGCAACTCGATTGTTTCGGTTGTTCCCTCCAGCATATCTTTTTCGAAATATTTCCGTCGAACCGTCAAAATCAAAGGCTTTTTCTCGATTTTACACTGCATGACAGCTTTCGCGCCATAGAGCGGTCGCTCAATAACAAGGTCCGGCAGCACACCGGTCACCTCGGAGATAAGAGAGCCTGAAAGGCGAACCGCAAGAGGTCCCGCAAGCCCTGTCCCGATGGTGGTTGCACTCATAATAATGATCTCGTAACCTTCTTTTTTAAGCAACTCGGAGATGTCCGAAACAAGATTTGCACTGATTGTTTCCGAGGTATGAAAGGCTTTTCCAAATGTTCCCGGGAGATCTCCTTTTCCCAAGGCAATAATATCAGGCGTATCGCAAAATTTCTTGCTTACAGTGACCAACTCCCCGAGTCTGTTTGGATCCATGATTTCAATGATAACCGTTTTCATAGATATCGTTCCTCCTTAAGCCGTTTTAACAGTGTCATTGCTGTTTCGTTCATATCCTCAACGGGTAGAAATTCACAGGTGGATTCCATTTTAGGAATTTCAACAGACACCTCCGACATCCAGCTCTCGTCGCCATCTCTACCGGACATCGTTTGAACAGATTTTTTCTTCGCAGCAAAGATGGCTCGAACAGCCGGGATCCTCGGAACGTTTTCGGGGACGCTCGTTATGGATAATACCCCATTTCCAACAAACTCCAATTCCCGTAGGCCTGTTTCCGTAACCTGAGAGACCTTCCAGGCGCCGTCTTCATTTTCAACGGCACTCACCTGGGGAATGAACCTGGATCCAAGCATTTCGCCTAACACGCCCGGAACTATCCCCCTGTCCATATCGGCTGACTGCCGACCGGCCAAAACAAGATCAACGCCCCCCAATTGTTCAATGGCCGTCTTCAAATTATCGGCGATTACGAAAGGATCGTCTGAGGTCCCTTGGATCAAAACAAGCTTTTCGCCACCCATGGCAATTGATTTTCTGAGGATTTGAATATCCTCTTTCCGACCATAGGACATGATGGTCAGGGAAGCCGCATGCTTCTCTTTCAATTGCACTCCCATTTCAATGGCATTTTCATCGTAAAGCCCTATCATCCTTGTATATCTCGGATGCGCCCGGTTGCTTACAAGTTCAAAATCCACTGAAGGAACTTCGTAATCGGGTACCACTTTTGCCAATACAACTATATGCATCCTCAGCCCCTCCTTTCCCAAAGAAATATCAGAAAAATTAGTTAATATTTGAGCGAAACGATATAAAATTATCTTCCCTGATATTCCGGCACTCTCTTTTCAGCGAAGGCTTTAAACCCTTCTTTTCGGTCCTCTGTGTCCCGCAATACGCCCCAGAGCAGGTGAGAAAATGCAATCCCGTGGTCAAGAGGCATATCCATGCCCATGACCACGGCCTGTTTCGCAGCTTTGACGCTTAACGGCGCATTGGAAGCGATCTTCTCGGCATACTTCTTTGCAAGGCCCTGCAACTCGTCAGGTTCGACCACATCGCTAATCAAACCGACCCTCAAAGCTTCTTCCGCATCAATCATTTCTCCTGTTAGCAACATCTTCATGGCCACCGCCTGCGGGATGGCCCGGGGCAAACACTGGGTGCCGTTCAGCCCGGCAAGGCTTGCCACTTTAACCTCTGTGAGGCCGAATTTTGCCTTGGAACTGGCAATTCTCATATCGCAGGCCAATGCCATTTCCAGACCGCCGCCTATGGCGTAGCCGTTAATAGCACAGATAATCGGTTTCCACATTTTCATGGGAGGTATAATGGGCTGACCGTCCCTGAGCCAGATACTCGCCATGCATTCATCAGGCGGCGGTGTTTTCTTCATGTCGGTCCCGGTACAAAACGATTTTTCACCCGCACCCGTGAAGACGGATACACGGATATCCGGGTTGCTTTTTACTTCCGCCCATATCTCCGTAAGAGTCGTAACCGCTTCGGGATCTAAAGAATTCATTGCTTCCGGCCTGTTTAATGTAATATATGCCACATGATTTTCCGTTTTAAAATCTACCGGCATTTTTTCCTCCTTCAATGGTTGTTAAAATCCTTTATTCAGGAGAGGCACTCGGATCCTCATGCGCTCATAACAGTGAAAGGCATTCCTTTACGCTATTCTTAAACGGTACGGAAGATGCCGAAATTGACCCCACTGCCTATCCCCCTCAATTATTCCTCATCATTATTCATACTCGGATGAATCTTTTTCCACAATGAACGGATCATATACCTTCTTCCCCCTGAGAATCTGCCTTGAAATCAACCATCTGTGTATCTCGGAAGGACCTTCAAGAATTCTCCATATCCGAACCATACGGGCTACATGCTCAATTCCGAGTTCCTTCGAAACTCCCAGTCCGCCATGAACCTGTATTGCCCGATCCGCCACGCGTGTTAACATCTCGGTTGCGGCAACCTTTATCGAAGCCCCTTCAATGCGCAGATCTTTATATCCCTGGTCCGATTTCCAGGCTGCATAATAGAGTGGCCACCGGACTGCCTCAAGTTCCATTGTGCTGTCGGCTATCCAGTTCTGAACCACGCCTCTTTCGGCAAGCGGTTTTCCAAAAGTAACCCGATTGTTGGCTTGATCAATCATCATCTGAATAAGCCTTTCAGCCATTCCGGTACAGCGGGATGCCAGCTCAATCCTGCGAACACCGAATCGATTTTGCAAAGGAATAAATGCCTTGCCCGCTTCTCCAAGCACCGCATCATCACTCACTTCGACGTCTTCAAGAATCAGATCCCATGTCGGCATGGCGCCGATAACCGGGGTCTCTCTTCCAACTCTTACGCCGGGGTGTTCCCTGTCAATGAGAAATGCAGTAAATCTGTTTTTTGAAGATGCTTCAGGATCGGTCACCGCAATCAAAATAAAGAAAACTTTGGGGTAATCGCATTTGCTTGTAAATGTCTTTGTGCCGTTGATGACCCACTTGCCATTTTTTCTGACAGCCTTTGTTTTCAGGCCGCTCACATCTGATCCAGCCCCAGGTTCCGTACATGCCATTGCCGAATCGATTTCACTATTGCAATAAGGCGTAAAATATTTCTCTCTTTGACTTTCCGAACAGCAATCGTTCAGATAATAGAGGTTCGGAGCATCGGGAGGCAGGGTAAAAGCATGAGGCGAAAATCCTACGAGACATTTGCACATTTCTTCCACCACAAGCGTTTTGGCCAACATGCCAAGTCCCTGACCTCCAAATTTCTCTTCAACCTCAAGCCCCCAGAAGCCCAACTCCCTGGTCTTTTGGAGCAATCTTTGGTGGTCCTCTTCCGGAATCAACGGCCCCGGCTCGCTCCAGAGGGACAACTCCCGCTCAAGCAAGCCCTTTTCAAGCGGCATCATCTCCCGCTTTACAAACTCCCTCATTGATTCTTTAAGCATCATATATTCTTCAGATATTGAAAAATCCATTGAATCCCTCCATATGGAACGTTAAAAAAATCATCTGTCTGCGCGGAGACGTCCTAAACCAACACCCCATCGGAAACAAGCTGATCCACTTCCCCTTCGCTATAATCAAGCTTCTCAGTCAACACGTCCCGGGTATCCTGACCCAATACAGGCGCAGCCTTTTCCATCCGCAACGGCGTCTTCGAAAAACAAATGGGTGCACGATTGTAAAGAGTACTTCCCACAACCGGATGGTCGAGATATGCCCAGAATCCCCGCTCTCTCAGATGTACATCATCAATGGCGCCCCTTCCGTCATTTACGACTCCCGCCCTGACGCCATTTTGCAACAGCTCTTCCATAAGCCAGTCGGCATACTGCGTCCTCGTCCACTCCTCGACAAGGCTATTAAGTTCCGCTTCATTCGTTTTTCGTTCTTCAACGGTACTGAATTTTTTATCATCGGCCCACGCAGGATTTCCCATCACTTTTTTAAAAGCCCGCCATTCATCATTGCCAAAAACGGCTATTGCAATCCACCTTCTATAGCCCAGCGTCGTGTATACGCCATGGGGGACGGCATCCGGATCGCCATATCCAAGCGGACCAAGGATTTCCTTATTGGCCGCGTAAGACATCACATCAGAAGGTTTCATGCAAATAGCAGATTCCAACTGGGATACGGCGACAGTTTGTCCTTTTCCTGTTTTTTCTCTATCAAGCAACGCGGCGAGAATACCGAACAACGTATGACCCGGTACCATGACATGATCCGTATAGTTGGTGCCTGTTCCGAATGGCTTTTTGCCGGGAAAGCCGGCTCTTGCAGTAAGTCCGCACAAAGCATTGAGGTTGATGCCGTAACCCATGTAACTCTTGTGGGGTCCGGTCGTTCCCTGCAAGCTCATTGTCACATATATGATTCGCGGATTAATTTCTTTTACATCTTCCCATCCGAGATTCCATTTTTCCATTTGCCCCACACGAAAATTATTGATGATGATGTCGCTTTTCCTGATCAAACGAATTGCCACATCACGGGCATCGGAATGTCCCATGTTCAGCGAAATGCATTTTTTATTGGGATTTCGATTCGCAAAATATCCGCTACGCTCCAAACCTGTTCCTATTCCATCCTTGAACGGACCGCCCTTCCTCAATATATCCGGTCTTTTCTTACTTTCTATTTTTATGATCTCAGCACCGCACTGACCCAGAACATTTGTTGTTATCGGCCCAGCGCCCACCCATGAAAAATCACATACGACAATCCCATCAAGGGCTTTTCTAAGATTCCGCAACATAAACCACACCCTCCTTTGCAAGCGCATTTATCTTGGTTTTCGTGTAACCGCACTCCTCAAGAATTTCAACGGTATGCTGGCCGAAAGCAGGGGCCGGATTACCCAGCCGCCATGTTAAATTTCCAAACTCATATGGCGCCCCGGGATAAACAACCTCTCCTTGAAGGGCGTCGTGGTATATTGTTTTCCAAAAATCATGATATTTCAGTTGCGGATTTTCAAGGAGATCTTTGCCGTTGCTAAGCGGCGTAACCGCTACCCTGAACGACTGCCCTTTATCATAAAGATACGCCTTTTCATGTTTCATCGAATATCGCTCAAATATGCGGCAGAATGTGGTGTAGCCTTCCTTCGAACTCCTGTAGGCAGGATCAATCCATTTATCATCATCGAAAATCTCCCATTCATCGACACCTTCATCCTTCATCCATTTCACGAACGGTTCCCACATAACCTTATTTCGGCCCATAATGGTTACAAGGACAATATAACCATCCTTACATGGGTGAATAATCCCTCCGCCCGCCACTGTTCCCCTGCCCCTGCGATTGGTCCCTTCCAGGTCCCAGTACTGAGGCGCGTTTTCCAACGCCATTCCCACGGATTCCATGCATGATATATCGACAAATTGCCCAATACCCGTTTTTTTTGCAAACAACACTGCAGTTGCACTGCCGACTGCCGCATACGCTTCTGCCATTCTATACGCTTGATTGTCACTCACCCTCACCGGCTTTTCGTTTTCAACGCCGGCCAGGTATAAAAAGCCCCCAAGGGCCGAACAGGTCAAATCAGATGCCGGATAATCACAATACGGACCGGAGTGACCAAACGGCGTGATGGCGGTTTGTACCAGTTTAGGATTTACTGCGCTTAAAAAATCGAATGAAAGACCCAAATCTTCCAGATAACCCGGAGCAAAACTCTCGATCAAAACATCCGCCTTCTTACAAAGGTCAACAAATATCTCCCGCCCCTTTTCTTTTTCGAGATCAAGGGGCATACCCCTTTTCCCGGCATTGTAATAGAGAAACTGAAGGCTTCTTTCCTTTCCCTGGATGTTCTCATAAAACGGACCGCAATCTCTTAGAGCATCACCTGTAATCGGCTCGAGATGGATGACATCGGCCCCCAGGCCCACGTACAGCTTTGCTGCATAAGGACCAAGCACTCCTGTAAAATCCAATACTCTCAAATCGGACAAAGACCCAGATTTTTCTTCCATTCTCCCTCCCCCACAAGCTGGCTTTACATTATCTTTCCAAAACAGCTTTCTCTCATTCAAACGCACCCCCGCCAACATCCTCCTGATTTTCTTCCGACACCATACGTTGTGGTTGGGGAAGGAATCAGGCCCCACATAAACATAACGTTTTCATGTATACAACGAAACGAGGTTGGCGTTTATCCTGCGAACAGACTTCTCCCTCCACACACATACAAAACCTGTCCCGTAACGAATTCCGTATCATCATCAGAGAAAAACATCACCGCGTTGGCAATATCGTCAACCTCTCCCAATTTCCCCGTAGGTTGTTTTGACAGCAATCTTTTTTTAAGCTTTTCCGGGGCTTTATCCCACAGCGGCGTGTGAATCAATCCCGGAGCAATGCAGTTTACGGTAACGCCTTTCCTTCCCAACTCAAGCCCGAGGGTTCTTGTTAAACCAACCATCCCGGCTTTGGCCGATGAATAGGGCGCCTGCCCGACGCCTCCCAACCATGCCCGGGAAGCGATATTGATGATCCTGCCATGGTTTTTTTCAACCATGTAATGATGCACGGCCTGGCTGCAAAGAAACGCACCCTTCAGATTCACGTTAATGGTGATATCCCAATCTTCCTCGCTCAGCTTTCGCAAAATTCCGGCTTTTTCAAGGCCGGCGTTGTTGACAAGAATATCAATGCCACCAAACGCATCCACCGCCGATTTAACCATTTTTTCAACCGCTTCTTTATTGCTTACGTCGGCCACTTCGCCAATCACTTCAAAACCTGCTTCTTTGAATTCTGCTACCGTTTTTTCCACCCGTTCAGGAACGACATCGTTGATAACGATTTTTGCTCCGTTTTCGGCCATCCTTAGGGCCGTCTGTTTCCCCATTCCGCTTGCCGACCCCGTAACGAGTGCAACCCTGTTTTCTATTCCCATTTTATCGAGCCTCCAAATATTTATTCTGAGTCATAAGGGGTAATCTTTCAAACCGACATGGAAAAATGAAGACTTTTTCCTCCGCAAACAAAAAGCGTTTGACCGGTCACATACTTGGAATGATCCGAAGCAAAAAAACCGACGGTCATAGCGACATCCTGAGGCTTTCCCAGCTTTTGAGCAGGCACGCTTGCAGCCAGTGCCTCAGCCTGCTCGTCGGACAGTCCCGATCTTGAAACGTCTCCTTTAACAACATAGTTGACGGTGATGTCGTCCTTCGCCAGTTCAAGGGCCAACGAGCGTGTAAACCCAAAGATAGCCGCTTTTGACGCTGCATAGTCCGCCTGCCCGGGCAATCCAAGATATCCAAGGCTGCCGACATTGATCACGCGGCCATATTTTTTCTCTTGCATCCCGGGTACGATTGCCTTGCTGAAAAGGAACACCGAATTAAGATTGACATCAATGGCCTTTTTCCAGTCATCATAGGGCAGATCACAGATCCCTTGACCGGATGCATCATCGACATTATTCACCAAGACATCTACCCTACCGAAATACGCAACCACGTCCCCAACCGCCTTTTCCACCTCATCAGCGTTTGTCGGATCGCAGAGCATGCCGATCGAATCGCTCCCGGCTTCTTTGATTCTGGATAAGAGGTCGTCTACTTTTGTCTGTTCCGTATCGGTAATTGCTAATTTTGCCCCCCCTTTCGCCAAACGCAGGCATATGGCTTCGCCTACCTCATCCGTGGCGCCGACAACCAGAACCACCCTATTTTTAACTAATTCCATAATAAAACCTCCTTAAGACCACAAGAACTGCTTTATGTCTTCCTTATGTACTTCACCAGCCTTTAACAAGCATGTGCATCGTGCATGCAGCGTGCTCGGTACCGGCAAGCCCCCCACCGGTTACATGAGACATGGCTGTTTTTGGAATAGGCTCAACCTGGTAACCTTTGCATTCTCCTCTTAGTTGTTTAACGTTTGCAGCAATCTGGGCCGCGCCGGAAGCGCCGACGGGATGGCCGTATGACAACATGCCGCCCCTTGGACTGACAACGCACTGCCCCCCGTAAGTAGACTGCCCGTCTCTCAGAAATTTAAGGCCTTCGCCCTTTTTACACAGTTCCATGCATTCGTAATAGAGAAGTTCCGCAATTGTGAAGGCATCATGCAGTTCCAAAATATCAACTTCGTCGGGACCTATTCCCGATTCCTCGTACAATTGTCGGCTCGTTTCCTCTGTAATGTCA
>ADZZ01000598.1 GCA_000179315.1 delta proteobacterium NaphS2
CGCTGCCGTCATACTGGGATCACCAAATATTTCCGTCCAGTCTCCAAATCCCTTATTGGTGGTTATGATGACGGATTTTCTTTCGTGACGTTCCGCCAATATTTGGAAAATCAGCTGTGCCCCTTCCTTGGAAAAAGGAATGTATCCCAGTTCATCAATAATGAGCAGTCCGTAAGAGGCATACCGTTTGACTGCTCGGCCTAACTGTTTTTCATCTCTGGCTTCAATAAGTTCATTGGCTAGGCCGCAGCCGGTGACAAAACGGGACCTGATTCCCTGCTTGCAAGCCTCCATGCCCAAAGCTGTGGATAGGTGCGTTTTCCCGGCGCCGCTTTTCCCAGCAAAAATTATATTGCGGCTTTTTTTCACGTAATCGCAATTGGCAAGCTCCTTCATGAGCCGGACGTCCAGTCCGGGAGCTGCATCAAAATCGAATGTTTCCATTGGCTTTAAGATGGGGAATTTGGCCTCCTGCAGTCGCCTTTTGCGGCCATTCTCCTGTCGGGTCTGAACTTCGGCCTCACTCAGATTTAAAAGGAATTCCTCATAACTCAGGCTCTCCTGATTCGCTTGACGGATCACGCCCTCCAGCTCACGGAGCATCGTGGACAGTTTCAATTTTTTGAGATTCTCAATTAAGAGTGCTTTCATACCGGCGTTCATCGTCCACCTCCGATCTGTCCGTAAATGGATACGTCCGGAGCCGGAAAGGTCTGCCAGTTTTCCAGGGCTGAAAACGATTGATCCCTGCCACATTCTCTATGGATTAAGATGTGTTTAACGGCCTGGCTGGAGCCCGCCCCCGATGATAGCGCCGTCTCAACTGCCGATTCGATGGCTTCTGCAGAGTGGCCTTTGTAGAGCATCAAAACCAGAATGAACTCCTTGACACCTTTGGTATATCCCTGCTTTTGGCAGAATTTATCCAAAAGCCGTTCCAGACAAACAGGCCAGTTCGAACGCCATTGCCTGATAACACGGGCTGATTCAAATGCCTGGGGCCGCTTTAAAATCAGTTCAAGATAATGCTCAGGGAGAAGACTCCATTTGTTGTTCCCAAAAAGTCGCCCATGTGATGCGATTTTTTTGCTTCCGTAAAATATCTCCACCTCATCCACATATAAAACCACACGGACTTTACAATAGGCATACGCTGTTGGGACCGAATATCGATTCTTATCCACCATGACCGTGGAGTATTTATCCACCTTGCAGCCTGCGGTTTCAAGGTTGCTGAACTGGATGTCCGGCAGGGACAACAGATCCCCCTTTTCCTTCTCATACAGTTCATTGACCGTGTGCTCCCTGCCGCCAATTTGATGACCGCCATAGGAAAGACAATCTTTGAGAAGTCTTTGGTTCAGTTCTTCCAGGGAATCGGACTTTGGAACAGGAACCATGTAGTTGCGTCGTGCATATCCCACCAAACCCTCGACACCGCCTTTTTCATGACCTTGACCCCGATTGCAGAACCGGGGCTCAAAATTGTAGTACCCCCGGAACTTGTCATACGACTCCTGGAGAACACGATTTTTCCCACGCAGTATCTTTTGGACCGCGGTTGTTGGACGAAGCCGCTACGCGGCAGACAATTCCAGCGATTTTTTTCTCCCAGATTAACCTGCTGTAATCTCCTCCAACTTTGTAATAAAAAGAAATCATCAAGGAAGGCGCATTTGCCTTTCATTTCAATCATTACAAGGAGGAGATTACAATGGATACCACCATGCCAAAAAATTCGCAATTCAACAAGTATTACCGGAAGCACCAGAAATACCTGAAACTCAATGGATTACGGCCAAAAACCATTGAGGCGTACTCAAGGGCGATCAGGCGAATCGGAAACTATTTCGATTGCAGGATCGTCAATCTTACATCCGACCAGTTGCTTGACTATTTTAATGAGCTTCTGGAATGCCATTCCTGGAGTACGGTCAAGCTCGATCTGTATGGTCTGAAGTTCTTTTACGCCAGGGTACTGGACAAAACCTGGGAAGACATCCCCTTAATCAAACCGCCAAGAACATCCAGGATCCCGGATATTCTATCCATTGAGCAGCTCAACCGGCTGTTCGCCGAAACCAACAAGTTGAGCTACAAAGTCTTTTTCTTTACCACCTACAGCATGGGGCTGCGCCTTGGCGAAGGAATCAGGCTGACTGTCGGTGATATCGACTCCGTCAATATGCGAGTTCATATTCGCGACGCCAAGGGCAACAAAGACCGGCTGGTGCCGCTGCCTGAAAATACTCTGCGCGTGCTGAGAAATTTCTGGCAGGTTCACAAACATCCCCATTTCCTTTTTCCAAGCCGGAA
>ADZZ01000597.1 GCA_000179315.1 delta proteobacterium NaphS2
GTTGCCCTATCCTCCGAGCAGGTGAAAACAGCGTACCAGAATATGGATAAATGCAAAACTATTAAATCATAGAGGGGTCAATTTTCGGTTGACGCAAGGGGTCAATTTTCGGTTGACGTTTCGATAGATGGCCATGGCGTTTCGACCCAGCCTCAGTTGTTCTTCAATCCACTTTCGATGCGGTTCGCAGGCCGAACCATTCTTCGGAGGGTTCTCCAAAGCCGATGGCCGGGGTGGGGGATTTTGAACAGGAAGAACCGAAGACCCGGTGTCCACCCCTTCTAAAGTGGGGTAGATTGAAGACTCAGTTTCTTCAAAAATTGCCCGATGATGCAGCTGAGCATATCTCCGGATGGTTTTTCGGTTGATCCCGGTCTTCCGGTTGATCTCGCGTTGACTGAGTCCCTTTTCCAGTAATGTTATGACTGTTGCTTTCAAATTCGGCTTCAAAACGTTCATCCTTCCTTCCCCCATTCGTGGATTTCACAAATGGGAGTAGTTACGTTCTGTCGCCTTTTTCAGCAATCTCTACTGGAAAATCAGACTGGCTGGGTGGGGGATTTTGAGGTGGCCACAAGTGGGGGATTTTGGGTGGCCATCAGGGCAGAGTTGATATTGGTTTTTGACTTCGATTTGAACGCCGATTCCACCCCACCAGGATACCCGGTTTAATCCGGCATTTTTTCTTTGCTCCATTCTTTTTGCCAGTTGTTTTTTGACACCATAACGATCACCATCCAAAAACGTCAAGAGCAAATCGCCGGAATCATCCCTGCTCAATTCGCAGTTCTGATTGCTGAACATACTCGTTCGTATCGTGGACAAAACACACTTCCAGTCTTCGGGGCTTTGCCATTCACGGCAACACAGGATGGATCTGAAATAGTCAATGGTCATTCTGGCACTTCAACGCTAATCTTAACCGAACCAGCCTTGCTAATGAAAACTGAACCATTGGGGCTTTGAACTTAAACCTCAATTGGAGTTGTGTGGTCTGCCGAGACTTAGATCCCTTGAGCGAAACTGGTTCACGGATGGGTTTCTGTTGTGGGAGACAGTTTTGAACGGGATCAAGACACGCGAAAATATTGAACGAAAAAAAGACAGCGGAAGAGAGATTCAGTTTACTTTCGTGGAGTTATGTGGAAAATCTGCATTTGGTTCCATTTTCGGGTATGATTTTGGGGAGTTAATATAGACCCACTGAGCGATGGGGGGTCTGATTTATTAAAAAAAGGTAAGGCCCGAAGTTGCCGCTTCGGGCCTCTTTTTTTGGGAAAAACAGAAGCAGACCGTCTTCCCCGGACAATATAAAGCATACCCATCATAGGTCTGCTTTTGATCCTTTTCAAGATCAAAGGCGTCATGCCCTTAAGGCTTCTAAAAAAAAATCCAGTGTAAAAGTTGTGGATTCATTTTCCATGTGTGCCGGAGCTGTTTCAGAGGCCAGGCGTACTGTAGCGATCAATGTCGTGAACAAGCCCGCACGGAACAGCGACGACAGCACAACGCCGTTACCGGCAAACAGAAA
>ADZZ01000596.1 GCA_000179315.1 delta proteobacterium NaphS2
TTTTCTCCTATATTCACTTCCCTTTCGGTGGGTGCAGCCGTTCCTATCCGATTAGATGGATCTAAAATGTATTCTCGTTCCCACACCCCGTTGTGGAAAAGCATATTCGTATATTCAGATGAAAGGAAAACGACCCGATGGCGTATGATGCAAGCAAGGACAAAGTTCTGGCCTCCTGGGAAAATGAAGAGACAGGGCTTCAGATTTCAATCAACCAATATGGCGATGGTGATCCCAAGTTACAGATCGGACCCAGGGCTTACACGCGAAAAGATGGGAAAAAAAGCTCCACCAAGGCCGGGCGGCTCACGGTGGACGATGTTTTATGGCTTTCTGAAACACTTGAGGAAGTTGCCGATAAAATGAAAGAACTCTTTCTCGACGAGGCGTAGCCCAGGCAGTGATGTCTCAGCCGAGGGTCTCCCGCACCCGGTCGGCGATTTGGCGACAGTATTTTTCGGTAACGGCCATTGTGGGACCCTCAACCATCACACGACACAGATTCTGGGTCCCGGAATAACGAACCAGTACCCGTCCTTCGTCACCCAGTTCCGATTCCGCCCGCCCAATGGCTTTTGCCAGTTCGGGCACGCTGAACACATCGGGCTTTTCTCTGACCGGTACATTCATCAATTTCTGGGGGTAAACGGCCATTAATCCGGCGAGTTCTGAAAGCGCTTGTTTATTCTCAACCATTGCCGTCAACAGTTGTAATGCCGTAATAATGCCGTCGCTGGTGGTGTGGTGATTCAGCAAAATGATATGCCCGGACTCTTCTCCGCCCAGAACAGCACCGTTCGCCTGCATGTCCGCCAGCACGTAACGGTCCCCCACCGGGGATTCGTGTCTCTCAATATCATTTTCCCGGCAGGCCTTGGCCAGACCCAAATTGCTCATGACGGTACTGACCAGCAGGTTGTTCTTGAGTTGTCCCTTTTCTTTCAGGGACCGGGCACAGATGAGCAGAATCTGGTCACCGGTGAGTCTGTTGCCGGTTTCATCCACGGCAATCAGCCGGTCCCCGTCACCATCAAAGGCAAAGCCGGCATCGGCTTTTCTCTTGACCACTTCCGCTTCAAGATCCGCTGTATGCTGAGAACCGCACCGTTCGTTGATATTTGTGCCATTGGGTCGATCGTGGATCACCGATACCTCGGTGTCCAGAGCTTTAAACAGCAACGGCGCCGCCGCATAAGTAGCGCCGTTGGCCGTATCCAGCACAATCTTCATGCCTCCCAAGGAGAGATTTTCCGGGAAATGCCTTTTTAGAAAGGCCACGTACTGATCCAGACTGCCTGGAAGGTTCCGAATACGTCCCAGTTTTTCAGACGAGGGCATGAATTCCGAAAATTCGTCTTCCAGAACAAGGCGTTCGATGAGCGATTCCTGCGCATCTGAAAGTTTGAAACCGTCTTTACCGAAAATTTTGATGCCATTATCCTCAAAAGGGTTGTGGGATGCGGAAATAACAACGCCCGCAGCCGCTCCAATTTTGACGGTAAAAAATGAAACGGCAGGCGTGGGTAAGACACCTACAAATAGAATTTCCCCGCCCATGGACGCAACCCCCGCGGCAAGGGCATTCTCCAACATATCACCCGAAATACGGGTGTCTTTGCCGATCACGATTCGAACATCCGGATTATCCCGTTTCAAAACCGTGACGATGGCCTGACCCACGCGAAAAGCGGATGGCCCATCCATGGGGTATTGATTGGCCTTCCCCCTGATGCCGTCCGTACCGAAAAGTTTACCCACTGGTGCTTTTCCTTTCCTTCTCCGATTCTCCGAACAGACGCATGGCAGGCAACAGCCCGGCCGCTTTCCGACAACGATCATCCACGATCGCCTGAAGCCACTTTGTCCCTTCTGTTTTAGCCTTCTCCGGCAAATGCTTTATTATGGTGATGTAATCTAAACCCTGCTCCCTTTTCTGCACTTCCAGTGCTTCCAAAAAAGTGTCGCGGTGTTCGTGGGCTGAAGGCATTTCCGGATCATCCACGAAAAGACTGCAAACCTCCTCGACATTCCGATAAAATTCCAATTTGCGGTGCCGGATGCTCTCGCTCCCGTCATCTTTGGCCGATTCAGGCATTTTTTCCGCCACGGCTTTCAAACGGTTGATCCGTTCTTTTACGGCCAGCCTCAAATTATCCAGGGCCCCGTTATAGAGCAGATATCCCTGTTTTTCCCCATGAAAAAAACCCTGCCGAACGTGGCGATACCATTGTTCGAGGGCCACCAGACCGGCCAGATAATGCAGATTTTTCTCCAGCATGGAGGACAAACCCGCATAACGGTTGAAGGCAAAAGGGAGTTCACCCCCGCGATGGGGTTTTTCCATAATCAGCCGGCTTTCATTCAGAACATCCTTTCGCAGAATGGACCCGGCTGAAACCACATTTCCAAATCCCAGCCGAAGGGGCCCGACGGCGCCTCCCTGACCGCCCAGAAAAATAGGGGGGCGGTCCAACATCACACCGCGAGGCACATCGCCAAACAACGAAGGCGTTGTTTTATCACCGGTGGCGGAAAAATTAAAGTGAATATAAGAACTGCCTACCTCGCTGTGGTCTTTTCGGCTGGTGCCGCCCGCAAGGAGGCAGTCACAGAAATTGATCAGACTACCCAGGGTAGCGAAAGGGAAAAGAATCGTCTGCTTGAGACCCACGCAGTGAGCGCCGCTGGACTGTTCCTCCAAGATGGTCCCTTCCCGCACATGAGCGCCCGAGCCCATTTTTGACTCCTTGAGGAAGACCGCTTCTTTGAAGTATCCCCCCTTTAACTGAACGTTCGGGCCGATCTGGCAGTTCTCCACGGTTGCCGGTCCTTCATATCCTATTTGTCCGCCCCGTGATATGGCCGTTTTAGACCCGTAAATACGACAGCCGGGATATAGGGTCACCCCGTTACCTGAGATCTGTTCCACCCGGACGTCATCGTCCAGATAAAGGGTGACGGGGTTGGGAATATTGACCCCTTTTTCAAGAAGCGCGATGATTTTGTGTTCATTTACAACTCTTAAGTCCAAAAAATTCGCTCCTGTAACTTATCATGACCCGGCCATATGGACACTGACCTGCTGAAAAGGAATAATCCATCCCTGCTGGTTGCAAACTTCAACGCAGGCTTTTTGGATGGTTCTTTCCAACACCCAGTACCTGGCTCCGGCTCTTTCATTACACGTGACCAAAATGGCCATATCCAGTGAAGAAGCCGCCGCCTCCTTGAATTCAACGCGGACATGCACAACCAAATCATCATATCCAGCCTCTTTTAAACCTTCGGAGACAGCTTTTTTCATCATTTCCTGAATCTCGCGGATGACAATACCCTGATGTTGGTAGTCCACGCCGAATATACATGTGAGTCGATAGCCATGGGACAGGTTTGTGGGTGACTGGGCCATGTAGTCCGAGGTGGGATAATACTTCAATGCCCCCCCTTTTAACCGGAGGGTCACGATTTCCGGCGTTTGCGCCGTCACGTTCCCGTAGGTGCCGTCCGCCAAAAGAACCCAGTCGCCGGTTCTGGAGGGAAACCACGATTCGTTTTCAGTGACGGGTCTTGAACGCAATTCCATCAAATCATTGATGTGAAGCCTCACAAAACCGTTTTCCAGCGCCTTGTTTTCAAGTTTTGAATTCATGTTGATGGCGCCCACTTCGTAAGGAATGCCCTTATAAACCACCACTTCTCCTTCTCGAACGGCACCGAAATTGAGCATGAGGGCTGTCTGGTTCCAGAATCGGGGAAAGGCCTGCTTGGAAGCCCAGACGATCCCCATCACAAAAATGATTGCCAGGGAAAGGAGCAGCCAGTCTCCCAGAAAGTAAAGGGTTCCCAGCAGCACAAAAACCGAGATAACCACCGTAAACACGCGGTAAAACAGGTCGAAAATCCGCACCCCGAAAGACCTTCCCTTTTTGTGAAAGGGGCTCAGGTGAAAAATGAGTTTGTGCAGATAGTGGAGGCAACCCCAGATAACGGCGAACGCCAGAAGCGCCAGAAACAAATTTTTGCCCCTGCTTTGAAAAAAAAAACGCCAGTAGGTCCTGAAAAGAGCGACCAATGGACTTCTTCTCGCCCACCGCTTTTTCCAAAGCGTTTTCAGAAACCGCCATGCGCGTCTTGATTTCGTTTTCCTGGTTCTCCCAGGAACGCGTCAGCTTCCCCAATTTTTCAATCAGTTGCGGATTGCTTGTCTCAGATACCAGGGTAATTAGACGTTTTTGGGCTCCCTGAGCCAACCGAAGCTGGGCATCGTATTGTGCAATTTCATTTCTGAGCGCCTCAATTTTCCGCGGACGGGAGGTCATTTTCTTGATTTCGCTCATGATCGGCGAGAGAAATTCAGCCAGCTCGCGATTCCAATCCACCTCCGCTTCCTTTTCTTTATGAAGCGCATCCAGACCAATACCGGCACTCAGCCGCTCAAAGCTTCCCTCCATCACCTGCAGCTTCATCTGCAATTCATCCAGGCGGGCTTTCAGTTCCTTTTCCCGGCCGATCCCGTTGGGGCCTTTCATGACTTCACGGGTAGCGGAAATCATTCGCGACAGATTGCTCATTGACTGAACCAGTCTTTCGAGATTTTCAATGGCACCTTTGGTTTCCCACTGGGGCTCTGCCCCCAGTGAGAAGGTCCCCGGAACCGTCAGGATAAAAAACATAAAGAAAAACAAATGGATTCTTTTCATGAAAAATTACTTTTTTCCAATAAGTTATGCGACAATCAGGCTCAGGAAAACTGTCTCTTCCAACGCAGGCTTGTACCAAGGGTCTGAGCGTGGATGCACAACCCTATTTCCCTATGGTCACACTGTCCTGGGCCACCAGATCCCTTGCACCGGCCTTTAAAAGGGCCGGGTTCAGGAGAAGCTCTTTCTTGTTGCTTCCCCGGGCATCCACGAAGGTATCATCCAGCGTCATATGGGTTTTCTTCAGAATTTTGAGACTGCTGTCCATCAAAATGAAATGGTAGTTGAAGATTCCGTAAACGCAAGCC
The DNA here is from genome assembly GCA_000179315.1 of delta proteobacterium NaphS2. Lineage (GTDB taxonomy): Bacteria > Desulfobacterota > DSM-4660 > Desulfatiglandales > Desulfatiglandaceae > NaphS2. The sequence goes on from ADZZ01000596.1 coordinate 5,009, forward strand.
GCCAAAATGATCAGAAAAAAAAGTTTTTTCATGGGAGTTACCTCATAAAAAATTAAAAGAGAAGAGGCATTGGAAAAATGAGTTCCACGTTTCGGTCTTCCGAAGAACCCGAACCGTCAAACCGCTCTCCGGCCGCCGACCGGAACGAGGCGCGCGCGTTTTTTCCCAATTGTCCGTTGGCTTGCTGGTTAAAGACAAAGGTTCGAATGGCGCCCGTCCCGTTACCACGGTCATAGATCTCCAGGATACGTCCCTGCTGCGGATAATCGATCAGGGATCCGGTCTGAATCTGCCAGAATCCCGTTCCCGGTTTCTGCGTGTTCTTGAAAGCCTGGATACGGTGACGATGTTCGTGACCGCATACCAGCGCTATCACCTGTGGATGGTCCAGCAGAAGATTTCGCAGTTCCTCCCGCCCTTCCTCGATACGGCCAATGGGATGGTGGCTGACCACCACACCCAGAAAACGAGGGTGATGACCCAACTCCTCTTTAAGCCAGCGCAGTTGCTCTTTTCCCACATGACCCAGGGCTTTTCCTGCGGCCCGGCTGGTTTCAAGCACGTACAAACGGATTCCCGGCCTTGTATGCCGGCCATCGCCCCCTGAGACAGGCGGCATGGCGGTAAACGCATAGTAGCCCAGAAACTCCGGTGGGTTACCATGGGAAGCGGGGCTGAAATCAAACCCCTTCGCCTGAGAACCGAACGCTGTTCGGGAGAGGGAATGGGCTTCTTGCGGGAAATGTTTTTCAATGAACTCCTGCTTGTTCAAAAAATCGAGATCCGTAAAATTCTCCAGCATCTCCGGTGGGATATTTCCCAATCCCAGGCAGTCGTGATTGCCCACCGCCTGGAACCAGGGGCAGTTCAGCTGGTTCATTTCGGACAGGAACCCGACCAGTTCCGGAACCGTGCCGATATCAACGGCATCTCCCGTATTGATCACGAAATCGAGTGGCGGATCGGCGGCGTTGAGCGTTTTAACCATGGCACGCAGGGTATCCACATCGTATTTTTCCTGAACGTCAGGACGATCGAGACCACCGAATCCGATTTCCTCTCCAAAACCGTCCAACATCTTTTCCAGTTTGGGATGACCTGTAAAAGTGAACTGTTCCAGGGTAATATGCACATCGGAAAGATGGCCGAAATTCAGAAGACGTTGAGGGGTACCTGTTGCGGCATCCAATCTGGGGCTGGCACCCAGGTCGTTCCTCATGATAAAATCGGAAGGACCTGGCGGCGCGGATGCTTCTCCCTGGGCCGGGGGTTCAAGGAGTGTGCCGATGGAAAACCCTCGCCCTCCGCAGCCCAGATTCAGGGAACTCAACGCCCCCAAGCCCAGCCAAGCCAGAAACTGCCGTCTTTTCAACTCCATGGCAACACTCCTGATTCAAAAACTGATAACGGAGATCTAACAAAAACAAGGAAGAAGGTCAAACACCTCTCACAGCTGCCGGTCTATTGTGGCAACAAAATATGCCATTTGGGCCTGTGCCAGCTTTTTCTGAATCCTTCCAGATTGGAAACGTAGGCCGTCTTTTCCCCTTCATCGCCGTCCAGGAAAAGCACAAAGTCCAGTTGTTGCCGTTGTGATCCGTATTCCTGATCGAACACCATTGCCATATCGTTTGCCGTCATCAGTTTTCGTCCCAGCAAGTCCTTCAACGGAAGATGAAGCCCCTCCATGGACGGCTTCGGTTCATAGGCTTTATAGATCACTTCGGTGCATACCATTTCTGAATCGGTGAGGAAATCGAAATTAAAATCATAAGGCCGTCCCACGTATGAAAAAGCCCTTAAAATCGCCTGCGCCTTGGAAACCTTTGGCAAACGGGGCCTCAACACCACCAGAGCATCCGCCGAAGCCGCCGTCTCAAGGGAAGAGAGCGAAACGCCCTCACTTCTGGACTCAATGACATTATGCTGCAGCGCTTGCGCATTGCCATTTCTGTTTTCCCTGTAAGCGTCTCTTGCGTAAAACTGAAGTAGTTGTTCAAAATCACCGGAATAGATGCCCTGCATCCGGGTCCATAAAGCGAGTTTATTGTTGCCTTTAAAATAGCGCTGTCGCTCCCATGGGTTCCCCACATAAAGGAGAGCGTGCGTCCAGTATCCCGGCAGCCCCATATTGGACAGATACCATTCGCGACGGGCCAGCAATATGTCGCCCGGTTCAAGCAGGGGGTGCATGGCCTTGATCTGTGCCTCTGAAATCAGATCGTCGTCAACCCGCCATACCTTTATGTCTCCCATCCATTCCGCAACTTTGGTCTGAATGGGGAGCCAGGCTTCGAAACCGAAATCCTGTATATGTTGAAGCGCATTTCCGGCCGTCAGATCAAGCCCCTTCCCCTCGGCCATCCTCCATATGAATTTTCGGTCTTCCGCCATACCCTCGGACAGAAATGCCGGGGGCGACTTTCCGTACAACTGGTAATGGGTGTCCAGCAGCACAAAATCAGCCCCTTTTAAAGGGTTCAGGAATCTGCTCTTCAAATCAGAATAGGTACCCTTGGCCAAACCCATTTCCGGCACCGGTTCGTTCAGCACGACATGGAGGGCCGGATCCTTTTCCGCCGCTTCAATAAAAGCGAGAGCAAAACGGTATTGGGCCAGAAAAACGGCGTATGTTGTATAAAATACCTTTTTCCGGGACCCTTCTTCCACGCTTTCTCTCACATCCTCCCAGCGCTCTCCCAGACGGTCCAGCACAAACATATGATCCAGAAATCCCAGCCAGATTTGTCTATGGGCGACCCGCTCTCTTTCATTAAGCAGGGATTCGCCCCTCTTCCGACCGGCACGGGAGATGAGGTCCCGGTTATCCTTCATGAAATATACGATTCGGCTTAGTCCCTTTCGAGACTTGGCGATGAGCGCATGGTCGCGGCGCATCTGTTCCATGAGGGGCGTTCTTTCAAGGTCTCGTGCAAAAAGAGGGCCTTGAAGCACCATCCCGAACAGAATGGCAACTCCCAGGAAGCGGCGCTTTCTCATCATTTGACCCGGCTATTTTTTTTCGGCGACAATTTCAACCCGGCGGTTCAGTTGCTTGTTCTCTTTTGAAGTATTGGGTGTTAGGGGCATGCTTTCACCGTAACCCACCACCTCCAGTCGATCCGGAGCAACACCGCAATGGTCGATCAAATACGTCTTAACCGCGGCCGCGCGATCGAGACTCAATCGAACGTTGTATTTTTCCTTTCCGTCGGAATCCGTATGACCGTTGATGATGATGATTCGATCCCGCAAACGCGGGTCGGCAAGCGCTTTTCCCAATTCCCGGAGAAGGTTGTAAGATTCCGGTCGAATGGTGTAGCTGTTCACGTCAAACTCGATCTTGAGGTTGACAAAACCACCGGTCCTTTTCTCCGGGGCATTGACGGTTTCCCACGTGTCAACGCCCTTCTCTTTTTTGAGAACTTTGATTGAACGGGTTTTGACCGGTTGCGTCTTGTCTTTGGATGCATCGCCCGCGTTCAGGGGCTGCCACTCCCCCGCCTCGCTTTGTGAGTCGATTGGCCGCGCCTTCTCCGGCGAAAGAAGGCTTTCGGTAATTCCTCCGGAAGTGGATTCAAATCCATTCTCCTCACCCAGACAACTGCCATAAAGAAGCAACAAAACCGTCACCGCCAGCAGTATTGGTTTAATCATGACACCCTCCTTGGATTTTTTCCGTCATTCTAAAATTAGGGTTCTATTTTTTCCTTTTGCGTTTTCCTTGTCAAGCCTCCCGAAAACAAGGTTGCCGGACTGTCGTTTCGGCGCAGGCTTTACACAAATGATAAAAACGGTATTTTTTCTTGATATTTCACGAACAATAAAATAAAATCTGACCAAAAATAGCCGACTTTTTCTGGAAAAGAATCATCTCAGACCTTCATCTAAAGGATGTTTTATTCTGTTTCATTTTAACAAAGGAGTTCCTTATCTTAATACATATTAAAAACAATTTCGAGTGAGGAGAGGGAAATGGAGAAAAGATTCAGGACCACGCTTTTTTTAGTTTTTACCTGGCTGATTTTTCTATGGATGGTTGCTTCCTGCTGGGCCATTGAAACCACCAGTATCGGAGAGGGCCGAACGCGTCAGGAAGCCATTAACAATGGTATTCGGGTTGCCGTAGAACAGGCTTTGGGAACCATGGTCAAATCCGACACCCAGGTCACCGATGGAAAACTGGTCTGGGATCGTATTGCTTCAGCCAGCGCCGGATACGTCAAGAACTACAATGTGTTGGCGGAAGGAAAAGACCCTGTCACGGATGTCTACAAAGTAAAACTGGCCGTAAATGTGGACGACTACAAGCTGAAAGGCGCTTTGGATGATTTTAAGAACGACCCGAAACAGCAACAGATTTTTCAGCAAACCAAATTTGATGAGCGGAAAGTGGTAGTGGTCTATAAACCACAGACCGGTTTCGATCTGCCTTACGATTCCAAAGGGGTCCAGACCATCATGGGGCTGGTTCAGGACAAACTGGCGGCCCACGGTTTCAGGGTATTTCTTCCAGAGCAGATCCAGCGGATCAAGGGGAAAAGCGCTGAAATGGTGGTGGATGAGGAAACCGCCATTGAAATTGCCCGCCAGGAAACCGGTGACTGCGTTGTGGTGGTCAGCCTGGATGGTGCCAAAAGGCCCACCAGCGATGGCTTTTACCTTTTGATGTGCACCTTGACCCTGAGGGCCTTTGACACCACGACCGGCGCGCTCTTTGCCAATGTGCAGGACCGGGACAAAACGGTCAGCCGGGGCGGGGATTATGCGATTCAAGACGGCATTTCGCGGGCAGCCATCAAGATCGGTCCCCGTGCCGTGGAAAGGCTGGTCAAAAAAATCGTCAAACGGTTCAGCGGTCCAAAATATATAACCCTCATTTTCAGAAACATTTCCATGAAAAACCAGAACAAAATGGAAGACATTTTGGATGGGCTCGGCTGGAGAAATCGCGTTGCCAGGCAGACGGGGAATTATATTGAGTTTGAAATCATCGGTGAAGCGGACCCCACTTCCGTCAGGAAAATAGTGCGCAAAGAAATCCAGAAAGCCGGGCTTCCGCTCAAATCGGGCGAAAAGGTCGGTGCCAGAATCACATTTAACGGAGAAACAACAGGGGGATACTAGGATGAAACGTTACCTGCTCGCAGCAATTTTATGCGTTTCCCCCCTGTTTTGCCTTTCCTGCTTAACCACGGGGCCTTCCAAAACGGGGGCACTGGTTAAGGTTTACCGGCCCAATGTGGAGACGGCGTCGCTGGCCTGTTCCACACCCCAAAGCAAAGGCATCTCTTATATGTATGTGGGTCCCGAGACCATTTCTGGGCAGGCCGGCCTAAAAGAAAAAAAGCTGATCACCCAATTTGCCCGTTCGGTACTCAGTGAAACCCGGGTCATCAATCCCATCGGCATTCCGCCCATGGAAGGGGAATACCCGAACCTTTCCATTGATGTTCTGGAACTCTCCGTGGTCGACCAGAAAAGCCGAAACCGTATCGCTCGGAAAGGTGTTTTTGAAGCCAACATCAACATTCGGCAGATGGGTCTTATTGATTGCGCCACCACGGAACCCATTTCAATCGTTAAGAATTACGAAGCCCCTTCCTATAAGTCGGAGACGCTGATATCTCCTCGGGAATTGGAGGGCAAAATGATCAAAGAGGCGGTTCGCCGGGCCGTCAGACAGTTTGTGCCGGTAAAACGCACCGTGCTGCGTCCCGTCAAAACCGGAGGAGACGAATTGGTTGAAAAATCGGCCCAAATGATCGATGGCGGCAACTGCAGCGGCGCTTATGAGACGATTAAACCCGTCGTTAAAAGTCCCGACTGCAGAAATGCCGACCTTTTGTATAACGCCGGTGTCGCCGTTGAATGCATGGCTTGGAAAAGGGCGATCAGGCAGGAGACCCAGGCCCGCTATCTGCAAGAAGCAGAGAAATATTACCGAAGAGCCGCGAACCTTTCGCCGGAAGACAGCCTTATGCAAAGAGCCAGCCGGGAATTGTCATATGAAGTTGAAACCTTTTTTGTCTCCGGCACCGCTCAGAGTAACACCAAAAAGGAAAAAGATCGTTACAAAGCCCCTGGCAGTTATTAGCCGCCCGAAAAGAGAAGTGTCGGGAATGGTTTTTTGAAAAAAGGGTGATGACCATGAAAAAGATGATATTGCTCTTCATGACCGTGTTTATTCTTTCAGGGTGTATGAAGGCCATCGAAAGCGCCACCGGCATCGAAATCACCAAAAACACCAATCCGGTCATGGAAATGGAAATGGACCTGGTATTCCTGGACGAGCTGGCCGCCCTGACCAAGCTAAACCAGATCATCCTTGAGAGAATCCCCATCTCGCTGGATGACTCCTGGCCTTCCGTTTTGAATGATTATTCCGCAACGCCCCGTGAAGGAGAAGCAGCGCGTTATGAGGATTATAAAAATTGTCTGACAAATCTCTTAAAACGGGACTTTGCCTTTTACAGCATCTACAATCCAAAGGCGTATTTCAGGGTCTTAACCGGCCAATCGACCGGCGTGCAGGCGCTGTTGGCCCAGGGTCTCATTGCCGCCCGCAATACCTTGATTATGGACGGTGCCGAGGAAATGGGCCGAAAATTTGAACACGGCAAGTGGGTGATCAGCTACTACCCATTCAGCTGCAAATGCCCATTCTACAGCCCCAGATTCCAGCATCTCAAGCCGGGTTCCCCCCAATGCCGGAATTTCGCGGCGCGAGATGACTGCCCGTTTTTCAGTCGGCCCACGGAAGAGATTCTTTCTGAGTATTTCCTCCAAGAGGGCGGGCTGGACGCCTGGGAGGATTTGAAAATTTCTCCGGACTGTCTCCGAATTGTGGAAGGTGAAAAACTGGGCCCTTTCAAAACGGTCTTTTATACGCTTTTTCCCGATCATATTCGAGATGAGGCCGCGAGGGTCGATTCGGATCTGGAGGCAACGGAATCGGAACTCAAAACCGTGCAGGCAAGACTGAAAGAAGAAAATCTTTCTTCCGGCGAAGAAGCCCGGCTCGAAAAAGAAGAAGAGGCGCTGGAAGATGCTGCAGAAGAGCTCATTGCCGTTCAGGAAAAATTGTATGAAACGGCGCTTTCAACGCTGGAACCCACGCCGGAAAAGATTATCAAAGCCAAAAAGCTGCTCGAAATAACCCAGTTCATCCGCGAGGGTTTCGATGAAATTTCAACAGCCATGTTTGCCCTGACCGTCAAAATGACGGACGATATGATTGTTTTTTCCCGGTTGGGTGCCGTACAGTTCAATAACGACAGCGTTTCCCTGACCACCCAGGGCGTCGCATCGCAACCCATGCCGCCTGAACGTGCCAGGCTCATGACCAAACGGATGACGAACCTGCCTGTCAACTATGCCTCGATTCTGGGCTATGCCATGAGCCAGAAGTCTCTTGTGAGTGAGTACAGTGATTACCTGGAAGCGGTTGCCGCCATGGAGAAAAAGATGGCGCGTCAATAAACCATATCTTTTGATTTTTTCAAAAAGAGGGAGGTAGAGCAATGCGTAGATATTTTTTGTTTGTTTTTTTTCTAAGTCTTGTGTGGCTGGTGAGCGGCTGCGCCACCAAAAAGCTGGCCCCCGTCTCGGATGAGGACAATCCGGCCCACCATTATCTGATGGGGATGGAACTGGTTGACAAAGGAGATATAGATGAAGCGGACGCTCGCTTTCAACGGGCACTTCAATTGGAGCCCGATTACGCGCCGGCACTGGCAGGCAGGGCTCTTGCCGCAGCCTGCCGCACAAAGGCCGAGTCTGACGCGGAGCACAAATCGGTGGAACTCAAACGCGCGCTGGATCTCTTGGATGATGCCGAAGACGAAGCAAAAGGAGATTCCCAGAAATTTATGGTTGAAGTCACCGGCATCCGCGTCTACACCCGCGCAAAGCCGAAAGACTGGATTGACGACGCCGAAGATTGCTACGAAGACAGCATGGATCTCGATAAGGGAAATGAGGCGGAGCTTCCCTATTATCGAAGTAAAACAGCGGCGCCTTATTTTATGGGCAGGGCCTATTTTGCAAATTACCAGTTCCGGAAATCGGAAGATATGCTTTCAAAAGTGATGTCGGCAAGCCCTGGACGCTGGCACGAACCCGCCGAAAAATTGTTTCGAAAAGTGCACAAAATTGTGCGTGCGTCCGCCGGTTACACCCTCACCGATGTGGCCAAACGCATTGCCGTAAAGGACAGGGTTTCAAGGGCCGATGTGGCGGCACTGCTGGTGGATGAAATCCATCTTGACCGATTGATGGCCGGCCGCATTGCAGCGCCCCAGAAAAAAAATCCGGAGGCTTTCATTCCGGCAGATGTTCGTGAAAATCTTTTCAAACCTGAAATTCTTGTCGTCGTCAAATGGGATTTGCGGGGGCTTGAACCCATATACGACAGCACGTCCAGGGCCTATCTCTTCTATCCCAACAAACCCATCAGCCGAAAAGAACTGGCATTTGTCCTGGAAGACATCCTCATCAAAATTACCGGAGATGAATCATTGGCCAGCAAATACTACGGCCAGTCGAATTCACCCTATCCTGACGTCCCTCCCACATCTGCCTATTATAACGCTGTCACCAATTCGGTCACCCGGGGCCTCATGGCACCCGATCTTTCAGGCGCTTTCAGGCCGGACGAAAACACGGACGGTGCGGAATTGCTCCAGTCGGTCCTGCGACTAAGAAATGTAATGAATGTTCAATAGGAAAGGAGATCTACCATGAAAAAGTTATTGGGTTTGCTCGTCATGCTTTTGGCAATGTTTACCTTCTTACCGGGTATTTGGGCTGAAGATACCTGGCAGAGCGTCACCGATCCAACGCAGATTTTTGAAGAAGGCTATATTCAGGTTATCGGCATATCCGAGGAAGGACAGAGCCGTTACAAAGCCACGAGGGCGGCCACGGTGGTTGCACAGCGGGACCTCCTTGAAATCATGGAAGGCCTTCGTCTCTCGGGCCAGACGACCGTGCGAGATGGTATGCTGCAGTCCGATGACATCCGTACCGGCATCAGCGGATTTTTGCGCGGCGCAGTCAAATGCGGTGAAAAATACCACGACGATCGACAGTATGCAGAAGTCTGCATGAAACTCAATATTCGCGGAAAAGGTGGCTTGTACGATGTGATTCTCCCATTGATCAAAGAAAATAAGATCCAACGGGTGACACCTGAACTGCCCACGAAGGTCTACAAACCCAAGCTGGTGCCAAAAGTTATGGGCACTGAGGTTGTGGAGGAAACGGTACAGAAAAAAGTCCCGGAAATGGGAGACAAAGCGGCCACTGTCAAGGAAACGGTCTCGGAAACCGTCGCGGTGGTGGAAAAAGCCCCACCGCCTCCCCCGGCCGTCATCTTCGATGGCCTCATCGTGGATGTAAGGGATTTCAAATTCAGGCCGGCGCTGGTGAACACCGTCGTTACCGAGGGCGACAAAGTTGTTTTTGACCCGTCGAAAATATTGAGCCCAATTCTGGTGGAACGCGGCTGCGGCGGCTTTACCACGGATCCCGGCAAAGCCAAAGCCCTGCTGGAGAGCTGGGGCAGTAAAAAACCGATGATTGTAAAAGGGGTTGGTGTTGTCAAAATGACCAATGCCAAAGTATCCTCTGACGATGCCGCAGCCATTTATCTCAGTGATCAGGAGAGCAACCTGTTGGCGCAGGCAAAGGTGGTTTTTCTGCTGAAATAGTCCATCGATGGCGAAACAGTCGAACAGGTCTGCCCGCCGGAGTTCTTCCGTGCGGGCGGATTCTTTTTTCAAAATGGGGTTAAATGGCTATGCAAAAGAAAGTTTTCATCGTCTCAGCCATCTGTCTACTCTTTTTTGCAGCCCTGGCGGTCGCATCAGGGATTTACATCAACGCCAATATTGAAGACATCACCCGGCGGCATCTGGGTGCCGATATTCAATTTGAGGATGTCGAATTCAACCTTACACCGCTTCCGGCGGTCGTCTTTTCCCAACTGAAAATCAAGAAAGGGACCAACAGAATCACGATCCCATCATTGGTCCTCTATCCCGACCTGCTGGCGCTTTTGACCGGAAATGTGGTCATGAGAAAGGCAGTGGTCGATGAGCCGTTGATCCTTTCCGAAAAAGTTTCCGAATCCACACCCCAAGAAAAGGGTATTTCTTCTGAATCTCCCCCGGCACCGGCATCACCGTTTACCACCGCTGCCATACCGGTTGGCATGATCAACGAAATCATGGTCCGGGGCGGAAAGTTGGTTTTAAATTCCAAAGACCAAAAGATGCCGCCGGTATCGTTTGCGGTTGCGGTGGACAAGATTGAAAAAAAAGATCAGGCCATTTCGGTACAGGTCAAGGATTTCACCGTAGATGAAATAGGGTTAAGTTTTGCCGGAAACGTTGCCATTACGTCCTTTTCCCCGCTGGGGCTCAAAATAGACGCGTCGAAAGCGGCCATCAATCCGGCCGCCCTGAAGGATTTTCTGGTAAAATTCGAGTTTTTGGATGCAGCGCTGGGAAACCAGATTCCCAAAATTGATCAGGTTTCCGCAGGCGGTCTCAAGCTCAACATCGACCCCGAATCCGGTGAGCTGAATCTTGTTTCCAAAACCCTCAGCTTTGGTCAAAACCAGCTTCAAGATGTCTCAGTAAATCTTTCCAAAAAAAAAGGGTACACATTGAAATGCGGCAAAGTCCTGATGGATGTGGGTACCGTACAGGGATGGGTCAATGAAAACCCGAAAGGGAAGGAAGCGCTGGAGCAACTGTTTTTGAAAGCCAGGCTTAAAGACTTGAAAGCCACTGGCAAAATTGAGCTGTCGGCCATCGATCTAAAGGGTGGCGGCGAAAATGGTTCGCAAATCAGCGGCGCCATGGATCTCAAAACAGAAGGGCTTAAGATCCGTCTGGTTGCGGAAAACGGCAAGGAACAGAACTTCACCATCAGCCGACTGGAAACGCGGATTACCCTTGAAGACGGCAAACCGTCGCTTCAGATCAGCAACCTTCAGCTGGCCTCCTCCCGCGGGGGAACGGGCCTTTTGAAAGGCACACTGGAAATTCCGGTGGAATTGAAAAAAGCCCGGTTCGAAGCAACCCTTGATTCATTTCAGGTTTTTGATACGGCCGTAAACCTGAAGGCCGTCAAGAACTCCGGAGAAAAATTGTCCTTTGATATGGACGTAAGCGGTCCTTCGTTGACGCTCCTGGCCAAGGGCCAATTGCAGACACCCGGAAGGGAAAAAGCGGATTTCTGGATCCGTATGACGGAATGCCGCATTTCCAGGGGATCTAAGGGAAAAAAAGAGATTGTGGGCAACCAAAATCATTTCCCCGACAAAAAGTGGGAACTTTCCGCCGGTAAGGCGCCCGCAACAGGGAATTTTGATTTTACCGTTATAAAAGGGAGAACGCTTACAGGAGAAGCCTCCGTTAAAAGATTTCAGTACAACGATCTCCCTCAGGTAAATGATGTGCATTTGCTACTTACCTGCGCCAACAACCGGGCCGTTGTCCGCGGCTCCATGGGAATTTGCCAGGTGGATCTTTTTGTCAACGCTGTTTTCATGTCGCCTGACCAGCTTGTTGCTCAGGTTGAAGGCAAAGGCGCCAACATGAATCTGACCCCATTTATGGCCTGCTTCTCCCGCGAACTCCCGCTGTTTCTTTCAGGAAGACTCTCGCTTATGACCTCCCTTTTTGTACAGGGTCAAGACACTGAAACCCTTCTTGATTCGGCCCATGGAGAGGTGACGGTGACCCTCAGGAAATGCACCGTACGAAAGGTATCAAGTCTGGATTACCGGCTCGATTTCCTGGTAGACATGTTGAATGCGGCAGGGATTACATCTTTAAGAGATGACGCCATCAATTTCAAAAAAGGATTGGCGAAAGCCGAAATCACGAAGGGTCGGATCATTCTGGACCGGTTTTCTCTCACAGGACCACTTTTGGACGTCTGGGGGAAGGGTGAATTCACAACGAAAGAAAAACAACTGAAATTGGCAGGTCAGGTTCGGACGGCCCTTGGGATTACCAACGATTTTAAGATCGACCGCAATTTTCAAAGAAAGAAAACGTGATGAAACGTAACCAATTAAAAGGACTCACACCTTTCCCCCTCCTCTTTTTTTCACTGTCGCTATACTTTCTTTCCGCCTGTGGCGCACCCCAGAAACTCAAGGAAATAGCTTATGTTCCGGAAAAGGATATCCCAAAGACCGTCGCCGTCATGCCGGCCAGGTTGCTTCCGGGAACAAAGGATGAAACCGGCTTTCAAATTAAGCCGGGAAGCGAAGACGAAGCCTTCGTGGACAAACTGGTCAGAGGTGTCATCAACAACCAACTGACCGGCAAAGGGTATAATACCATTCCTTTGGCCCGAGTCGACCAGAAACTGGACGCTTCCCCCGAAGGCAAAAACTGGCAAAAGACACCGCCTGAAACCCTGTGCCGACTTCTGGGGACCAACGGTCTCATTTTTCCTGAAATTATCAACGCAACCATGCTAAAAACCGTGGCCTATGACGAATATTCAGTTGAGGTTCGCATAACACTTTTCAACAACAGCGGTGAAAAACTGGGGTCCTGGACGGAATCCGCGTCCAAAAAAAAGATTGCCATACCTACCAGCGCTATCAGCGCACTGGCGACCATCGCCGTGGCCGCCATGGATGAACCGGCAAAAAAACACATGCGGCTCGTCATCTATGACTGGGGATGGAAAATTTCTCAATTCATTCCCGACAGTCCCCATGGGAATGAACTTCCGGAGATTCTTTCTGTCGATACCAACGTGGACAAAGGGGTTTTCGGTGAAGGATCTCAAATCGAAGTTGAGCTGAATGCCGAAAAGGGCCTCCGTTGTTTCTTCGACCTGGGACAGTTCAAGCAAAGCATTCCCATGCATTATACTTCCGGCGGCATTTATAAGGGTGTGTACCGGGTGCGTGAAGGTGAACAGGCAAAGGCCCTTCCCCTCACCCTTCACCTTGTAAAACCCAACGGCATTGAAAGGACATGGGCAGAGACGGGAATGATAACCATCGATGCCGTTGCACCTCCCCCACCGAAAAACCTGAATATTTCCTCAGGAAAACAGGGCATTTCACTTTCATGGTCTGCACCGGGGAGTGAAGATCTGAGTGAATTTCTGGTGGAGCGAAGCGAAAAAGCGGTCGGAGATTTTCAACCCCTTGAAACGACCAGAGATTTTAAGTACCTGGACACAGGGGTCACCCAAGGAAAACGCTACTACTACCGCGTCAGATCAGTGGATCGCTTGGGGAATCGTTCCTCCGCCACCAAGGTCCGGGACCTTACCATGCCCTATTTTGAAACGGTAAGACTTCCGGCACAATTCAAGGGTCCGCTGGTTCCCGGAACCTACTCGGTTGAAGGGACCTGCATTGTCCCTGAAGGGGAAACAGCCACTGTCAGGCCTGGAACAAAGTTCAACTTTTCGTCCGACGCAAAAATGATCGCCAAAGGGGCGCTCACCATACAGGGGGATACCAAAAACCGTGTGTTTCTGGAAGGTGAGGGATGGAAAGGGATTGATATCCCGGAGGGCGGTCGTTTGGCAATTACAAATGCTGCGGTATCAGGATGTTCACCCTGCCTCAACGCTGAAGGGGGGCTGCTGGAAGCAACGGGTGTTTCTTTGAGAGGTTCGGAAGGAACCGGCATTCTGACTGGGAAAAACAGCCCTTTTGAATTAAGTGGGCTAACCGTTTCCGGATTCAATGAAGGAATTTTGATCAAAGGGGGCCAGGGGCGTATTGACAAAAGCAATATCACGGAAAACACTGTGGGTCTTATGTTCCAGGGTGGAAATGCGGAAATCACCAACAACAATATTTTTGAAAACCGGGATCTGGACATCAATGCGGGCCGGAAGCTGGTCCTGGATGATAACTACCTGGGAGCCACTGACATCAACAAATTGAAATTAGAAGGGGATATCCTGGTGGCCAGTCTTTTGAACGCCCCCTATCCCAAAGGGACCAGAGTGGTTTTACTGGACAAAGAAGAAGTCACCCCAAAAATGATGGCGGAGCACTTTAGAAGTCTTAAAAGCGCAGGCATCGAAGCTTTTAAAAACAGAAGATTCGGCGACGCCCATCAGGCCCTTCAAAAAGCCCTCTCGCTGAAAGAAGACCGGGAAGTCTACCTCTATCTGGCCTACACCCAGATGATCCTGGGAGATGCGTCGGCCTCGGAAGAGACCCTTGAAAAAGGCATTGCCGCCTTTCCCTATGAGGTACGCCTCTATCAAGTATACGCGAGACAGCTCGCGGCCCGGGGGGAAAATGAAAAGGCTTTGAAACTGGTGGATAGAGCCCTTCAAATGAGTCCGGATGACCCCACCTTGAAAGTGATCAGACAAAATCTCACTGCACCACCGGCTTCTGAAAGACAATTTTCCAACAAGAAACCGGCGCCTCAAAAGGCACGCCCTCTTGAAAAAGCGGTTGAAGGTGCGGCATCCGCCAAATGGCAGGGTATTGCGTCATTTAAGGCTTCGAAATACACGGAAGCTGAAAAACTCCTTTCCCGTTCCCTTAGTAAGCCTGATCGGGAAACCTATCTCTATCTGATTTATGCTCAGATGCGACTGAACAAGAAACAAGCCCTTGCAACCACGCTTCAAAAAAGCATTGAAGATTTTCCTGACGAAGTTCGGTTTTACCGCCTTTATGCCAAACACCTGGCGGACAAGGGCGAAATCAAAGAAGCGCTCGTTCAGGTCCAGGCCGGATTAAAAAGCCACCCGGATGACTTTCAGCTGCAAATGCTCGAAAACTTTCTCAAAGAATCCTTGGAAGAGAAGCAAGAAAAATGACCGTTCCGGGAAAAACAGTATTTTCATTAATGATCCTTTGTTTATTTGTGACCGTAGGTGTCGCGCTGGGAAAAGAACCGGATCCCGCCCAGGAACATGAAGCGCGATACGACATTAATGAAGCCTCCTACCTCATTGAAGTGGGCAAGTATATGGAAGCCCTGGAAAATTATCAGAGTGCCTTTGAATTATCCACACTCCCAAAAACCCGTATTGACGCTCTTTTGGCCAAGGCTACCCTTCTGTCCGCTTTTCTGGATGCACCTGAAAAAGCTCTAGACGTCTACCGGCAGGTCTCACGCGAGTACCCTCAGGCCGCCGAAATCGGCCGCTACCGGGAAGGTCTTCTTCTGTTCCAGTTGGATCGACTGGATGAAGCACAACCCGTGCTTGTAACCTATCTTACGAACTATCCCGAAGGGAAATTTCGTTTTCAGGCGGAAGCCTTGCTGGCACAAATAGAAAAGGCTGCTCCCAAGCCCTCTCCACCGCCTGAAACAAAACCCGAACCAGAAGCAAAGCCAATACCAAAGCCCGAACCGAAACTGACACCTCCGAAAGAACTCCCCCCGCCGCCACCGCAACCTCCTCCCCCAACCCCGGTGGTGGCGCCGCCAGACACAAAACCTGTCCCCTCGCTCATTCCACCCCCCCAACTGCGGGTCCGACTCTGTAAAACCACCGGCCGGGCCACCGTCACGGGAACGGATGTCTGCGCAGACGGCTTCGGCTGTCAAAACCGTTTCGAATTCAGCGGCGCCGGGAGCGTACTGAGCGTCAACGGTCGACCTGAAAATGACAATGAAATACTGCTGAAAAGCAAAAATCCGCTGGTGGTCTCCTGCGGCAAAAAGAACAAAAAAGTGCGGGGCCACATACTGGCCGCGCTCAAAGGCGGGAAACTCTATATCATCAACCTGGTGGATATGGAACACTACCTGAGATCGGTGGTTCCTTCCGAGTCATATGCCTCTTGGCCCCTGGAAACCCTGAAAGCCCAGGCCGTGGCAGCCAGGACCTATGCCTATTATCAAATGCTGCATCGAAAAACCTGGTCCTATGACCTGGTAGACGATGAAGGGGACCAAGCCTACAAAGGCATGAAAAGAGAGAGAAAGAAGACGGATCGGGCCGTTAAAGAAACGCGAGGTCGGATCCTCAGTTACCAGGACAAACCGATTCTCGCCATGTACAGCGCCAACAGCGGGGGGTATACCGCGGATGCCGGAAGCATTTTCGGCCTCAGTAAGCCTTATCTGGTGGCCCAAAAAGATCCGAAAAGCCTTGAGGGGAAGATGGCCCGATGGAAAAAGACCTTCACCGTTTCCAAAGTGGAAGACGCACTGAATCGCCGTGGCCTTAGAATAAAGGGGCTTGTGCGTATAGAACCGGCGGAAAGAGGCCCATCCGGCCGCATCATCAAGGTTCGAATTGTTGCCGGCAACACCACAAAAACCGTGCGTACCCGGACCACTCTCCGAAGAGCGCTCAAACTACCGGAGATTCTGCTGGAAATCAAAAAGGAAAACGGCAACTTCATCTTTGACGGTAGGGGTTGGGGGCATGGTGTGGGATATTCCCAGTGGGGCTCCGCCATTCTCGGCAAGAAAAAGCGTTACGATGAAATACTGATCTTTTACTATCCGACGGCCTCCCTGATCAAAAAATGGTGATATCAGAACCCTCCAGCCATGTCGGATAAGCCAAAAAAAGCAAATACCTTTGCTGTCCTAGGGTTCCTCGCCCCCTTTGTGGCCGCGGGAATTACTTGTGGACTGCTCCTCATGGCCGGAGATGATTTCAAATCTTCAGGCGTCTTTCTGGTCTACCGGCTCGCCATCCCGCCGGTTCTTATTGCCGGCGTGGTTCTGGGAATTAAATCGATTCCCCATATCTCTGAACAGGGCGACAAGGACTATGTCTATACCGGCTTGTTCCTGAACCTCTTTTTTTTAGCGGTTTTCAGCCTATCCTTGATTTATTTCAGTCGATGATTCCTTTTTTAACCCATCAGAAAGCCGGGCACAACGCATATATAGTAGTACCTATTCCTAGAAACGCACATGTTGCGGTCCGGCAAGAATTAAAAAAAATCCGCAAATAGCTCATATCCCTGTTTTTTTTCTTGACAAGCCCGCATCTATCACGGATAGTGTCAGAAAGTGGTAAAAATTGTCATAAAGTGTCATAAATGGCTTTCTCATGTTTCGTGGACGTTCAAAACACAATCTTGACGCCAAAGGCAGACTGGCAATCCCCACCCGGTTTCGGGAGTTTCTGAATCAGGAGGGGGATGACTGCTTGGTGGTGACCCATAAAGACGGCTGCCTCTGGGCCTTCACCCGGGACGCTTGGCGACGTCTTGAAGAGAAAGCGGCCAACCTCCCTCTGTTTGACAACGCGGGAATCGCCTTTCTCAGATATTTTATTTCAGGCGCTGAAGAATGTCCACTAAAGAATGGCAGAATCACGATCCCCCTCTATTTAAGACAAGTCACAGGGTTGGAAAAAGAGGTGATGGTCGTGGGTCAATTAAAACGGTTTGAAATCTGGGATAAAAAGAAATGGGAGGAGGAATTCGAAAGAGTGACAGAGGTTTTTCCCGAGGCAAGCCAGGCCCTTCAAGAACTGCGGATCTGAAAATTCAAACTTCGAATTACCCTCACGTCCCGGTCCTGCTTCAGGAGGCCGTGCGATATCTCAACCTCAAACCGGAAGGCATTTATGTTGATGGAACTGTCGGATCAGGCGGCCACAGCATGGAAATTCTGTCCCATCTTCCTGAAAACAGCAGCCTGGTCTGTCTCGACCAAGACCCTGATGCCATCCGTTTATCACGGAAAAGGCTGCGTTCGGACAACCGTGTGCAGTTCATCCATGCAAATTTCGCTGATCTGGGCAGGGTGATGCAGGATCTAGCCATCAACAGGATTGACGGCATTCTACTTGATTTGGGAATGTCCTCTTACCAGATTGAAAAATCCGGAAGAGGATTCAGTTTCAGTAGAGAGGAACCCCTCGACATGAGAATGAACCCGGACCACAAACCAACCGGAATGGATCTGATCAACAGCCTCTCCCTCGAATCCCTTCAGGCCCTTCTCCGCGAATATGGCGAAGAACAGAAATTTAAGACGCTTGCCAGAGCGATTGTAAGAGCGCGGGAGCGGGAAACCATCAAGACCGCATCTCAGTTGGCTCACATCATTGAAGAAGCAACACCCAAATCTCACCGTCCCTGGAAGCGACATCCCGCTACCAAAACGTTTCAGGCGGTCAGAATCGCCATCAACAAAGAGATGGAAAGTCTGGAGACATTTCTCCAGGAAATTCCATCGCTCATGGCAGTGGGGGGAAGGTTGGTGGTCATAAGTTATCATTCTCTCGAAGATCGGCAGATCAAAAGAGCCATGGTTCAATGGGAAAAAACCTGCACATGCCCGCCCGATTTTCCGGTTTGTGCCTGCCAAAAGACACGCATTTTCAAACGCGTTTTCAAAAGAGGCCTGAAGCCGGATGAAAGGGAGATCCATTTTAACCCCAGAGCACGTAGCGCCATCATGAGGGTGGCAGAAAGGATATCATCATGACCAGACCGGACAGTTTTTCGAAGATGATGAATTCCCGCAACGCCCATAGTGGCGTTTGGATGGCAAATTCAAAATCAAAAACATCTCGATTCAACATCACCCGAAGGCAGGTGATATTCACCCTGTTGATGTTGATCTGTTTTATGGGAACAGGCATTGGATATGTGTGGAGCAATTTTGAGAGGACCCAGATCGGATATAGCCTCAGCCAGTTGCAAAGAAAAGAAATGAGACTCAAAGAAACCAATCAAAAGCTGAAACTGGAACTGGCCACTTTGAAATCGCCGCAAAACCTGCAACGTCTTGCAATTCAGAAATTTGGGCTGAGCCCTCCAAAACCTGAACAAATTGTTCTGCTGCCATGAAGCTGAAGGAAAAAAAATGGATCCGTTTTCGCATTCATTTGGTCAGTGTTTTTTTCATGGGCGGGCTGTTGACCATTTTCGTAAGGATTTATCAGCTCCAGGTATTGCAGCAGGACTATCTGCGCGGCATCGCCGAAAACGGCATCATCGGAACCACAACCTTGCCGCCCAAACGAGGCGTTATTTATGACAGAGAAGGGCATGAACTGGCAATCACCGTTCAGACCGGGTCAGTATTTGCCCATCCAAAACAGATAAAAGACAAAATTGAAACAGCCCGGGCGCTTGCCAAAATTCTGGACGAAAACCAGCGCACCATACTGAAAAAAATTGAACTGAACCGATCTTTTGTCTGGATCAAAAGGAGGATACCACAAACCCAGGCGGAACAAGTCAATGCCCTCAAGCTCAAAGGATTGGGGGTCACCACCGAAGCGAGACGGTATTATCCCGGTCGTGAAACCGCCGCTCACGTCATCGGATTTGCGGGGACTGACAACCAGGGCCTGGAAGGTCTTGAAAAAGAGTTCGACAAGCTGCTGAGGGGTCCCGAAGAAAAACTGGCCTTTATGCGGGATGCGCTGGGAAGACCGTTTGCCGTCACAAGGCCCACCACTTCAGATACGAGCATCCACAACCTCTATCTGACTATCGATAAGGATATTCAGTATAAAGCGCAACAGTCTCTTCGGCACGCTGTCAAAGAAGCAAAGGCAAAGGGTGGGCATTGTGTAGTGGCAGATCCCTGGACCGGTGAAATTCTGGCCATGGCAGTCGTACCGGAATTCAACCCAAATGTTTTTTTCCACTACAAACCTTATCAATGGCGCAACCGAGCCATAACCGATTGTTTTGAACCGGGGTCCACCATGAAAGCCTTTTTGTTATCAGCGGCACTTGAAGAATCCGTGGTATCGCCCCTCACCCAGATTTACTGTGAGCAGGGCAAATTCAAAGTAGGTGGCAGAGTGGTGCATGACACCCACAAATACGGCAAGCTTTCCGTCGCTGATATCGTTGTCCATTCCAGCAATATCGGCGCCATTAAGTTGGGCCAGAAGCTCGGTTATCGGAAATTCACCGAATATCTGAAAAATTTCGGCTTTGGACGAAAAACGGATATTGATCTTATGGGTGAACGGAACGGGTTCATCAGAGGCGCGAAGAATGCAAGGGAAATCGACCGGGCGACTGTTTTTTTTGGGCAGGGTATGACCAGCACTTCCTTGCAGCTGACCATGGCCATGGCGGCCATCGCAAATGGAGGAAAACTGATGCGTCCCTATGTTGTCTCAAAAATCGTTGATGCGTCTGGAAACATCACCGAAGAAAACAATCCCAAAGTGGTGAAAAGGGCCATTTCAGCCAGAACCGCCCGGAAGGTGACCACCATACTTGAAGGCGTGGCCACCGAAGACGGCACTGCCCAAAAGGCCGCCATCGAAGGGTACCGGGTGGCCGGAAAAACGGGCACCTCCCAAAAAGTGGACCCCGAAACAAAGCGCTATTCAAAAAGGAAATATGTGGCGAGCTTTGTCGGCTTCGTTCCTTCGGAAAAACCCCGTCTGGTCATTCTGGTGATGATAGACGAACCTAGAGGTCATATCTACGGCGGTCTGGTGGCAGGCCCCGTTTTCAGGGAAGTGGGATCATGGGCGCTGAACCACCTCAGAATCAGTCCTCACCCATCTCTGCTGGGTAACATTCAAGCCAAATCGGCTGAGGCGAAGGAACAACCGGAAAACCCTTCGGAAATTGTCAATGCATCGGTAAGCGAAGCAAAACCGCCGCTACCCCTACAGTCGGGACAATTACCTGATTTTAAAGGGCTAGGCATGCGGGAAGTCCTCAAACGCACCCATGCCCTGGGGCTTAAAGTGAGCCTCGAAGGCTCAGGACTGGCCATTAAACAGAGCCCGGATCCCGGTTCTTCATTAAAAACCATCAAAAGTGTGAAAGTGAATTTTAAGCCACCCATGTGAAAAGACGAAAGCTTGAAAGCAATTTTAGTAACCGCACATGCTGTTAAGAGAACTCATAGAGAACATCAACATCAAAACACTTTCGGGCGGACTGGATTTGGAAATCTCTCACATAAACTATGACTCCCGCAGAATTGAGCCCGGCGATCTGTTTGTGGCCATGAAGGGCCAAAGCCTGGATGGTCACGACTTCATTGGGGACGCCGTCCGGAAAGGCGCTGTTGCCGTTTTATCGGAGTTAAAGACGGATGCGATTGCGCGGAAATTGGCGTGCGAATCGGATCAAATGCCCGTATTACTACAGGTGGAAGACTCGCGAAAAGCACTATCGCAACTGGCTGCAACGTTTTATGGTCACCCTTTTCGAACCATGAACTTGATCGGCATTACAGGCACCAACGGAAAAACAACCACCAGTTATCTTTTAGAATTCATACTCGCGGCCGCAGGAAGAAATCCCGGAGTCATCGGCACAATCAACCGTCGCATTGGCCAGCTGTGTTTTAAGTCTTCAGTTACTACGCCCGAATCATTGGATTTGATGAAAATCTTGCGCGAAATGGCCGATCAGTCCGCCACCGATGTCATCATGGAAGTATCTTCACACGCGTTGGATCAGGGAAGGGTTGCGGATTGCCCGTTTCGTGTTGCTCTGTTCACAAATATTTCCAGGGACCACCTGGATTACCATCACTCCATGGACGACTATTTCCGGGCCAAAAGCCTATTGTTTGAAGGACTTGGAAATCGCGGAAACCAGGGAGCCGCCTGCGCCGTCATCAACACCGATGACCCTTGGGGGAAACACCTTATGGCGTTGACGCCGGCCAGAACAGTGACTTACGGCCTCGGAAATTCATGTGATGTAACAGCCAAAGATGTCAGCGTCAGCCGCAAAGGGCTCCACGCCAGGCTCATTTTCGAAAAAAGAGAGGAAATTGATATTCGGTCATCGCTCATCGGAAACTTTGACATTTACAATATTATGGCGGCCGCTTCCGCTGCCATGGCCATGGGAGTGGATTCGAAGGCCATTTTGCTGGGCATTGAGCGCATGAAAGGGGTCCCCGGACGTATGGAGCTGGTTCCCAACGACAGATCACTGGCCATTATTGTGGATTATGCCCACACCCCTGATGCACTGGAAAAGGCGCTGGCTGCAACAAAACAAATCACCAGCGGACGAATTTTGACCGTGTTCGGATGTGGCGGGGACCGGGACAAAGGGAAAAGATATGAAATGGGCCGAATAGCGGGCGCCAACAGTCACAGAATATTTGTCACTTCGGACAACCCGCGCTCCGAAGACCCCGCTTCAATCGCCGACCAAATTGAAAAGGGCGTCATCGCTTCCGGACACCAGAATTATGTAATTGAGCTGGATAGAGAGAAGGCCATCAGAATGGCCGTTCGAGAGGCGGCAAATGATGATCTGGTGCTCATTGCCGGAAAAGGACATGAAGACTACCAGCTTATGGGAAAAACAAGAAGAAATTTCGATGATCGCGTGGTGGCGGCCCGGGCGGCCTCACTTTCGTAGAGGAAACGAAGGAATATATGGCACCTCGGTGGGGAAAAATATCTTCCAAGGAAATCGTGAAAGCGGTTCATGGAAACCTGCTTCATGGAAATCCCCGGGCCTGTTTTGCCGCTTTCAATTCCGACTCGAGGCGTGTGCATCCGGGCGATCTTTTCTGGGCGCTGAAAGGGGAACGTTTTGATGGTCACGACTTTGTTCATCAGGCCGTTAGAGAGGGCGCTTCGGGTGTGGTTGTGCAAAGGGAATACACGATTTCCGTTGAAAACCGACCTGAAATCGCGGTAATTGCCGTTGATAACACGTTAAGGGCCCTGGGAGATCTGGCTGCGTGGTGGCGCAGGCAACATACCGCCAAATTAGCTGCTATCACGGGGAGTTCAGGAAAAACCACCGCCAAGGAAATGACAGCTGCCATTCTTGAGATGGAAAACAAAACGCTCAAAAACCCCGGCAATCACAACAATCTCATCGGATTGCCCGTAACCCTTTTAAAACTGGACGAAAGCCACAAGCGGGCAGTCGTTGAAATGGGCATGAACCATAAAGGTGAAATTGCCCGTTTAACTGAAATTGCAGGTCCGGATACGGCGGCTATTTTGAATGTGGGGATGGCCCATCTGGAAAGGTTGGGTGATATGGATGGCGTTGCTGAAGCCAAAACGGAACTGATCGCACACGCTTCTCCAGACACAAAAATCATTTTAAACGGTGATGACGCGGTGCTGATGAAACACGCCACAAAATTTGACAGAAAATTCGTCACATTCGGAATGAAAAAGGGAAACCATATTCATGCCGTTAACATCGAAACAAAAGGACTTAAGGGGATACGTTTTGATTTGCGCTGGAGCGACGATACGTGGCCGATTCAGCTTCCCGTATCGGGCGTTCACAATGTCAAAAATGCCTTGGCCGCAGCTGCCATTGCGCTTTCCCTAAAGGAACCTGTCGAAAACATTGCAAGAGGGCTCCGGAATTTTAAAGGCGTTAAAGGACGATTCCAGTGCATACCCCTTGAAGGAGATATCATTCTGATCGATGACACCTATAATGCCAACCCTTCCGCTTTGGAAACCGCCCTTCTTTCCGCTTTAAAGATGGTAGACAGAGATGGAAGGCTGATTGTGGGGCTGGGAGATATGCTGGAACTTGGGGAGGCCGCAGTCTCCGCCCACCGGGAAGCGGGCAGCCGGATTGCCGAATCAGGTGCTTCCAGGCTCTTCTTCATGGGAACCCATGGAGAACACGTCAGAAACGGGGCCATCGCGGCAGGCATGCCTTCAAATCATGTCATCATTTCTGAAACCCACGACGAACTCACCGCAAACATAATCCGCAAAGCACGGCCCAAGGATGTAATTTTTCTGAAAGGTTCCAGAAAGATGCAATTTGAAAAAGTCTCGGAAGGGCTTGAAATGCATTTGAAGAGAAGTTTTGTCAAAGGATAGATGAAACCGGACGGTTACTTCTAGCAAACAGGAGAAAAAGTAAGAATGGAAAAGCCAATCAAAGTGCTGGTGGTGGACGATGAAAAAGGGATTCGGTACCTGTTGTCGGAAGCGCTGCTGCACGGGGGTTTTGAGGTGAGCCTCGCAAGGGACGGCCAGGAATCTTTGGAAAAACTGGAGAACAATCATTTTGATCTGGTGGTCACGGATATCAATATGCCCCGTCTGGACGGCGTAAGTATGCTCAAGAGTATGCGACAGTCAGGAAGGGAAGAGAAAATCATTATCATGACGGGAAACCCTTCGGATCAAAGGCTCACGGACAAAGACCTGCCGCAGGTCGTAACCCGATTATGCAAACCCTTTGATATGGATAAATTTTTGGATGTGGTCATCGCTGCAACCGCCAACCGTGAAGTCCAGGCGATTCAGAGTCAGACACGCTAGATGCCCCGTAACTAAATTAGGTTCAAAGGTCGATGATTTACAAACTGATATATCTTCTCCATTCGGATTATTCCTGGCTCAACGTTTTCAGGTACATTACCTTCAGGACGATCCTTTCCAGTCTGACAGGCCTGTTGCTCTGTTTTTTTGTGGGCGCCTGGGGCATCAAAAAACTTCGGGCCCTGCAGATTGGGGAAAAGATCCGGGAAGATGGTCCACCCGATCACCAGGCCAAAGCCGGCACCCCTACCATGGGCGGATGTCTGATCCTGCCGGCAATCGTCGTAGCGACATTGATGTGGGCGGATCCCCTCAACCGCTATATTCAGCTCGCCGTTTTCGTGGTCCTGTTTTTCGGCGCCATCGGTTTTGCGGACGATTATTCAAAGGTGACGGGGAAAAACCGCAATGGCATGAGCGCCTCGACGAAATTTACCCTTCAGATCGTTGGCGCCCTGTTGGTGGCCACCGCACTCTATTTATTTCCTGAATTTGATTCCAGACTCAATGTGCCCTTTTTGAAACATATCGCACCGGATCTTGGATGGGGATACATTCCCCTTGCCGTCTTCATCATTGTGGGTACTTCCAATGCCGTCAATTTAACCGACGGACTGGATGGACTGGCCATCAGTCCGTTGATTGTGGCCTTCGGTTGTTACCTGATCTTCGCTTATTTGGCGGGAAATATAAAAATTGCATCCTATCTCCAGATTCCCTATTTGCCTGGCGCCGGTGAAATCTCCATCCTCTGCGGCGCGGCGGTGGGCGCGGGCCTGGGCTTTCTCTGGTACAATGCTTATCCCGCTGAAATATTCATGGGTGACGTTGGATCACTGCCCCTTGGGGCGCTACTGGGAACGGTTGCCGTCATCACAAAGCAGGAACTTGTCCTGATTTTGGTGGGAGGGCTTTTTGTCTTTGAAGCCCTCAGCGTTATTTTTCAAGTGGCCTACTTCAGGCTGACGGGAGGACAGCGAATTTTTCGAATGGCCCCCATCCATCACCATTTTGAATTGAAGGGGTGGCCTGAACCGAAAGTCATCGTGCGCTTCTGGATCATTGCCATCATCCTGGCACTTTTATCCATCAGCACCCTCAAATTGAGGTAACAAATTGAATATCGCTCAAGATCAAAATCCTTCTCTTCTTATTCCAGGCTCCAGGTTTCTGGTGGTGGGCCTCGGTACCTCGGGATACTGGGCTGCCAAATGGCTGGTTGAGAAAGGCGCCGAGGTTACCGTGAGCGATGCAAGGGAAGCATCCCGACTGAATGATGAATATCAAAACGAACTTAACAGCTTAGGCGTTTCACTGGAAACGGGGAAGCACCGTGAAAAAACATTCCTTGAAACCGATGCCATTGTCCTAAGTCCCGGTGTCCCTTTGGACACACCGTTTATGAAAGCAGCACTTAAAAGGCAAATACCCATCATAGGGGAAATGGAACTGGCAGCGAGGCATGTTGACGTTCCGATCATTGCCGCTACCGGAACAAACGGCAAAACCACCGTAACCTCATTTCTGGGACGAATGCTGGAAGATCAGGGACTTGCCGTTTTTGTGGGCGGCAACATCGGTACCCCTCTCACAGCGTATCTGATGGGAGAAATGAAGGCCGATTATCTGGTGGTGGAAATCAGCAGTTTTCAACTGGACACCATTGAGCGATTCACTCCGGAAATTTCCATCATTTTGAACATATCGCCGGACCACCTTGATCGTTATGCCGACTATTCCGCTTACATACATTCAAAATTAAGGATTTTTGAAAATCAGGGCGCGGGGCAAACGGTCATCCTCAATGATGACGACATCGTTCTCAAAAAGACGACCCCGCCCGAAGGCACTTCCGTATTGCGCTACGGGCTTAAAAAAGGGGCGGGAATTGATGCCTTTATTGAAAATGAAGGGATTCTTTCAGCGGTAACGGAAAAAGGCCGTTTTAATTTGAGCGCCTTTTCCCTGCCGGGCGCACACAATCTGGAAAACCTGCTTGCCGTTGTTCTGGCGGGGCAGGCCCTTGGTTTGGCCCCCGAGCCCATTCAGAAAACCATTAATGCGTTCAAGGGGCTTTCCAATCGTCTTGAGCGGGTATGCGCAAACGGGCATGGGTTTCTGCAAAAAAAAGTGCAATTTTATAACGATTCAAAGGCGACCAATGTGGATGCAGCCGTGAGAGCCGTACAGAGCTTTGACAAACCCTTGATCCTTATCGCGGGAGGCAGACACAAGGGTTCCAACTATCAGCCGCTGGTCAATGCCTGCAAAGGGCATGTGAAGGGAGCGGTTTTCATGGGAGAATCGGCAAGCCTCCTGGCCGAGGCTTTCACCGGTGAAACACCCTTTTCTTTGGCCGAAACCATGCCGGATGCGGTAAAAAAGGCCGCCCATATGGCCGAAAGCGGCGATGTGGTGCTGCTGGCACCCGCCTGCTCGAGTTTTGATATGTTTGAAAACTACGATCAACGTGGCAGGGCTTTCAAAAGCGCTGTCGAGGGCCTCTCAAATGGGAGATAAGGCAAAGGTCTACGCGGGATACAATTTAATGATCCTCATTCCGGTGATCCTTCTGATCGCTCTGGGGCTGCTCATGGTTTACAGCGCCAGTAACAACATTGCCGAACACCGTTTCGGAGACAGCAACTTCTACTTGAGGAAACAGGTCCTGTTTTGCACTTTGGGAATTGTCGCCATGCTGATCGCGCGGTACATCCCCTGCACCCTCTACAAAAAGCTGGTGTACCCCCTGTTGCTTTTGAGTGTTCTCTTTCTGTCAGCTCTTTTTGTTCCCGGCCTGGGCCGAAGGGTGGGCGGCGCTTACCGATGGATAAATCTGGGTGGGTTCTCTTTTCAGCCTTCTGAAATGGTGAAGTTTTCCCTGGCAGTTTATTTGGCTTATTCCATGAGCAAGAAAGGGACGGACTTGGAATTATTTACAAAGGGCCTGCTGCCCCACCTGCTGGTGGTGGGCGTATTCATGGTGCTCATTTATCTGCAACCGGACCTTGGGACAGCCGTCATTATAGGTGCCTGGGCGCTGGTATTGCTCTTTGTGGGAGGGGTCCGAATCCTGCAGCTTTTGGCGCTGTTGCTGTTGGCTGCACCGTTTTTCGCGTATTTGGTCTGGAATGCCGAATACAGGGTCAAAAGGTGGCTGGCCTTTTTGAACCCCTGGGATGACCCAAAGGGAATCGGTTTTCAGATTATCCACTCGTTTCTGGCCTTCGGTTCGGGAGGCATATTCGGCGCGGGCCTGGGGAACAGCAAGCAGAAACTGTTCTATCTACCCGAACCCCATACGGATTTTGTTCTCTCCATCATGGGTGAAGAACTGGGCCTTCTGGGCGTAACCGTCGCCATTGTACTGTTCGGGGTTTTGATCATGGGTGGCATTCGAATCGCACTTAACTCCAAAGATCTTTACAGCAGCTATCTGGCGCTTGGTCTAACCTGTTTTTTGGGTCTTCAAGTCATCGTCAACATGGCCGTGGTCCTGGGACTGCTGCCTACAAAGGGCCTCACGCTTCCTTTTATCAGCTATGGCGGTTCATCCCTGGTGATGACGCTGGCAGGTATCGGGGTCCTTTTGAATATTTCTTCGAGGAACTCAAGTTAACGGATAACAAATGACTGAGGGGAAAGGACAGAAGATACGTTGCATCATCGCGGGAGGCGGAACCGGTGGACACCTGTTTCCGGGGATTGCCATCGCCAGGGAACTGGAAGCCAGGGATCCTGATGCATCGGTTCTTTTTGTGGTAGGCCGCAGAAGGATGGAGTCGGAAATTCTTCGGAAATACGGCTTTCGAGTGGCCTTTATTCGGGTGGAGGGCATGAAAGGCCGTGGATGGAAAAAAGGCCTCGCTGTTTTGAGCATGCTGCCGGGGAGTCTTTTTCAGTCAATGAAGATCATCAGGGGATTCAGGCCGTCTTTTGTGGTCGGTGTAGGCGGCTATTCCGCCGGACCGTTCTGCCTGGCTGCCAGGCTGCTTGGCGTACCCACGGCCATCCATGAGCAAAACTCTTATCCGGGACTGACCAACCGTTTGCTGGCCCGCGTTGTGGATCGCATTTTTATCTCTTTTAGAGAAAGCGCCGCCCACTTCAAAAACAGAGACATCCTCCTTACGGGCAACCCCGTAAGGCGTGAATTGATGTCGTTCCCGCTGGATGCTGTCGTTGAAACGCCGTCCTTCACGGTTATGGTGGTGGGCGGAAGTCAGGGCGCCAGAGCCATCAACGATGCCTTTGTGAAGGCTTACGGCATTTTAAGAAAATCGGGGAAAGCCTTCGACTTCATTCATCAGACAGGAAAACAGGATCATCAGAGGGTCCTTTCGGACTATCGGGCGGAAGGTTTTGAAGGTCGGGACATTGAAACAAAAGTGCTTCCTTTTATTGAGGACATGGCTTCAGCCTATCACCGGGCAACCATGGTGGTCGGCCGGGCCGGGGCAACGACCCTGTTTGAACTGGCAGCCCTTGGGAAACCGTCGATCCTCATTCCATATCCCTATGCGACCAATGGACATCAGGAAACCAATGCCCGGTCACTGGCGCAGATGGGCGGAGCGGAAATGATCCTTCAGAAAGATCTGAGCGCTGAGGGCCTGGCAAGCACCATTACAGATTACATGGCGCACCCTCAGAAGCTGCAAAGAATGGGTGAAGCCGCCCGAGGATTCGGCCGTCCGGACGCAGCCCGAATGATCGTGGATCAGCTTATGATGTTTTTGCCGGCTGGCGGTTAACTGTTAACTTTCAAACGCAGAAGGTATCGGAAAGATCATGAAACAGTTCGGTAAGGCAAAGCATATTCATTTTGTGGGCATCGGGGGCATCGGCATGAGCGGGCTTGCCGAACTGTTGATCAACCTGGGATACATTGTCAGCGGTTCCGATCTAAAGGATTCCGCTGCTACCAAAAGACTTTCAAAACTGGGATGCCGGGTATTCAGGGGCCACAAACGCGACAACATTCAGGAAGCCGACGTGGTGGTCTACTCTTCGGCGGTCGGCTTTCAAAACCCGGAACTTCAGGAAGCCAAAGACCGGTACATCCCGGTCATCCCCAGGGCTGAGATGTTGGCGGAACTCATGCGCCTCAAATATGGTGTCGCCATCGCGGGAGCCCATGGAAAAACAACCACCACATCCATGGTCGCCTCTATCCTGATGCGGGGAGGACTCGATCCCACAGTGGTCATCGGTGGGCGCCTGGATATCTGGGGAGGCTCCAATGCCAAACTGGGCCAGGGCGATGTTTTGGTGGCGGAAACAGATGAAAGCGACGGATCGTTTCTGGCGCTCTCTCCGAGCATCGCGGTGGTAACCAATATTGATCATGAACACATGGACCATTATGGCAGCATGGCGGCCATTCGGCGAACCTTTGTAGATTTTATTAATAAGATTCCCTTTTACGGTATCGCCATCCTCTGTCAGGACAACGAGGAAATTCAGGGCATCATTCCTCAGTTAAAAAAAAGGTATATCACTTACGGCATGAGCACGCAGGCCGATCTCAGAGGAAAAGATCTTAGAAACGAAAAATGGGGCACCAGTCTGGAAGTCATTTACCGAAATAATTCCATGGGTCGCATTTCCGTGGGAATGCCCGGTGCGCACAACGCTTTAAACGCCCTGGCTGCCACCGCCGTGGGTCTCGAGCTTGACCTTGAGATGGGAGTCATTGGTGAAGGTCTCACCGCCCTGGGGGGACTTGCCAGGCGGTTACAGATAAAGGGAGAAAAAAACGGCATCATGGTCATGGACGACTATGGACATCATCCCACCGAAATCATGGCGACCCTTAAAACCGTGAAAACCTGCTGGTCCGAAAAGAGGTTGGTGGTCGTTTTCCAACCGCATCGCTACACGCGTACACAGTCATTGCTGGACCGTTTCGTGATTTCCTTCAATGATGCGGACGTCCTTTTGGTGACGCCCATCTACCCCGCAGGGGAGGACCCCATTGAGAATATCAATTCGGAAAACCTGGTCCGGGAAATCAAAGAACACGGACACAAGGAAGTGATTTTCTGCAACGACCTTAAAGCGGTGGTGCCCACACTTCTAAAATTGCTGACGCCCGGTGACCTTGTGCTGACACTGGGGGCGGGCAACGTCCACAAGGAAGGGGAGCGCTTTTTGGCACAATAAAACTAACGCTGACAATTTTTCGGTTTGCAGCCGGCAGCACATTGAGAAAATGGATCGTCACCAAAAAGCAGCACTTGAGAAGCTTGCGGGAAAAGGGATCAGATTCAATTACCCCATGCATCAACGCACCACATATCAGGTGGGCGGGCCTGTTGAGGTCCTTTGGGAAGCCCGTGACCTTCTGACACTGAAGGAGGTCATCCGCTATCTGTCCGGTGAAAGTATCCCCTACCATGTGCTGGGGAAGGGAAGCAATCTACTTGTAACCGACGATGGCATTGACGGTGTCATGATTCTGTTAAAGGGATCGCTTGCGACGATTAATAAAGGACCTGAAGATTCCCTAATATGGGCGGGAGGTGGCCTTCACCTCACGGATCTCATGAAATGGTGCAGACAAAAAGGCATGTCGGGCCTTGAATTCATGGCCGGAATTCCCGGAACGGTTGGCGGTGCGGTGGTCATGAATGCCGGGGCTTTCGGACATGCGATAGGTGAAAAGGTCAGAAACATTCAATGCGTGGTGCCCGGCGGCAAAGAGGTCTTAGTGAATCGTTCAGACCTGAAATTTTCATACCGCAGGCTTCATGTGCAAAAAAACAGCGCCATCATTAATGCCTGTTTAGAACTGAGTCGCTCAACGCCGGATAAGGTGTCTTTAAAAATGGGCGATTTTCTCAAGACGCGAAAAGAAACGCAACCACTTGATGCGCCCAGTGCCGGTAGCGTGTTTAAGAATCCGCCGGGTGATCATGCCGGCAGGCTTATTGAAAAAGCAGGGCTCAAAGGGAGAAAAATTGGTGACGCCATGGTTTCCGAAAAACATGCCAACTACATCCTGAACAAGGGCAACGCCACGGCAAAAGACATTCTGTCGCTCATGGAGCTGGTGCGCTTCGAGGTCAAACGAACATCAGGCATAGACCTGGAACCGGAAATAAAAATCGTGGGTAAAAAAGCATAACGGGTCTTGTGAAAACCATGAATCACCATGCGGGCAGTTTAAAAATGAAATTGAATCCCCCAAGAAAGCGGACTCGAAAAGGCGCCCCAAACAACCGTCGAAAATCCAAGGGGTTGCCGGTTTGGCAGTTTTTCAGAAGCATCGGCTCGGGATTCATGAAACTTTTTTTGTTTTTTTCTGTTTTGGCGGCCGTCAGTCTGACTTTTGTGGTGCTTTACAACTGCCTGCTCTCTTCTCCATATATGAAACTGCAGCGCGTTGAAATCAGGGGAGTTGATGAAAGCATCAGAAATGATCTCCTTCAAATGTGCGGGCTGACATCCGAACAGGGACTCTTGAGCCTCAAACTTGAAGTTTTAAAAAATGAGATGGAAAAACATCCGTGGGTTCGAACCGCAACCGTGGAAAGGCGATTTCCGGACACTCTGATTGTGGAGGTGGAAAAAGAAGAACCGGCGCTGCTGGTCCTGATGAACAAATTCCATTACATGAACAAACAAGGTGAACTTTTTAAATCGATCTCGCCGAACGATGAAATAGATTTTCCCATTTTGACAGGTCTGTCTCCTAAGGACCCCGGCCAAAAGAGCAAGTTGCATGAAACCGCCAACGTTTTGCGTGTACTCAAAAAGGAAAAAGGCCGATGGTCCGTCCAGAATCTGTCCGAAATACATCTCGATGAAAACGGAGAAATCTCTTTGTATTTTAACCATATGCAGGTCGCAATCCGCATCCCGGGGCAGAATGTGGCCGGCAAAATGGATGCGCTGAAACAGGTGGCAAAACATTTAAGCGAGTCGGGAAAAATTCACTTTGTAACCCAGATTGATTTGAATCATGGGGATGGCGCAATTGTATCCTTTAAAAAAAATCAGGTTTCGGGATGAGGTAATTATTTCATGGGCGTGGACATCATTGTAGGCCTGGATATCGGAACCACCAAAATCTGTGCAGTGGTGGGGGAGGTTCGCCCTGAGGGCCTTGAAATCATCGGAATGGGAAGCCATCCCTCGGAAGGTCTTAGAAAGGGTGTGGTCATCAACATTGAAAACACCGTGGATTCCATTAAGGCGGCCATAGAAGAAGCAGAAACAATGGCCGGCTGTGAAATCGGTTCCGTATATGCGGGAATCGCGGGCGGACACATTGAAGGGGTTAACAAACCGGGCGTTATAGCGCTCAAAGAAAAGGAGGTGACCAAAAAAGACATTGAACGGGTCATTGAGACGGCCAGTGCAGTAGCAGTCCCCATGGACCGGGAAGTCATCCACACGCTGGTCCAGGAATTCATCGTTGATGACCAGGACGGCATTGTAGACCCTCTGGGTATGTCGGGCGTTCGCCTGGAGGCAAAGGTCCACATCGTTACCGGTGCGGTGACCTCTGCACAGAATATCATTAAATGCGCCAACAGAGCCGGACTGGATGTTTACGACATTGTACTGGAATCCCTGGCATCCAGCGAGGCCGTTCTTTCAAAGGAGGAACGAAACCTGGGCGCGGCACTGATAGACTTCGGAGGGGGCACCACCGATCTGGCGCTTTTTTCCAAAGGCGCCATCAAACACACATCGGTTCTGGCACTGGGTGGTGATAATTTGACCTATGACATTGCCGTAGGACTCAGAACTCCCAAGCTGGAGGCTGAAAAGATCAAGATCAAATACGGGGCCGCCCTTTCATCCATGATCGGCAAGGATGAAACCATTGAAGTCCCGGGGGTCGGCGGCAGGAGCCCGCGGACACTTTCCAGACAGATCCTGGGAGAAATCCTGGAACCGAGAGTGGAAGAGATTTTCACACTCATTTACGAGGAGCTTGTCCAATCCGGTTATGACGAGCTTGCCAGTTCGGGGGTGGTCGTAACGGGGGGTTCTGCCGAACTTCCCGGCATCAGCGAAATGGCCGAACAGATTTTCAGCGCTCCGGCCCGTGTGGGTTATCCACAGGACGTCGATGGATTGGTCGATCTGATCAACAAACCCATGTATGCCACAGCCGTGGGCCTTGTTCTGTACGGGGCCAAAACCTACAAGCAGAAGAAAAAATTTCGAATCAGGGATTCCAACATTTTTCATCTCGTCATGGCAAGGATGAAACGCTGGTTTAAAGATATCGTTTAACATTTAAAAGGTAAGGAGGGAAAGATGAAATTTGAATTTGTCGACGAAACGGAAAAAGGAGCCTATCATGCCAGGATTAAAGTTCTGGGCATTGGTGGCGCTGGCGGAAATGCCATTAACAACATGATCAATTCCGATCTCAGAGGCGTTGAATTTGTTGTGGCCAATACGGATTGTCAAGACCTTGATCGATCGACCTGCACCAGGAAAATCCAGCTGGGACCGGAAATCACCATGGGTCTTGGTGCGGGCGCCGATCCTGAAGTCGGTAGGAGCGCGGCCGAGGAAAGTCTGCATGAACTCCGGGAAGCCATGGATCGGTCCGACATGGTCTTTATAACCGCCGGCATGGGTGGTGGAACGGGCACCGGCGCCTCTCCCGTGGCAGCCAGAGAAAGCAAGGAAAGTGATGCGCTGACCGTGGCCGTTGTGACCAAGCCCTTCAAATTCGAGGGTGACAAGAGAATGAAGCAGGCCTTGGAAGGCATCGAGCAACTCAAAAGCGAAGTTGACAGCATTATTGTCATCCCCAATGAGCGTCTCAAAACCATCGGAGAAAAAACCACTTCATTCAAAGAACTGATCGCCAAAGCAGATGATGTTCTGCTTCAGGCCGTCAAAGGGATTTCAGACCTGATCATGAGCAGCGGCTTCATCAACCTTGATTTTGCGGATGTCAGAAAGGTGATGTCGAGGAACGGAACGGCTATCATGGGAATGGGCCGGGCGTCAGGGGAAAAACGGGCCGTTGATGCCGCACAACAGGCCATCAACAGTCCGCTTCTGGAGGATATTTCCATTGAAGGTGCAAAGGGTCTGTTGATGAACCTCACAGGGCCATCTGATATGACCATGGAAGAGGTGGATGAAGCCTCGAGCTATATTAAGGAAGAAGCAAAAGATGCGGAGGTCTTCTGGGGCCTTGTCTATGATGACAACATGGGAGACGAGATTCAGGTTACGGTGGTCGCTACCGGAATAGATAGCATGACAGAGGAAAAGACCGGCAGCCGTGTCGTAGCGCTGAGCAACGAAGTTCAGAAAAAAACGGTTCAGGATTACGCCAAAGTGGTTAATTTACGAGATGTCACCCTGGAGGAAATTGAAGAGGAATGGACCGTCAAAAAGAATGGTGTGTGCCTGGATACACCGACCTTTGCGAGAAAGGAATCCAAGCTCGGCAATAATTTGAAAGAAGAGAATGAGAAAAAACGAAAAAAGGGTTTTCTTGAGAGATTCCGGCTGAAGGACGGTCTGGACTATCCCACATTTCTGAGGGTGAAAGCGGATTAGGCTTTCGGCCGGGTGAAGACATCCCATGTGAAAGGATTCCTTGACTGTGTCCCATGACATAACGGCCCTTTATCGCGCCACAATGGCGAAAGAAAAGGGCACCATTCGAAAAGACTGGGGAGGAAAATTGCCTGTGGCATTATTATTCCCCAATCATTATCGACTGGGGATGTCAAATCTGGGCATCCAGATCGTCTACCGGCTTTTAAATGACAGAAAGGATGTGGTAGCGGAGCGGTTTTTCCTGCCAGAAGGTCGAGAAATGGCCCTCTATGTGAAATCACGAATGCCGCTTCTTTCATTGGAATCACAAATGCCGCTTGAACGCTTTGATCTGGCAGCCTTTTCCATTTCTTTTGAAAACGACTACCCCAATGTTTTACAGATGCTGGAACTGGGGAAAATCCCACTCCTTTCAGAAGAAAGAACGGAAAAAGAGCCTTATGTGATGGCAGGAGGTGTCGCTTCCTTTCTCAACCCGGAGCCGTTGGCACCTTTTATGGATTTCTTTCTCCTGGGTGAAGCAGAGGAGAACCTGGATCTTTTTGTGGATGCCTTTCTGGAATTTGGAAAAAATACTTTCAGACGAAAGGAGGGCTTTCCCCATTTGGCCGGGAAAGTACCGGGCCTCTATGCGCCATCCCTTTATGACGTGGCATATAAAGAAAACGGAACGCTGAAACATTTTATTCCGTTAAAAAAAAATGTGCCGGAAAATGTTCATGCCGTCCATTCTCCCAAAGGCGGATTTACGGATATGGGAATGCCGTTGTCATGCATTACCACACCGGACACGGAGTTCGGAAGCAAAGTCCTTGTAGAGGTGGGGAGGGGCTGTGGGCACGCGTGCCGTTTCTGTGCCGCAGGCTATGTTTACCGCCCTCCCCGGATCTACACGGAATCCGAACTCCAAAAAGGTATTCACTCGGCCCTTGAAAGATGTTCCCAGGTAGGTCTGGTGAGCCCCGCCGTGTCGGATACACCGGGAATAGAAGAATTGATCGGAGTAATTTGTCATAACGGCGGCAAATTTTCAGTTTCATCGTTGAGGGCCGAAAACGTGACGCAAGGCCTTCTGGAATATCTAAGGGAATCAGGTCAAAAAACCATCGCCGTTGCACCGGAGGCCGGAAGCCAGAGACTGCGAAACATCATCAACAAGCATTTGACTGAGGCACAAATTCTTGAAGCGGTCCGAATGATCGCCGGTATCAGCGACTTTTCCATCAGGCTTTATTTTCTCATGGGGCTTCCCACCGAAACGCACCATGATGTGGATGAAATCGTTGAACTGGTCAAAAAGATCAAGCATCGAATGGTCAAGGAATCGGCGGAAAGGGGAAAGATCGGCCGCATCAAACTCAGTGTCAACTGTTTTATCCCAAAACCTTTTACACCGTTTCAGTGGTTCCCCATGGCGGAACTCGGATCACTTAAAGAAAAACAAAAACAACTGAAAAAGAAGCTTTCCAGCTCCGGCGGCATCATGGTCAATACGGATGTCCCAAAATGGGCCTATATCCAGGCATTACTCTCCCTTGGGGACAGAAGAGTCGGCAGCATCCTTCTAGGCGCCCACAAATTGAAAGGGAACTGGAAAAAGGCCATGCAGCTTTCCCAGATAAACCCGGACTTTTTCGTTTACCGCGAAAAAGGGCTTGATGAGATCCTCCCATGGGATTTCATTGATCATGGAATTTCAAAAAAGCATCTTCAAAGGGAACACCGTCTGGCACTTGACGGCAGGTTGTCGGATGGCTGCAGGGTGGGAGACTGTGTTCGCTGCGGCGTATGCCGTGAAAGTAACCATTAGAAAAAACAACCTTCGTTGAGGCAATTATCATGCTGAGAAAAATCGTGGTCGGCCCTTACCAGGCCAACTGCTATATCTTGGGTTGCGATAAAACCAAAGAGGGTGTGGTCATCGATCCGGGAGATGAAGCCGTTCGCATCGTAACGGAAATCTCCAAATTGGGACTCAACATCCGCTATATCCTCATCACCCACGGTCATGTGGATCACGTTGGCGCCGCCGGGGAATTGAAAAACGTCACCAAA
The DNA here is from genome assembly GCA_000179315.1 of delta proteobacterium NaphS2. Lineage (GTDB taxonomy): Bacteria > Desulfobacterota > DSM-4660 > Desulfatiglandales > Desulfatiglandaceae > NaphS2. The sequence continues at coordinate 41,822 of ADZZ01000596.1, forward strand.
GCCCCCGTATGGATACACCCGCAGGATGCGGGTGCGTTGGGGTTTCCCTCAGACGGAGATTTATTTGAAGGACAGAAAATTTCGTGGGGAGAATTCACCCTCTCCGTAATCCATACACCGGGCCATTCCGCCGGGGGGGTCTGTTTTCATGCACCGGGGGCTGTTTTCACGGGGGATACCCTGTTTGCCGGCTCCATCGGAAGGACGGACTTTCCCGGTGGCAACCATCAACAGCTGATTCAAGGTGTTATTAACAAAATCTTTCCCCTCGGCGATGCGTTGCGCGTCTATCCGGGCCATGGCCCCCACAGCACCATAGGACAGGAAAGGAAATTCAACCCCTTTTTCAGGGGGTAGCCGTCAAATCCGAACCGTCAGATTGTCTTGCGCCACCGTAACGGCGTAGGAAATGTCATGGTCTCTGAGGATTTGGTCCACCGTATTCTGCCACTGGACCTGGTTTCCGGGAATAGGATACGGGTCCTTCTCCAGAGGGGGCTTTAGCGGACTTTTGGGTTCATATTTCTTGGCCATATGGTTCGCCGGGTCACCCGGCACCCGGTCCGCATCTCCCATATGAACCAGAAAAGTTTCCCCTCGCGGCTTCAACCGTTTGATGTACCCGATGGCATTTTGAAAACTCATATGCTTTGGCCGGTTGTCGACGGGCTCGTTCAACCAGAAGGACTGCATGATCACGATATCACACCCCACCAGTTCCGTGGGCATGTCCGGAATTTCTGCAAAATCGGAAGTGTACAGCAGCCTTGCGTTCCCACCCGAATGCCTCGTGCCCTGAACCATAAACCCAACCGAGCCTTTTGCAAAGGTACCATGGTCTGTCTTAAATGGAAAAATGCGAAAGGGTCCCTGCCGGAACCATTGTCCGGGCTCAATCTCCTTAAACTTGATAACGCCCAGTTCTTCCAGATACGCGAATCTCACTTCAACCACTAGACGGGTCTCATGGGTCAAATAGACCGGAATGGGTGAAAAAACTTCATTTGGCAGCACTCTTTTGTACACAAAAAGCTCGTCCAGCCCAATATAGTGGTCATTGTGTTCATGACTTATTAAGACGGCATCGATCTTTTTTACCTTGTTCCGCCGGAGCTGCTCCCTGGCATCGGGGCCACAATCGATGAGCAGGGTAGCGTCATTATCGGCCAACAGGATCGACGTGCGATCCCTTCGCTCCCCTTTGGCCCGCATTTCCCGGCAGATGGCACAGTCGCAATTGATTTCCGGCACGCCCCAGGCGCCGCCGGTTCCCAAAAAAGTTATATCCATCATTAAAACAGCCTCTTTTTGGCCCCAATTTCCTCATTCTTTCTCATAGAGAGCCAGAACTCCTTCCATGGGACTGAGGTCCTTCATGAGCCGAAATCCTTCATAACGGGGCATGATCTTATGAAGCCCATAAACCATATAAATGGCCCCCTTTTTGGCCTTTTCCGCCAGCATCAGGGCAAACTCCTCATGCATCATCAGATAGGTATAGAAAAGATCGAAATCGGACAGACCCAACCCCGTTTCACCAGCTATTCGGTCATACACCGTTTCATCCGTCGCATCTCCATGGAACAGATGAATATTTCCGTCGGGAAAAGGCATTTTCTCCTTTTTCAGGGTTTGCATCAGTTCCGTTCTCAGCGGCCCATATTCATCCAATGTCCATTCGTCCAATTCAACACCAACGGAAAGGCGCGCAAGGTAGCTGAAGAGGAGATTGACCCTGCCGTCGGCGCACCCCAAGTCCAGAAAGGCGCTTCGGCCAGGGTTTATGATCTTCTCGGCAACCAAACGCTCCGTACAGGCCAGAAGGGTCGTCAGGTTCGTGGAGCGCCGGAACCCCAGAGGGCCCACATCGCCCACCTGCCTGGCGTCAAAAAACTCGGCCACTTTTTTCAGGCTCTTTTTTGTTGCGCCGTCCATCCCCGGAATAGGCCCTTAATCCCTTCATTCAGCATAAAAAGAACGTTTATTTCCGTCCCCTCCACTTCCCGAAGATCATTGATAAGGGACGGTTGAACATTGTTGGTAATTTTCTTGCACATGTAGTTGATGCAGATCACATGCCTCGCCTTCAGCAGACAACCCCTTTCACCCAGAAAAAAACAGCCGTCCGCCTGATGACGTTGTCGGGGAAAATCCACGGCCAGAAGCTTGTTGATGAGAAGCAGCCAGGCGTCGTACCGGTCCTCCAGCCCTTTTCCGCAACAAGACCCGCCCTCTTCCTGGTCACATTCCCGGCATAGGGCTACCACGCCGATCTCATCCATTTTTCGTTTGGAGGCTTCGGCGGCAGCCTTAAATTCACGCAAAAGGCCGGTGATCTTTTTCTCCTTGAAAAAAAGATCACCGGACGTCTGAAAGCAAAATTCAGCCCAGGCGATCCTTTCTTTAACAGGCCGGTTGGCGGATATGGGGAGTGGCAGCATAATCAGTCTCATCCATGGCATTATTCACGTGGAATGTGTAACCCACCCGTTAAGACCTGTCAAGACAAACCAAAATCCCGCCGCGCGCCCAAAAAACAAGAGGCTTGAAAAAAAGAAAGATCGCCTTATTTTATAGGCCAAATTAACGTTTCGTTTTTTCAGGTCACTCAAGGAAAACAAACCATTGAGCACCCAAAAGCATTGTGCTAGTATACTTTCGGGAAAAGGCAATTGGGTTTATTTTTTTTATAACGTAACCTCAAGCCGAAACGAGCCAAAGGGGTCTTCTTATTTATGACGCTTTTTTTGAAGTTCGTGGTTTTTTTTGCGGTTTATCTTATTATCCAGCTCTTAAGGCCCGAAAACGCCCTG